>JAVBRV010000147.1:0-6605 GCA_031547585.1 Victivallaceae bacterium
GGGAACCTCCAAACGGCATCAAGCGGCCACTGAGTCGGCTTTTTTGCCGACTCCGGGCAAGCGAGTGATACCGTTTGGCGCCAGGGGGCTCCGCGCCCCCTGGACCCTCGGCAGGGCGGGGGCCCTGCACCCTGGCCGACTTTAGGTCGGCCGACCCTCGTCGGCGGTAGAAACGTCGTATCAAAATGCAAACATCACCGGGCTGACAACGCCGTTACTTTTCTTCTTCGCGGTCTCTAAGGTCCCTATCGTCCCTATTGTCCCTACGAACCACGCGCCACGGCTCATCCGCCTCTCGCCACCCCGCGAAAACGCTGTTCGCGTTCCTGTGGGCTACGCCTTCCCCTTAATGTAAGTTGGGTTTTCAGTTTCTGCAATGTTTTTCGGCCCGGCGGCTGGAAAAAAAGTACATTTCCGTGTATACTGAGGAATGATTCGAATCTTGCATACATCCGATTGGCACTTGGGCCACACCCTGGCGGGGCAGCGGCGACATGAGGAGGCGGAGCGTTTTCTCGGCTGGCTGGCTGAATTCGTTCGCGTCCGCGAGGTCAATGTGCTGGTGGTGGCCGGGGATGTTTTCGATAACCTTTTGCCCGCCAACCCCATTCTGCAGCTCTATTACCGGTTTCTGGGGGAGGTGGCCCGGATTCCCTCCTGCCGTCATATCGTCATCACCGCCGGGAACCATGATTCGCCCGTACTCCTTGAAGCTCCCGCCGAACTGCTGGCGCGGCTCCATATCCATATCGTCGGCAACGCCCGGGAGCCGGAGGCCGAGGTGCTGCCGCTCCTGGATCGCGACGGCAGCCTCGAGCTGATTGTCGGTGCGGTTCCCTTTTTGCGCGAGCGCGATTTGCGCCTCGCGAAGGAGGAGGAGACCGCCGCCGACAAAGGCCGCGCCCTGCTCGCGGGCGTCGCCGAGCACTACCGCCGCGCCGGGCTCCGCGCCGAAGAGCTGCGCGAGGGGAAGCCGGTTCCCTTTCTCCTGACCGGCCACCTTTTCGCCGCCGGGGGGATGGGAATCGACGAGGAGGGGATGCGCGAGCTCTACATCGGCACCCTGCTTCAGGTTCCGGCCCAGGTCTTCCCGGACGGGGCCGATTACGTCGCCCTCGGGCACCTCCACCTCCCCCAGAAAGTGGCGGGGCGGGAATATATCCGCTACTCCGGGTCGCCTCTCCCCATCGGATTCCACGAGGGCGGACGCGAAAAGCAACTGCTGCTGGTCGATTTCGAGGGGCGGACGCCCGCCGTTACTTCGGTTCCGGTTCCGGTTTTTCGCGAGCTGGTGACGGTTTCGGGCGAGCTGCCGGGGATTCTTCAGGGGCTGCAAGCCCTCGCCGAGCGGCAGAGCGACGCCTGGGTCAGCGTCGAGTACACGGGGGCCGCGCCGCTCCCCAACCTCCGCGCCCAGGTTATGGAAGCCGCCCGCAATCAGCCCTATACGGTTCTTCGCATCCGCAGCGTGGCGGCGGCGACGGCCGGGCGCTTCCTCGCCGAATGCGACGAGCGCGAAGTGGCCGAGCTGGACCCGGTCGAAGTCTTCGGCCTCCTCCTCGCCGAATACGAATTGACCGGCGAAGAGCGCGCCTCCCTCGAAGGGGCCTATCTCGAAATTCTCCACGCCATGCGCGAGGAGGCCCCATGAGAATCCTTGCCCTCGGCTTCAAAAACCTCAACTCCCTCTACGGCGAGTTCCGCATCGACTTCGAGGACCCCGCTTACCTTGGCGGCGGCATCTTCGCCATCACCGGCAAGACCGGCGCGGGCAAAAGCACCATTCTCGACGCCCTCACCCTCGGCCTCTACGGACGCACCGCCCGCCTCGGCGCCATCACCGGCGCCAGCAACGAACTCTTGTCGCGCGGGGCGGCGGAGTGTTCCGCCTGGGTGCGCTTCCGCGCCGGGGGCAAGGTCTACCGGGCGAGCTGGGAGCAGCGCCGCACCCGCCGCCGCGACGCGAAAAAGGCCCTCGCCCCCTACAACCGCGAGCTCAGCGAAGTGGAGAGCGGCAAAATTCTCGCCGACCGCCCCGCCGAATGCGACCGGCTGATCCGCGAAATCGCCGGGCTCGGCTTCGAGGAGTTCACCAAGACGGTGCTGCTGGCGCAAGGGCAGTTCACCGCCTTCCTCACCATGGAGGGGGATGGCCGCGCCGCCCTTTTGGAAGAGCTGACCGGCACGGAGATCTATTCGGAGATCTCCCGCGAAGTCTACTTCCGCCGCAAGAAGGAGGCCGAAGCCACCAAGCGCCTCGAAATCGAATTGGAAGGGGTCCTCTTTCTGCCCCCCGAAGAGCGCGAAGCGCTGGAGAAAGAGCTGGCCGCCCGCGAGGCCGAGCGCCTCACCCTCGAAGCCGAACAAACGCTGGTTGAAGCCGCCCTCCGTCGCCTGCGGAATATCCGCCGCTACCGCGAGGAATTGACCGCCGTCGCCGCCGCCGAAGAGGCCCAGCTTCGGGCACGGGCGGAGTTCGCACCCGATCGCCTCCGTCTCGTTGCTTCCCGCCGGGCCGAAAGCTGCAACCGCGAATTCACCGCGCTGGCGGGACTGCGAAAACAGCGCGCCGACGCCCGGATCTCCCTCGAAAAAGCCCGGGAAGACGCTGAAAAAGCCGAAGCCTCCCTCCGCCGCGAGTGGGGGGAGGGCGTTGCCGAACGCCGCCTCCTCCAATCGGCCGTGGAAGAGGCGCTGCAACGCGAAGAAACCCTCCGCGCCGTCCTCGCCGAAGGGGCAGCCTATCTTGAAACCAACGCCGCCCACCGCGAATTGGAGCGTATCTGCGACGGCCTCGCCCGACAACAGGCCGACCTCAAGCGCGAAGAGGAGCGCGCCGATTCTCTACGGAAAACACTGAAGAAACGGGAGTCCGAAGCGCTCCGCCTCGCGGCCGACCGGGAGAACGCCGCCCGTTCCCACGCCGAACTCCTCCAACTCCGCCAAATCGAGGGGGCGAAGGCGAAAGCCCGCGAGGCCGCCAGCGAAACCCTGCTGGCCGGGAAGCCGAAAAACGTCTACGACGAGGAGCGCGAAGCCCTCTATAAAACCCTCGCGCTGGTGCGGCAAATCGCCTCTTTCGAGGAGGAACGCGCCAAACTGGCCGACGGCGAAGCCTGTCCGCTCTGCGGCGCCAAGGAGCATCCGTTTGCCCTGGGGAACCTGCCTGAAACCGGTCCCGTCGAGCGGCGCTTAAGCGAAATCAACGCCCTCTTTACCGCCCTCGCCAAGCTGGAGAAGGAGTTCGCCGAGACCGAGCGCCGCGACCGGGAGCTCGCCCGGCAACAGGGGGAGAGCGAAACCGCCCTCGCCCTTCTCGACCAGCGGCTCGAAACCGGGCGCGAACTCCGCGCTGCCCTCGAAGAGGAGCTCCGGCTTCTCGGCGAAACCCTCCGCGCCGAACGGCGGAAATTGACGGAGGAGCTGCTCGCCCTCGGCGAAACCGGCGAGCTCCCGGCGGCGCTGGAACGCTTGGCGGCGCGGCGCGACCGCTACGCCGAAGCCCTCCGGCAGCAGCAGCTCCGCGAGAAGGAGCTGGCCGCCCTCGAAACCGGCCGGAACCAACTGGCGGCGTCGCTCCGCGAGGCGGAAGCCGCGCTCGACCGGCTGAAAGAGTCGTTGGGCGGGGAGGAGCCGGAACCCGCCCCCCTCCCGCCTGGAACGCCCGATGAGGCCCTGCTTCGCCGGAACCGCGAGCGGCGCGACCGTCTCAACCTCGAAGCCGGGCGGCTCCGGGGCGTGGCGGCGGCGCTCGAAAGACAGCTCGCCGGGCTGGAACCGGCCCTCGCCGAAGCCGAAACCCTTTTTCTGGAGAAGATCGCCGAGGCGGAGTTCGCCGACGAGGCGGCCTTTCGCGCGGCCTTGCTGCCGGAAAAGGAGCACCGCCGCCTCGAAGCCGCCGCCGAAGCGCTGGAGCATGAAGGCAGCACGCTTGCCGGACGCCGCCGTTCCGCCGAAACCCTGCTGGCCGAGGAACTCGCCGCCGGAAGCGACCCCCGCGAACTCCCCGAGCTGGAAGCGCGCCGCGAGGAGCTGGCCGCCCTTCACGGCGAAACCATGCAGTCCCTCGGCGGCGTCAAGGAAAAATTGGCCGCCGACGCGCTCGCCCGCCAGCGCGGCGACGCGAAGGCGCGCGCCCTCGAAGCGCAACGCCTGGAGCTGAAACGCTGGGCGCTGCTGGATAAGCTGATCGGCGGCTCCGACGCCAAGCTCTACCGGAATTTCGTCCAGCGCCTGACCTTCGCGCAGCTGGTCGGCCGGGCCAACCGGAACCTGGCGCGGATGACCCCGCGCTACCTCCTCGAGCCGGCCAAGGAGGGGGTGCTGGGCCTCAACGTGATCGACCTCGACCAGGCGGGCGAGGTGCGGACGATCCGCAACCTCTCGGGCGGCGAAAGCTTCCTCGTCAGCCTGTCGCTGGCCCTGGGCCTCTCGGAGATGGCCGGGCGCAAGACGCCGGTCGAATCGCTCTTCCTCGACGAAGGCTTCGGCACGCTCGATGAGGAGTCGCTTGAAACCGCCCTCTCGGCCCTCGGCAGCCTGCGCCGCGACGACGCCCTGATCGGGGTCATCTCGCACATCGCCGCCCTGAAGGAGCGGATCCCCCTCCAGATCGAAGTCCAGCCCCGCGGCGGCGGCCGCAGCACCCTCACCGGCCCCGGCGTCACCGCGGAGTGATTTTCTGATACAGATACAACGACGGAACCGGCGGTTCCGGTAACGCAGTGGAATCCTGGCGGTTGTCGCGGTCGATTTCGGGGGCGGTGAGTCCGCGGACCGTCATCGCCTTTTCGCCGGAGAATCGGTTGCCGGTGAGGGTGAGTCCGGGGGAATCGACCCCCGCCTGAAGCAGCAGCGCCCGTCCCGGTGTCTTCAGGATCACCTGGTTATTGACGAGAAGGGTATCGGGCGCCGCGTCCCGGAGATGGAAGCCGTCGCCGTTCCGGGCGATCAGGCGGTTGTAGACGAAGAACCAGTTCTCGTTGTTGCCGTTCAGCTTGACCGAGCTCTCCATCGATTCGGCGTCGCAGTGGTAGACCACGTTGCGCGGGCCGCTCGGACCATGTGAGGAGTCGGCCGGACCGCTGGCGAAGAAGGCGTGCCCGTAGCCGCCGAACTCCTTGGTATCCGACAGGATGCGGCAGTTCTCGAAGAGGTTCTCATGCGGCCACCCCGCGTGCCACTGGGCGTCGCTGTGGAGGAAGGTGCTCTCTCGGATGACGTTCCCGGAGGCGGACCATTGCAGCACCGGCGCGTGGCGCATTTTGCTGGTTTCGACCCGCTCCATCAGGCAGTCATAGCTCTGGCCGAAGCCGACGTAGGCGCTGTTTCCACCCCCCTTGTACCAGCTGTCGGTGAAGCTGCAATCGCTGACGGTGCAGAACTTGGCGAGAACCGTCCAGACCGGATTGCGCCCGGTTTTCAACACTTTCACGTCGCGGATGATGCAATCGAGGGCGGATTCCAGGAGAATGGTGTGATACCAGAAGTCATGCTTCATCTCGAAGGTAATGCCTTGAATGCCAACACCACGGACGGCGGAACAGCGCCGGATGGCGGCGGCGTCCGCGACCGGGTAATCGACCCGGACCGGCTGGTCGAGCAGCAGCCGCTTTCCCTCCCGCCCCGCCACCGTCAGCAGCACCCGGCGGGAGACTCCCCAGCGGCAGCTGTTGCCGATCTCCGCCCGGAAGCGGTCGCTCTCTTCGGCCTGAAGCAAAATCAGATCCCCGGTCTTGAGGTCGACGGCTTCCGAGGCCAGTTCCAGCACTTTGTCGCCCCGTTTGGCGTCTTTGGCGAGGAGGATGGGGGAGCCTTCCACCCCTTTCCCGCGCAGGGTGATGATGGCGGAGTATCCCTTTTGCGGCAGTGTGACCGCCCGCTCCGGATCGACTGTGATCTTGATTTCACGCGATATCGGCGGCCGCCCGAACCAGGTGACGACGGCGCGGAGCCGGTGTTCGCCGGGAGCGCAATCGGCGGGCAGCTTTGCCGTCAGCTGCGAATGGTTGCCGGAGTGGAGGCTCCGGGTGAAACCGGCGATCCGGCGGCCATCCAACTCCAGCCGGATCGATTGCACCGGTTCCCCCTCTTGCCGGGGACGGGCGACGATCAGGATCGGTTGCTTCGGCGACATCCGGCCCCCGTCGGGGAGGGCGTAGAAGTCGATTCCATCCGGCGGCGTGTCGTAAGCGCAGATGATTCGGGTCGCCCCGGAGCCCGCGCCGACCAGGGCGACCCGGTCGCGGGAGAGGGTGAGGAAGCGCTTCATCGTGTACTCCCCGGCTTCGAACCGGATGACGCCGCCCCCTTTCGGCAGCGCGGTCAGCGCCTTGCGGAGCGCCGCATCGATATTGCCGCCCGGAACGCCCCCGAAGTCGCGCAGATTGACGGAGTGGGGAGCCGGGGCGTCGAGAATGTTTTTACCGGGCCGGGTCCCAGCGTAGCGGAAGTCCGGGTAGACCAGCCCGTCTGGGCCGGGGACGTCCGCCGTGGTCATCGGCGCTTTTTTCTATTAAACCCCAACCAGGTAGACCCCCCGGGTTAGCCCGTGGTTGGTGAGGGGCCCCGACACCACATACAAGGCGTCAAACAAAAAGTGCATA
>JAVBRV010000518.1:0-19695 GCA_031547585.1 Victivallaceae bacterium
GAAACCCTTGCCGACTACGGCAGCTATTCCGGCGTGATGACTACGGTCAGCCGGTGTTTTTTAGCCGGTGCGGCTGCCCGGTATCCCAATCGGGTCGCGGGGTCCTTAACGCCGGCGTAGGCGCGATTGTTCAGCGTTGCGGCTTGGAATTCCAGTTCGGATTCACCGGTGATGACGGCCCGCACGGCGGCTCCCCGCCAGGCGATCCGGTAAACGCCCGGCGACAGCTCTTTCGCTTCGCCGTAAGTGACCAGCGCCGCGCCGAAATCGCGCGGAACGTCAAACTCGGCTTCGTCGCAGATGGTGATGGTTTGCGTTTTGCGGTCATGGAGGAAGCGTCGTTCCAGTTTCATCAGTCCGGCTTCGGCGGGATAGGCGGGCTTGAGGTCGAGCCGGGCGGCAGTCCGCTCCGGCGGCAGCTCAGCTTCGAGGATGCGGCCATGAAAGGATTTTCCCTCTTTCTGCAGGAGCCCTCCCGCGACCGGAACCGGGTGGCCGAAAGAGTTGCAGAAGTCATTCCGGTAGCGTTTCTCCGAGTAGAGGTCAAAGGGTGATCCGGCCGGAGCGCCGGGGTCGGTAATGACCGGCACCCCCTTTCGGCCGATGACGAAGGAGCCGATGTCGTTGTGGTTGTGGGATTCGCCGTTGTTGCCCGCCTTCAGGGCCAGCGAGAGGGAGTCCGCCGGGAGCGCGCGGGAGACGATCACGCCGCTGTCGCGGAACCAATAGGCCGGGGAAGTGGAAGAGGCCGGCTCCGGCTGTGGGGGACGGCGACCGGTGGTGGCCGCGTCGAAGAGGAGAAGCGCCCGGAAGTCGGCGCTGTTGAGCGGCTGGGGATACCACGCCCGCCAGTATTCGTCCATTCCCGCCCGCAGGGTCAAGAGGAGCAGCGCCGTCTGGTGGCGCGGAGAGGTATTGAGGCGGCTGTCGGAGAAGGCCGGATAAAAGCCGCCCTGGTCGAGAAACAAGGGAAAGCGGTTGATCCGGTCGAGCTTTTCCAGGCCGGTGAACAAATTGACCGCGCCGTTGGTTTGGAAGTGGAGGTTTTCGGCCAGGCGGGTGTAGCTGGCGAGGCCGTAGAACCAATAGTGGATGCCTTCGCCGCAGTAGCCGTCGTCGGGGAAGGCGCCGAGATAATAACGGACCGTGTTCCGGATCGCCGGGAGCATCAGTTTCGCCCTCTCCTCGCGGGAGTCGACGAGGGTCATCGCGCAGTCGACCAGGAAGCGGTGGCAGACCGGATTCCAATTGTTACTGCCGGTGACCCACCACATATGCGCCGGGGCGGGCGTTTGGCGAAGGGCTTCCCGGTAGGGTTCGAAGATCCGGCGGTTGATTTCGCTGCGGATTTTCCGGCGCAGTTCCGGCGGCAGTTGCTCCCCCAGTACCCAATCGGCGACGGCCAGTATGGAGGCAAGATCCCCCGAGTGGAGATCGAAGAGCTGTCCTTTGCCGGCGAGGATGCGGCCTTCCCGGTCGAAGTCCGGCGGCGACCAGGTAGGGAGAGCCAGCAGGTACTCCAGCCGTTCGATGATGAGGGGGAGGCGCTTGCCGTCGCCTTCCAGACACTCGGCGAGGATTCCCCGGCTGAGGTGATAGGCGTGGATAATCATCGGCCACTCTTTGGCTTTCCATTTTTCCACCGAGAGATCCGGTTTCTCCGCCAGCATCCGATCCGCTTTTTCCAGGAAAGCGGTCCGGTCGGGGAACCGTTCGGCAACGCCATTCCAATAGTTCCGGTCGGCGGCGGGGCGGCCGTACCAGCCCGGTTTTTCCGGCAGCAGCGCGGCGAGCTCTGCCACGGTCAGGGTCTCCAGGTTGGAGAGGTCGTAGGCGGCGACAGAGAGCAGCCGGCAAAAGAGCAGCAGGGCAACGAAAACTTTCATCGTGGACTTCCTACTGTTAGTATTAGTACTTCAAGTGCCAGTAGGGGCGGTTCCGTTCACGGATTTCTCCCGCCGTATCCGGGAAGGGATCCTGGGCGTAGGGAACGAGGCGGTTGAGGATCCGGCGTGCCGCGACATGACCGTCGACATGCAGGATGTTGACCTGGGAATTGTGGCGGGCGTAGAGAATGCCCCAGCCGCTGCCGGTACTGATGGTATCCCAGCGATAGTTGCCGGAGGCTTCCTGGAACTCCACCCCGGCGGTGATGACCATGGAGGAATCCGCGATGTACAGTTTGATCGACGGCGTTCGCAGCCTGGTGATTTTGACCCCCGCGGGACTGCTGGCTTCAATGCGTTTGCCCATCGTCCAGCACATGCCGAAATGGGGTCTGCCCTGCCACCAGGAGTTTTTCTCCCAGGCTTCGCCGGTGGTGACCGTTCCGGTCAGGTCGGGAATGGTCGAGACGGTGGGGCAGCGGAAGAGGCCGACGGAGGCGTAGTTGCCGTTGACGAAGCCGGTGGCGTCGTTCCGGTCGGCGCCGGCGGGATTGACTCCCATCAGGCCTTGCGTCCACTTCCAGGCGTTGCCGGTGTAGTCGATGGGAACCATGAAATCGTGGTGGTCGCTCTGGTAACGGGCCGTGCCGAGGCCGAGCTGTTTCAGGTTGTTGGTACAGGTGGCGGCGCGTCCCCGTTCCCGCGCCTGGTTGAGGGCCGGCAGCAGAATCGCCGCCAGGATGGCGATGATGGCTATTACGACCAAAAGTTCAATCAGTGTGAAGTGCTTTCGTGATTTTCTCATGGCTTACTCCAGGTTGGATGGTTTCAGTTGGTTTTCAAAGGTGTACTGGCGCGGTTCGTAAGGCGCACCGTTCATGATCCGCATCAGCGCGGCGACCGCCTGTTTGGCTCCGGCCGCGAGCGGTTGAACGAACCGGTAGCCGGTGAACTCCTGGTAACCGGTGAAGCCCTCGAGGGCGACCAGGCGGCATTTCCGGCGCAGGTCGACGCCGCGCCGTTCGAGCTCGGCCATAACCGGCAGGACGAAGGAGGCGCCAAGGAAGATGGCGTCGTACAGGTCGGCATCCGGAAGTTCGAAGGCCTGCCGGAGCATGACCGTCTCGGAATTCGGGGGAATGACCTGGAATTCCGGCGCGTCCGGCTCCATGGCCGCGCGGAAGGAGGCCAGGTACTCCTCCGGGATATGGCTGGGGGCGATCACCAGGAAGCGTCGCCGCTTTTCCGCCCGGAAGATAGTCGCCAGCTCGCGTCCGGCGGTGTCATGGGTGTAGTAGACACAGCAGACGTCTTCGCGGCGGCGGTGAAGCAGTACGGTCGGCACCCCCGCGTCAAGCAGCCGGGCGAGAAGCGCCGGGGAGGGGCAGCGGTTGGAGGCGCACCAGAGCAACCCGTCAAGGTTGAGCAGCGTAATCTCCCGAAAGATCTCCTCCTCGGCGCGGGAGTGGAGCGTCAGGGGGTGCTGAAACGCCCCTGCCTCGGCGACGGCGAGGCCGAGGTGCGACAGAATGCAGCCGGCCGTATAGTTGTAGTAGAAGAAGTCGCCCTCCTGGTAGAGCAGCGAAACCAGTTTGCGGGCCGGTTTGGAGCTGGCCGGTTCCAGGCTGGCGGCCATCGGATTGGTGAAGGTGCCGGAGCCGCGCCGCCCGATCAGGTAGTTTTCGCGGATCAGCCGCTCCAGCGCGCATTTGGCGGTCTGGCGGGTGACGCCGAAGAGGGCCGCCAGCTCGTTGGAGGAGGGAACCCGGATCGAGGCGCCGCCGCTCCGGTAGACAATGTCCATGATATAATAGCGGATCGCCAGCGCGCTCGTCAATTCGTCTTTTTGTTTACCGGCCATAGAACTCTCAAGTAACAACCAACCACTTTCCAACTTATTGTATTAAGTATACTCGATTTCAAAGGAAATGTCAAGAACCCGGCGGAACTTTTTGATGAAAAAGGTTGGAAAGACGCCCGGCTGTTCCGGCTGGAAATTTTACAATCGTGTAAAATGGTTTGCTCATCCGGCCGAATTTGTTCAATTTTTTCTGCCGGAGTTCCTCTTTCTCTGCGGTTTCGTGTTGGCACGGCTTATGCTTTGACCTCACGGCAAAGGAGGCTGCTTTATGAAGCTGATTATCGCCTACATCAAGCCGGAACGACTCAATGCCGTCAAGCAGGAGCTGTTCAATCGCGAAATCTACCGGATTTCCATTACCAACGCCCTGGGGTGCGGACGCCAGAAGGGCTACGTCGAAGCCTATCGCGGCGCCATGGCCGAGGTCAACCTGCTCAAAAAGGTGCGGCTCGCCATCGCCGTCAACGACGAGTACGTCAAGCCCACCGTCGACGGCATCGTCGCCGGAGCCCGCACCGGGAAAATCGGCGACGGCAAAATCTTCATCCTGCCGATGACGGAGTGCATCCGCATCCGTACCGGCGAAACCGGTCCGGAAGCGATCGGGTAGAAAACGAGAGAGAATCACCATGAGAACCCATATTATCCCGGGCGGAATCGCCGCCCTCTTAGCCTGCGGTCCGCTCGGAGCCGCCGAAACCGCTCCGACCGCGACCGACGTCCTTTTCACCGTCAACAACCTCTGGATCATGATCGGCGGCATGCTGGTCTTTATGATGCACCTCGGCTTCGCCGCCCTCGAATCCGGACTCAGCCGCGCCAAGAACTGCACCAACATCCTGTTCAAAAACACCATGGTCCCGCCGCTCGGGTTCCTGACCTACGCCCTCTGCGGCTTCGCCCTCATGTATCCCGGCGGGGAGTGGCTGATCGACGGCGTTCTCGGTGGCAAAGCCTGGGGACTCGCCGCCCCCGAAGGGCCGCCCATCGCCTACAACGGCCGCTACTCCTACTGGACCGACTTCTTCTTTCAGGGTATGTTTGCGGCCACCGCCGTCACCATCGTTTCGGGAGCGGTCGCCGAACGGATCAAGCTGAAGTCCTTCCTGCTCTTTACACTCTTTTATGCCGCTTTCGTCTACCCCTTGCTCAGCTCGTGGGGGTGGGGCGGCGGCTGGCTGAACCGGCTCGGCTTTCATGATTTCGCCGGTTCGACCTTCGTCCACAGCATCGGCGGCTGGGGGGCGCTGGCGGGAGTGATCCTCCTCGGCCCTCGCATCGGCAAGTACGTCAAGGGACGGCCCATGCCCATCATGGGCCACAGCATGCCGCTGGCCACCATCGGCGTCTTTCTCCTCTGGTTCGGCTGGTTCGGCTTCAACGGCGGTTCGGCCGTCTCGGCCGATCCGGAGCTGGTGTCGCTGGTGCTCGTCACCACCACCCTCGGCGCCGCCGCCGGCGTGGTCGCCGCGCTCGCGAGCTGCCAGTTCCTGCTGCGTAAGCCCGACCTCTCGATGACCTTGAACGGCTGTCTCGCCGGATTGGTGGCAATCACCGCCGGAGCGGACTGCGTGACGCCGATGGCCGCCATCGTCATCGGCGCGGCGGGCGGGGTGATCGTGGTTCCTTCGGTATTGCTGTTCGACCGGTTCCGGCTGGACGACCCGGTGGGGGCGCTGTCGGTGCACCTGGTGAACGGCATCTGGGGGACGCTGGCGGTCGGTCTCTTCGCTCCCGGCTGCTCTTTCGCGGTTCAGCTGCTGGGGGTGGCGGTGATTGCGGTGACGGCCTTTCCGGCGGCGCTGCTCATCTTCCTCGGCGTCAAGGCGGCGGTTGGCCTCCGGGTGTCGAGCGAAGAGGAGCTGCGCGGACTCGACATCGGCGAACACGGCATGGAGGCCTACGCCGGGTTCCAGTTCTTCAGCAACCAGTAATGGGTGCGCTTTCCGGAAAAGTTGCAACTTTTCCGGAAAGCCCTGAAAGAAACTTGCATCTTCCCCGCCATCAGACTATTGTAAGCCAAACATTCGGCAGGGAGGTGCAAATGGCAAACTTGGTGGTCTCCGGGTCCTACACGCAAACCGTTACAACCGCGACCGATGTGCTGGTGGAGGCGGGCGCCTCCATTACCTGCACCTATCCGGCCGCTCTTCAGATCACGGGGGATGGGCATACCGTCACCCTCGCCGGCGGAACTCTATCCTGCTCCTCCATCCGCAACGCGGCGCTTCTCTTCGGCGGGGACGCGTACTGGGTGAACGATACCTACGGGCCGCACTATGACGGAACCGTCAATTTCACCGGGAGCGACGTCACCCTCTACTCCGCCATCGGGAATTGCATCACCGCCGCCGGCATCGTCGGCAAAAACCTGACCGTCAATTTCACCGGCTCCGCTTCGGGGTCGAAGAATATCCGCATCGAGGCGACCAACCGCACCTCCCTCGCCGGCAACTACGCCATCGGCATGGCCGCCGATGAAAACCTCACGCTGAACGGCGTCTTCGGCGGAACCATCGATTGCCATTTCGATTTTCGCAGCGTCCCGTCGGATAAAAATCGGACCGCCACCCTCTGGGGACTCAAAGCCGGAACAACCCTGACCGTGAACGGCGATCTCTCCGGGTCGATCGTCCTCTCCGCAGTCGGGACGAGCTCCGCGGCTTCCGTATCCTACGGATTGTATGGTAAAAACGGCGTCACGGTGACGGGAGAGATCTCCGGCCTCGTCGCCGCCACGGCCGAAAAGAGCGCCTACGCGGTTTATTCCAACAAAGGCGGCTGTAACATTTCGGTTTCCGGAACTCTTTTCGCCGGAACCAGTACCGCCGCGAATACGACGGCGGCGCTGCGGAGTAAACTCGCTGACTTCTCCGCCAACCGGACGGAGCTCCTGTCGCTGGCCGAGGGGCAGTATGCCGTTTACGCCGGCGACACCAGCCTGATCAAGTTTAATACCGGGGCCCTCGTCATCGGCGATATCGGGTTGACCGATGCGGAGAGCCGCATTGTCATCAATGGCGACGCCCGCTGGTTCGGCAACCTGAAAGCCCGGCAGGATGCCCGAATCTATATCAATCTGACCAGTGCCTCCCTTTCCGGCAGCCGGTTGAACGGCATCGAGTGGACGTCGAAGCACTTTCTGTTCGTCGATGCCTCCACCGTCGGTTCCGGCGAGTATATATTGGCCGAGGGAAGCAATTTTACGCTTACTCCGCGTGTTTCGGTGGCGACGAGACCGGCGCAAAACGGTATACAGGGCGGGCATGTGATTCCCGTGGGGGAGAGCTACACCGACCACTATGGCGTAACCTGCCGGGTGAGCTTGGTTACCACCGGTTCCACCGAGCGGCTGATCCTGACGGTGGAGAACGCCACGGCGACGATCGCCGCCCCCGTCATCACCGCCGACATCACTCTCCCGACCCGCGGCAACGTGGTTCTCACGGCGACCTGCGACCCCACGTGCGTCCGCACCGAATACTCCTTCGACGGGGAGAGCTGGCAGAGCTGCCCCGGCAGCATCACGGTGGTGGATAACGGAACTTTCTACTTCCGGGGAATCGATGCTGCCGGAGTCTATTCGGCGGTCGGGACCTATGCGGTTTCGAATATCGACCGCATCGCGCCGGAGCTCCCGGTGATCCGCTACAACGACGCCCCGACCAACGGGAATGTGACGGTGACGGCGGAATTTTCCGCCGATTCCGCGGTACGGAAGTATTCGCTCAACAACCGGGTCTGGCGCGACTACGAGGGGGCGGTGACCCTGACCGAAAACGGCTCCGTCCGGTTCTATGCCGAGGATGCCGCCGGGAACCGTTCCGCCACCGTGGTCTGCCGGGTCTCGAACATCGATCGCATCGCACCGGGAGCCGTGACGAGCGCAAGTGCAACGCTTCAGGAGTACGCCGCCGCTTTCACCTGGAACGCCGCCACCGATAACGTCGGCGTGGCCGGGTACTACCTCGACCTCAATGGCGTCATTCATACCGTGACCGGAACCGCCACCCGTCTCACCGACCTCGATTGCGGCAATTACTCCTGGCGCGTCGCCGCCTTCGACACCGCCGGGAATCGGGGCGACTGGTCGGCGGCGCAGAGCTTCACGGTGCTGGACGTCACGCCGCCGGTGGTCAACCGGCTGATTGCGAGCGGCGGCTACCTCTCCTGGTCGGGCTCCGACAAGGGGACCGGCATCGCTTCGTACGAAGTTCAGTACCGGACGGCGGGCGGCGGCTGGGTCACCTGGCTGGCGGCCACGACGGAGACCCGGAAGCGGTTCGAGCTTCAGGGCCTCTTCGACTTCCGGGTGCGCTCCGTCGACCGCGCGGGCAACGTCGGCGCCTGGCTGACGCGGGAGAAGGTGGAGCCCAATACCATTTCGGAGGAGTTCGACGGTCGTTACATCGGCGGTTCCGCGCCATTGCCGATCGAGCCGCCGCTGGCGGCCGGGCGCTACCGTTTCACCGACGTGACCTTCCCCGCTGGATTTTCAGGCAAGCTGACGGTCGTCGACGCCGCCGGGAAAAAGGTGTTCAGCACCGCCATCCGCAAGGGTGTGCCGGCGGCCGGCACGGGTTTGATTCCGGGCGGGAGCGGCTACGGGGTCGTTCTCTCCGGCAAGACCTCGGCGGAGTACAGCTTCCGGCTGGTTTCGGAGGAGCTGTTTTCGCTGGCGAACCAGGCCGCCGATGATGATTGGCGGGCGACGGGAGTCCCGGTGTTGAACTGTGTTTCGGGCTCCGGAATCACCGGTGAATGGGTGGGCTTCGGGGATGCCGTCGATTACCGCAAGCTGAAGGTCGGGGTTTCCGGGCGGTTCGATTTCACGCTGCAGAAGCTGGAGAACGCGGCGCGGCTGACCGTCTGGCAGGATACCGGGGGGAGGCTGAAGAAGGTGAAGAGCCTGAACGCGGCCGGAACCGGGGGAATGCTGGCCGGGCTCTTGCTGGATGCGTCGAAAAGCTATTACCTCTCGGTGGAAGCGCCCAAGGCGGCACGCGGTCTCAATACCGGCTATGATCTCGCGGTGTCGGGCATCCGTTTCGAGCGGGCGAACCAGGTTGCCGACGGCGACTGGCTGGCTGCCGGATTGCCGGTGCTGAATTGTGCGCCGGGCAGTGGAATTTCCGGCGAATGGGTGGGCTTCGGGGATGCGGTCGATTACCGCAAGCTGAAGGTCACCGTCTCGGGGCAATATGATTTCACGCTGAAGGGGCTGGAGAACGCGGCGCGGTTGACGGTCTGGCTGGATGCCGGGAACGGCAAGCTGAAGAAAGTGAAGAACTTGAACGTGTCCGGAGCGTCGGAGACGCTGGGCGGCCTCCTGCTGGATGCGTCGAAAAGCTATTATCTCTCGGTGCAAGCGCCGAAGGCGGCGCGCGGCGTCAATACCGGCTATGACCTCGCGGTGTCGGGAACTCTTTTCAACCATGCGAAGAACCGGGTCGCCAACGACTTCTGGGGGGATTCCGGGGTGGAGACGCTGGATCTCGCCCGGGGAATCCGCGATGAATGGGTGGGCTTCGGGGACGCGGCGGATTTCTACCGCTTCGACCTCGCCGCCGCCGGAGCCGGGGAGTACGGCTTCCGGCTGACCGGCCTTGCGGATGAAAAATTCGCCAAACTCACTCTCTACCGGGTGGAGGAGGGCCGGCTGGCCGCGGTCAAGCTCGACCGCGACGGCCTTGCCTATCTCGGCGAAGGGGAGTACACCCTCAAAATCGCCTCGGCGGATAGCGGCAAGGGGAAGAAGAACACGGCTTACGGCGTGGCGGTCAGCCTCCCGGCGGCGCAGTCCTCCGGCCTCCTGAGCGCTCAGATCGCTTGATACGAATTCGTATGAGCTCCGGAATCGGTTTTTCGGGTTGCAATTTTTCATTCCGGGTGTAGGTTATGGGGGTAAGAACGTAATCTATACTCGGAACTGCGCCGATTTTCATGAAACTCCGCTTCCTCAGCGACCGTGCCAACTCGCTGGCCTTTGCCTGGACGATCAACTCCCTCGCGTATTCGATCGTCTACCCCTTTCTGCCGATCTATCTGCATTCCGGGCGCGGCTACCCGATGTCCACCGTCGGGCTGATCTTCCCCCTGATGGGGCTGGCGGTGATCCTCTTCCCTCTGATCGGCGGGCCCTTGACCGATCGCTTCGGACGGCGGATGATGATGCAGTTCGGCCAGACCGGCCGGGCGGCGATCTTCCTTCTCCTGGCCTTGATGGCGTTTCTCAACGCCCCCTTCTGGCTCTTCGCCCTGGCGCTGATGCTCAATGCCGGAATCGGCACCTTCTTTCAGATCGGCTCCGACGCCTACCTCACCGATATCTCCCGGCCGGAAGAGCGTCCGCGTATGTTCAGCCGCCTCCGCATCGGCACCAATGTCGGCTGGGCCCTGGGGCCGATGCTGGGCTCCTTTTTGATCGGCACGCCCTTCTGGCTGCTCTTCGTGCTGACCAGCGTGCTCTGCGTGCTCGGCGCCTGGTATACCGGGCGCGTCTGCAAACCCGCGCCCCACCATGCGGTTGCCGTTCCGGCGGGGGCGGCGAAATTCACCGTTTCACGCCTCCTCTCCGACCGGCGGCTGACAGGGATGCTCGGGTGCAGCTTCGTGCTCTTTCTCCTTACCTCGCAGCTCTATTCGGTGATGTCGGTCTACGCGACCGGCGTGGTCGGGATCTCCCCCGCCGCGCTCGGGCTCATCTACTCCGTGAACGGCTTCTCCATCATCGTCTTCCAGATGCCGGTCACCTGGCTGCTGGAGCGGTTCCGGCTCACCTACCCCATCCGGCTGGTGATCGGCGCGGCGATCTACACCATCGGCTACTTTACCCTCGGATTCGCGGCCAACGCCGGCATGATGGCCCTCTCGGTACTCTTCATCACCATCGGCGAAGCCGCCGTGATGCCGTCGGTCTACTCCGGCGTCAGCCACCTTGCCCCCCATGGCGGAGCCGGCCGCTACATGGCGGCGCTGGCGCTGGTCCGCGGGGTTGGCTATGCGATCGGCCCCTTCCTCGGTTCGACCCTGTTCGACGCCTGTTCGGGGCGTCCCCTCCTCTTGTGGGGACTGCTCTCGCTGCTCGGCGTCGCCGCCATGATCGGTTATGTTCGGCTTGCCCGAAAATTCTGACAAAAGGAGGCTTGCGATGAAGATTCATGTGTTGGACGGCGGTCCGCGAAAGAATGAAAACACCGCCCGGATGTGCGAACGTTTCGCCGCCGGAGCCCAAAGCGCCGGAGCCGAAGTGGAGGTGATCCGCCTCTACGACCTCACCTATCGCGGCTGCTACAGCTGTTTCGCCTGCAAGCTGAAAGGCGGCAAAAGCTACGGGCGCTGCGGCTGGCCGGATGAAATCAAGGAGGTTCTCGAACGGGTCTCCCTGGGCGACGGCGTCGTTTTTGCTTCGCCGATCTACTTCGGCGACGTCACCGCCGAAACGCGGGGATTCATGGAGCGCCTCTTCTTCCCCTTCGTCGTCTACGATAAGAATTTCAGCCGGATCGCCCCGAAGAAGCTGGAGGCGGCGGTGATCTACACCATGAACGTCACGGAGGAGATGTTCCAAAGCGAATACCTCGGCTCCGGTCCCCTCGGTTTCTTCGAGCGCTGGATCACCATGGTCTACGGCGAGCCGGAAAGGATCACCGCCTTCGACACCCTGCAATTCCACGATTACAGCCGCTACGAAGGCGATCTCTGGGACGAAGCCGCGAAGAGGCGTCAACACGAAACCCAATTCCCGAAAGACCTCGAGAACGCGTACGAAGCGGGAATCCGCATGGCCCGGCGCCTCGCCAACCGCGGGTAACGGTTGGTTTATTTGACCGTGATCTGGATCGCGGCGCCTTCCGTCTTCAGCTCCACGCCCGGAAGGTAGGCCAGTACGGCGGCGAGTTCGCCGACCAGCTCGCCCTCCACCAGCGAGAACTGATAGTTGGTGAGGTTTTTGTCTTTGCCGGAATTGAGCACCAGCTCCGTATTGCCGTTCGCGAGCTCCACCGTTCGCTTCCCGGCCTTGACGGTGAGGAGGGGGAGGGTGTAGTCGGCGAGATACTCCGGCAGCTTGCCGGTCGTCCGGTAGCTCCACTCGAAATCCGCCCCGGCGGCGGCGAGCGCGGCCAGTACCGGCCGGAGCGGGCAGACGACGCCGGTGGAGCTGTCGGGAATCACCGCCTTGCCGCCTGCCGGGAACACGACTTCTTTGCCGTTGACGAAGACCCGGCAGGTTTCGGCCTCGGCGTTGCCGCCGAGTTGCCGGGCGGCGGTGGCGGAAGCGGCCGTGAACTTGCGTAAGCCGGCGGGAAACGCCTGCTGCGCCGGGGCGAAGCCGCCCTCGGCCTTCACCGGGAGCGCCATGGCCTCTCCCCGGGCCTGCCATTTCCCGGAGGTGGCGGTGAGGAGGAGTTTGCCCCCTTCGCGGGTGGAGCGGATGAAAACGCGGTTCAACCCGCATTCGGCGAACACGTAATTTTTGTGAAGCACGGAGTCCTTGCCGATCCGGCCGGAGTTGTAACCGCCGAGGAAGACGCCCGGACCCTCGAGCTTGAAATCGATCCGCTCCGAAGCCAAGGGGCAGACGCGGCCTTTGGCGTCAACGACCGCGACGTCGAAGAACATGACGTCGGAGCCGTCCGCGCGGAATCCTTCCGGTCCGGTCGTCGGCGTCAGCCGGAGGGCGGCGGGCTCCCCGACGGTTTCGATTCGGTCTTCGGCGACGGTTTTGCCGCCGGGACCCGTGGCGATCGCGCGGATCTCCCCCGGTCGGGTCACGTCGATATCGGGGAATTCATAGACATAGAGATCCGTCGGCTTTGCGTTGATGCCCGCGCTCTTGCCGTTGACGAAGAGCTCGACCGCTTCGCAATGCTCCGAGCCGAGGACGTAGACGGTCTTGCGGCGCGGATCGCGCTGCTTCTTCTTATCGGTGACTTTCCAGCTGGAGCCGTCCCACTCGCGGTCGCGGTAGAGGTAGGTTTCGGGGGTGAGAGGGGGGTAGTTCCAGTGGCCGAGGATCTTGATTTTCGGCGTCTCGGCCTGGAAGACCTGGAGCGCGTAAAAGGATTCCTTGGGGATGCGGACCGGGTCGACGCGGCCCGAGGTGCGGCAGTTCTCCGTGCCCGAGTTGCGCCCGTGCATGTTGGAGTCGGACCAGACCAGCATCGCCGCCCCCGAGTAGTAGTTCCGTCCGCCCCCGCCGACGCGGTTGCCGTAGAAGTAGCTGTAGCCGTCGCGCGAACCCGCGGCGCCGACGCAGAACTCCTCCTGCGTGAGGTCCCAGATGTCGAAGCCGTCCCGTTTCTTGCCGCCTTTGCCCAGCCACTTGTTGCGGTAGGCATAGTCCGGCGGCGAGTAGACGTCCCAGACCCGGCGCGGGGCCTCCTCGCGTTTGTACTCGGTCTCGAGCATCGGCAGATGGCGGTTCAAGGCGGTCATGCTCGCCTTGGCGGCCTGGTCGTGGCGGTAGATCATGGTGCCCACCCATTCGGCCTCGGCGATCTGCTCCTTCGAAGTGAGGGTGCGGCAGCCCATGAAGCGCCCGCCCGAGGGGTCGAGCTGTTTTTTGAGCGCGGTCATTTCGCGCATGTGCTCGGGGGTGACGGCGTTGTTCCCCGCCTCCCAGAAGAGGATGGAGGGGGAGTTGCGGTAGTAGATGATGCTGTCGCGCATGGCTTCGACGCGCTGGCTCCATTTGCGCTCTTTCGCGTCGCTCTCCTTGTCCCCGGCGGGGCAGACGGAGACGACCCCGTACTTGTCGCCGGAGCGGATCGGAGCGGGCTTCGGGGCCACGTGCATCCAGCGGATGAAGTTCGCGCCGGAGTCGCGGACGAGCGAGGCGTCGACATCGTTCAGCCAGTCGTTGGCCACGCCGATCACCGCCCACTCGTTGGTGGCGCGCTGGGAATAGCCTTTGAGATAAAAGGATTTGCCGTTGATGAGGAGCCCCTTGGCGGCGTCGAATTTCACGTCGCGGAAGCCGGTGACGATCTCGCGGACGTCATGAACTTTCCCCTTCCCGTCGGTCAGGCGGATGGTCACTTTGTAGAGGGCCGGGTTATCCGGCGACCAGAATTCCAGCCCCGTAGCTTTCCCGGCGAGTGAAAGCACCCGGACTTCCGGGGTGTTGACTGCCGTCGGCTTGGGGTTTTCACCGTAGACGTCCGCTTCCACGGCGGTCGGGTAGACCTTGCCCGCGTCGGTTGCGGAGGGGACGGAGGTTGCTTCCCCCTTGAACGAGGCGACCGCCTTGCCGTCTGCGGCGCTGGCAATGGTGACTTCGAGCGCGAGACCGGCGGCGGCCTTCGACTCGTTGCGCACCTCCGCCTCGACCCGGATGCGGGCGGAGCCCCCCGATAGGTCGAAATCCGAAGCGTAGACGTAGGTGCCGGTGGTCTTGAGGTTGTTGTAGAGCGGCAAGGTCAGGTAGAGGGGGCCGCTGCAATAGAGGTTGACGTTGCCGGTGAGGCCGCCCTGGACGGGGTTGAAATCCTTGTTGTTCCACTGGTAATCGACGCCGGATTGATCGCCGGGGGGATTGCCGGGAATCGTCTCTTTGAGGTAGACCGGCATGCCGCGCGACGAGGTGTTGTCGGTGGCGACCGCGATCAGGTTGTCGCCGGGTTGGACTAACCCCGAGATGTCGAAGCCGACCGGGGCCACTCCGGCCTCGTAGTACCCCGCGAATTTGCCGTTGACATAGAGATAGACGGTCTGGCGGATGCTTTCGAATTCGAGAAACACCTTTTTACCCGCGGTTTCGCCGGAAAGGGTGAAGTGCTTGCGGTAGAACATAAAGCCGCGATAGAGGTTGGGCTCCCCGGCGTCGATGATCCGATCGTCGAAGGAATCCTCGGCGTTGACGGGGTGCGGCACGCTGACCGCCTGCCAGGCGGAGTCGTCGTAGTTGACGGCGTAGAAGGGCTTGCCCTCTTGTTCCACGCTTTTCGCGGCGGCTTCCAGGGGGAAGGTCTTCCCTTTGGCCTTGGTGAACTTCCAATCGAGGTTCAGGTTGAGCGGCGTTCCGGCCGCCAGCGAGACGGCGGCAAAAAGAGCGTACAAGACAATTCGGAATTTCATGTTGCCCCTCACTTTCCCACCCGGACTTGTTCCATGCCGTCGCGGAAGACCTCCCCCGCGCACTCGCTGAAGGGAATCTTCTTCCCCAGCGCCCGGCCGTTCAGGAATTCATAATCGGCGATGCTCATGGCGACCGCCTGACGGGTCGGGAGCGTGTCGATGGCGGCTTCGGCCTTCTTCAGCTCTTCGGCGTCGAGGCCGAGCGTCCGCAGCAGCGTCAGCGCCATCATCTTGTTGCCGAGGGGGTTCATATGGACGCCGTCGGTGGTGACGAAGTTGTCCTTCCACTCCGGAAAGCGCTTCCGGCAGGCGGCGACCGTCTCCTGCATCGCCCGGTTCTGGTCGGCGAGGAGGCAGCCCTTTTCAGCGGCGAGCTGCCGCAGGAAGTCGTTGTATCCGGCCAGCATCGCGTTCCGGCCGTCGGCGGGATCCTCTTTAATCATGGTGGCGGTCATGATGACGACCTTAACGCCGGCCGCCTGGGCTTTTTCGATGATTTCGGTGATGTTTTTCTGATAATCCCCCAGCGGGACTCCGGCGGGCGGGCGCTTGGATTGGTGCCAGACGTCGTTCACCCCGCAGCTTAAAACCATGAACTGCGGTTTCTTTGAGAGGACGTCTTTATCGAGGCGTTTCAGCATATTGTCCGACTTGTTGCCGCCCACGCCGGCGGGAATTTTCTTCGCGTCGATTCCGGCGGTTTTCAATCCGGCGAGGGTCATGGTGAGGTAACCGTCGGACTCGTTGCCGTAGCGGGTGATGGAGTCGCCGAGAAAGGCGATGGCGTCGCCGCTTTTGACCGGAATCTCACCGGCCGCGAGTCCGATGGAAAGGGCGAACAGCGCCGCCGTGCAAGGCTTGAAAAACGTCATCATGATCTCTCTCCCCGTTATTACAGTTCTTTCTTATCGAGCAGCGTGACGGCGGTCTGCTTCGAGTACCAGCGGACATGCCCGGCGTAGTGCAGGAAATTCGCGCCGTTGTCGTGCCGGATTCCCAGTTTGTCGTTCGCCGTTACCCCGGAACTGTCGGCATACTGCCAGTAGTAGTTGAGGACAGCCGGGTTCGAATCGGCCATCACCATCCGCTTGGAGGCGGGGGGCTCTTTGAGCCTCTCCAGCTTGGTTACGGTATCCTTGCTCCGGACCAGGTAGCCGCCGCGCAGGATGCCGGTGGTCGGCAGTTCGCCGGGGCCGACGGCGGGGCATTCGATGAACTTTTTCCAGGCTTCCGAGTCGGCGGTGATGTACTTCTGGAGCGGATCGCCCGATGTGTAGTAGGTGCCCGAGCTGGAGAATACCCAGATCCAGCCGTGGTTGTCGTTGATGTACTGCTGGTAGGCCAGACCGAACTGCTTCAGGCGGTTGACGCAGGCGGCCGATTTGGTTTTGTTGCGGGCCTTGCCCAGCGCCGGCATCAGGATCGCCGCGAGAATGGCGATGATCGCGATCACGACGAGGAGTTCAATGAGAGTAAAATTTTGCTTGCGGACGGTTCTTTTCATTTTCCATTTCCTTCTGCTTGGAATCGGCTTTGAAATGTAACATACAATATAATTTTAACTTCGCATACAGGTATTATACCAAAAAATACCGTAATGTCAATAGCGGAAGCCGATTTTTATCGATTTTTTATCGGATTTTTGATAAAAAATTTTATTGTCCATTAAAATGTATGTTACATTTATCTATTTCAGCAACCCCGCCACGCCCGGCAGCCACATGGAGAGGGCCGGGATGAAGGCGATGAGGAGCACCGCCACGATCATGGCGCCGAAAAACGGCAGCATCGGCCCGGTGACCCGGGCGATCGACGTTTTGCCGATGCCGCAGCCGAGAAAGAGGCAGGAGCCGACGGGCGGCGTGCACAGGCCGATGCAGAGATTGGCGATCATCATGATGCCGAACTGGATGTCGTCCATGCCGAGCTGGCGCGCCACCGGCAGGAAGATCGGCGTGAAGATCAGCACCGCCGGAGTCATGTCCATAAAGGTCCCCACCAGGAGGAGAAGGAGGTTGATGATGAGGAGCAGCGCGATCTTGTTCTCGGTGATCGCCACCAGCGCCGAGCTGATGGTCTGCGGAATATTGGCGATGGTCATGATCCAGCTCATCGACGAGCTGACCGCGATCAGCAGCATCACTACGGCGGTGGTGATGCCGGTCTGGCGCAGGATGTCGGGGAGCTCGCCCCACTTTACCTCGCGGTAGACCCCCACCGCCAGAATCAGCGAATAGGCGACGGCGATGGCGGCCGCTTCGGTCGCGGTGAAGATCCCGCCCAGGATGCCGCCGATGATGATGACCATCAAAAAGAGGCTGAGAGAGGCCCGGCGGAGGGCGGTTGCAATCTGCCGGAAGCTGCTTTGGGCGCCGCCTTTGTCTTTTTTGCGGATCGCGTGGATCACGCAGACGGCCATGATGCAGAGCCCCATCAGGATCCCCGGCAGTACCCCGGCGATGAAGATCGCCGCAATCGAAACCGAACCGCACGCCACCGCGTAAACGATCATGATGTTGGAAGGGGGGATGATCAGGCCGGTGGTGGCCGCCGTGGTGGTGACCGCCACGCTGAAGTCGCGATCGTAGCGGTTGCGGGTCATCTCCGGAATCATAAAGCCGCCCACGCTCGAAACCGCCGCCGTCGCCGACCCGGAGATCGAGCCGAAGAGCATGCAGGTCAGCACGTTGACGTAGGAGAGTCCGCCGGGGAACCGGCCCACCAGCGCGTTGGCGAAGTCGATCAGCCGCCGCGCCATGCCGCCGCGCCCCATCAGGATGCCGGAGAGCACGAAGAAGGGAATCGCCAGCAGCGAGAACGAGCTGGCCCCGTTCACCATGCGATCGGCGACGATCATTTCGCTCGAAGCCATGCCGCCGTTGGCGTAAACCGCGACCAGGGAGGCCGCTCCGATCGCCACGCCGACGGGGACGTTGCTGAGAAGAAGCGCCAGAAACACCAGCACCAGGATAATTGCCACTTCAGCCATGTTTCAGATCCTCCCGGAGGTTGCACACTTCAAAGATAATGATGAAAATTCCGCTCACCGGCAGCGGCAGATATTGAATTACGTCCGACACCCGAAGCGCCGGCAGCACGTTCCAGTGATGAATCGCCTGCAGGACCAGCTTGACCCCGCCGATTTCAAAAACAATGAGGACGAAAACCAGCGTCACCAGATGGATCAGGAGTGACATCGCGGGTTTCGTTTTGCCGGAAAACCGCTCCGTCAGGATGTCGATCCCGAGATGGGCGCGGGCTTCGAACGCCGCCGCGATGCCGAGGAAGCTGACCCAGATGAGAAGAACCGTCGCCAGCTCCTCGGTCCATTCGATCTGCGCCCCCCAGAGGTAGCGGGAGGCGACGCCGAGCAGAACGTCGAGCACCAGTACGGCCACTGCGACGATCATGCAGAGGTTCAGCAGTCGCAAAGCCTGTTTTTTTAGAGAGTCAAGCATTATTTCACCTCCCGGATTTCACGGATGAGTTCGGCGGTTCCGCCGGTAAAGGCTGCGTACAGGGGCTCCATCTTCGCCGCGAACTCCTTTTTATCCACGGTGATGAATTCCACGCCCAGCTCTTCGGATCGCGTGCGCGCTTTCACTTCGGCTTCCGCCCAGAGTTTGCGTTGAAAGAGTCCCGATTCGGCGGCGGCCTGTTCCAGCCACTTTTGCTGCTCGTTCGTCAATGACTTCCAGGTGTCAGCGCTCACCACCAGCAGGTCGGGGACCATGACGTGCTCGCTGAAGGTGAAGTACTTGCAGACCTCCATATGACGGCCTGTTTCGAAGCTCGGCAGGTTGTTCTCGGCCCCGTCCACGGTGCCCTGCGAGAGGGCGGTATAGAGCTCGCCCCATGGAATCGGCGTCGGCGCGCCCTTGAAGGCGCTGACCATATCCATCGCGCTCCGGCTCTGCTGGGTGCGGATCTTCAGCCCTTTGAGGTCGTCGACCTTGCGGATCGCCTTGCCGGTGGTGTAAAAGCTGCGGATGCCGGCGTCGTAATAGACGAGGCCGCGCATGCCGGGCAGCCGGTCGCCGAGGCGGCGTCCGATCGGGCCGTTCAGCACCTTCCAGTAGTGATCGCGGTCGCGGAAGATGTAGGGCAGGCCGATCGCCACGATCTCCGGCACGCTCGACTCCAGCACGGCGGTCGAGGTCTTGGAGAGGTCGAGCTGGCCGTTCTGGACCTGCTTCAGGCACTCCGCTTCGGAGCCGACCATGCCGGAGGGGTAGATCTGCACCTGGAATTTGCCGTCCGAAAGCTGCTTCAGCCGTTCGGCCATCATCGCCATCGCCTCATGTACCGGGTGGTCGGTCGGCAGCCCGTGCCCGAGCTTCAGGGTTCGCCCGCCTTCTCCCGCTCCGCGTTGCGAGGCGCGGACGCGGGCGGCATACGCCAGCGAAACCAGCAATATCGCGACCAGGAGCCCTCCGGTCAGCTGTGAAACCCGCGGAGAAAATAATTTCGACATAGCCCCTCCTTTGGTTATTTGTTTAGAATGGGAAACGGGTCTATGAAATGTAAAATACAATGTACTTTACATAAATGCAATCACTTTTCTAGAAAAAATGAAAAATATTTAACCGCAGCCGGTTGAGGCATGATGCCACCAGGCTAGATAAATTTTAATGTCAAAGCGTAAGCCTGACTCAGTTGAGGTTAAAATGTATGTTACATGAAAACTGAAAAAGACAATGCCAACTCGGTGATGCCTGGCTTCTCTTCCCTAGCCTGGATATTGCACGAAGCTTCCGATTCTTCGAAAAAATCACTCAGGAGAATCGGATGTTCTTTTTTTCAGTGCTTTTGTGGTGATTTTGTGTAATTTGAGCATAACCCCCCTTATCCCCCGTTATTGTTCAGCAA
>JAVBRV010000308.1:0-8232 GCA_031547585.1 Victivallaceae bacterium
AGTCCCATGACTTTGCTTGAAAAAGGGTTAGGATATTTCGAGGAAGTCGTCGAGGTCGGAGAGGCAGAGGGCGGGGAGGGAGGGGGGGAGGTACATGAGGTCTTCGAGGCGGATGCCGCCCCATTCGGGGTAGTAGAGGCCGGGTTCGACGGTGACGATTTCGCCGCTGCGGAGGGGGGTGTGGTTGCGTGGGGAGAGTCGGGGGGCTTCGTGGATGTCGAGGCCGACGCCGTGGCCGAGTCCGTGGAAGAAACCGAAGTCGCCGGCGTCGTTTTTGCCGGTCTGGAATCCGCGTTGTTGGAGGAGTTGGGCGGCGGCCTGGTGGATTTCGGCGGGATCGGCGCCGATTTTGACCAGGGATTTGCCGAGTTCGCGGGCGGTGAGGACGGCGTCGTAGGCGTGTTTGACGATATCGGAGGCGCGTCCTTTGACGACGGTGCGGGTGAGGTCGCCCCAGTAGCCGGTCCGGATGGATTTGGGGAAGACGTCCATGACGATGGGCCAGTCGGCGGCGAGGGGGCCGGTGCCGGTGTGGTGGGGTTGTGCGCCCTGGGCGCCGCCGGCGCAGATGGTTCCGGTGGGGAGCATGCCGCGGCGGACGAGTTCGCCGTCGATTTCGGCGCGGAGGCGTTCGCTGGTGAGGAGGCCGCCTTCCCAATGGAGGAGGCGGTCGTGGCCGATTGTGGCTTCTTCGAGGACGCGGAAGGCGCGGCGGACGGCGGCTTCCGCCGCGCGTTGCGAGGTGATGACGGCGGTGATTTCGTCCTCTACCTTCCATTCGCGTTCGGGGAAGAAGGGGCCACCTTCGGCTTTCATCTGGAAGCCGCATTCGCGGAGGCGTTCATACCAATAGGCGGGGAAGTTCGCGGGGACGAGGAAGCCGGTGAGGGTGAAGCGTTCGGCGAGGCGGCGGAGGACTTCGATGCGTCCGGGGCCGCCGAATTCGGCTTCGGGGTAGACGGTGACGCCGGGTTTCGCCTGTTCGCGGGCGCGGTTGAATTCGAGGGGGGAGACGATGATGCCGCGTGCTCCGTCGGCGTCGAACCAGATGAATTCATCGGGGGCGGAGAAACCGGCGGCGTAGCGGAGGTCGGAGGAGGCTTCGCTGGAGGCGAGGATCAATCGGGCGATTTTATTCATAGTCGCTATTGCAAATAAGGGGTTTTTGAGGCATATTAAATATATTTATCGTCTATTATAAGTATAGTGCATTCCAGTGCCGGTTTCAATCCGGAAACAAGGGGTTTTTATGAATCTTTGGCATATTCTCTTGCCGGTCCTGTCGTATCTGGCGGGGTCGGTTCCGTTCGGGTTCCTGATTGCGAAGCGGTACGGCATCGACATCCGCAAGGTGGGCTCCGGGAACATCGGGGCGACCAACGTCACCCGCAGCGTCGGGAAGGGGGCGGGGAAGCTCTGCTTCTTCCTCGACTTCCTGAAGGGCGCGGTTCCGGTGCTGGCGGCGCAGTGGGCGCTGCCGGAGGAGCCGGCGATGGCGATGGCGGCGGCGGTCTGCACCCTTCTGGGGCATATGTTCCCGGTCTTCCTCCACTTCAAGGGGGGCAAGGGGGTGGCGACGGCGGCGGGATGCATCATCGCCATGGCACCGTATCCTTTGATTGCGGCTTTTACGCTCTGGGCGGTGGTGTTTTACGCATCGCGTTATGTGTCGCTGGCCAGCATTGTCGCCGCGGTGACGGTTCCGGTATTTGCGATTCTTTTCCGCATCCTCGGTTGCGGCAGTGCGACGGCGAACAGCAACCTGACCCTCGGGTTCCTGGTGCTGATCGCCGTGCTGGCGGTGTATCGGCACCGTTCGAACATCAAGCGACTGTTGAACGGCACCGAAAGCCGCTTCGAAAAGCGGCGCTGAGGCGTTATTCCAGATCGAGCATGTAGATGGCGCGGCGTCCGTCGTGGATGGAGTCCACGGTGACGCTTTTGCCGTCGCGTCCCCAGCGGGGATGGAGGTCGCAGCGCACGTCGACGATGGTTCCTTCGGGCTGGTCGTGGCGGAAGCGGCCCAGCTCCTCCATCTTCCCTGTTGCCGCGTCGATCAGCATCAGGCGTTGCTCCTTCTCTTTGCTGGGGTAGCTGTCGGCGAAGAGCCGCTTTCCATCCGGCGAAAAGACCATGTGGGACATCTCCCCGTGGCTCGGCCCCAGCCGCTCGGCGAGGAAGGGGCGGCGGCTTTCGTCGAAGACCACCACTTCATGCCCGGCGTTGCTCCAGTTGGCGTCGACCAGGATTTCGCGGGGCGTGCGCCCCCAGATCTGGTGGCTGATCCGGCGATGCCAGTAGACTTCGGGGAGGATGCATTCGGCGTCGGAGCCATCCAGCGCCGCCGTGTACATGAAGGTCTGCCAGCCGCAGGCGGCCACCCGTTCCGGCTCGGTGCACTGGCGGAAGAGCCACAGCACCCGGCTGCCGTCGCAGTTGAAGATCGCGTGGTTGAGCCAGATGTATTTATCAAGGGTTCCGTAGGCGACGGGGTGGCGTTCGAGCATGGTCCGGTAGCTGACGATCAGCTTCACCGCGCCGGTGTCGAGGTCGACCAGCCAGACTCCTTCGCGGTCTGGGTCGATGGGGTGGCGGTCCTTCGCCAGCACGGCGTCGGCGTAGCTGTAGCCCCGGCGCGGAATCCGCCCGAAATCGAGTGACACGCCCCAGCGGCCGTCGGGGGAGATGGCGTAGATGGGTTTCTCGAAGCGGCCGACCACGCCCTTCCCGAGTTCGAAGATACGGGTGACGATGCGGTCTTCGCTTGCTTCGTAGTCGTTGTAGATGATGGTGTTGGGCCGTCGGGGGAGGAATTGCTCCATGCAGCCCTGCTGATGACACCAGGCGCGGGTGGTGGCGAGGGGAGTATACTTGCCCTGACGGTCGAGAAGGCCGATTTCGGCGGTTTCACCGCGCTCGGGGAGGCGTTCGCACTGCGGCACCTTCATGGCGAGGTGGAGCGTTCCCTCCATATTCCAGGGGGAGCGGTCGTAGTAGCCGAAGAAGTATTCGCCGTCGTCGGGGGAGAGCTTCCGCCAATTGAATTTCGTGCTGATGGAGTCGATCATAATATCCTCGTGGTTGTGGTATTGATCTATGCCGAATCCCGGGTGACCAGGCGGCAGGGAACCGATATGTGGCGGGGGCCTTCACTTCCCCGGAGAACGGAGAGCAGCTCGACGACCAGCGCTTCGACGATGAGGGGACGCGGCTGCTCGACGGTGGTGAGGGAGGGGGTGAGAAAGCGCCCGGCGGCGATATTGTCGAAACCGGCGACCGCCAGCTCCTGTGGAATCCGCACCCCCATTTCAAGCGCGCCCCGCAGGACGCCGGTGGCGAGTTCGTCATTGTGGGCGAAAACCGCGTCGGGCGGCGTGGCTCCGGCCAGCAGCTCGCGGATCGCCAGGCGGCCGCTTTCGGGGTCGGCGGGAATGGTCTGGAAGAGGACCGGCAGCCCCGCCTGCTCCAGCGCTTCGCGGCAGGCGGCGCGGCGCGGTTCTTCCGGACCGCCCGGCCCCAGGAAGGCGATCCGGCGGCGTCCCCCGGCAATCAGGTGGCGCATCAAGAGGGAAGTTCCGCTCCGGCGGTCGGGCAGGACCTGGCTGACGCCTTCAAACGGCTGATCGCCGCCGTAGACGACGAAGCGGATTCCCGCCTCCCGCAGCAGCCGGTGCTCTTCGGGGGGGAGGCCGGCGACGATCGCGCCCGCCGCCTGAAAGCGGGTGAGGGCGAGGATGGCGCTCTGCCGCCATTCCGCCGTCTCCTGCTGGAAATGCTGGGGGAGGTAGCCGTGCTCGCGCAGCCGCAGCTGGAGCTCCTGAAACAGTTCGGCGTAAAAGGGATTGGTCAGCGAAGGGAAGAGGACGCCGATGACGTTGCTTTTGCCGCCCCGCAGGAGCTGCCCCGCCGGATTCGGGCGGTAGCCGTCCCTCTCCGCCAGCTCACGCACTGCTTCGCGCACGGCGGGTGAAATCCGCGGCGAACCGGCCAGTGCCATCGATACCGTGGCCTGGGTGATTTTCAACTGCCGGGCGATCTCTTTTTGGGTCATCTTTTTTTACCTTATTTATACGTATTAATTATACTCGGGCGAATCTCTTTTTGCAAGCGTGAAACCGGGAGACAATTACAAAAATATCGAAATATGTGTTCAATCGGGCTTTTGGGTTCGCCCTCCTGCAATATGCGGGCTAAAAGGTTTGCGCACGGGGCTGATAAAGCGTATGCGCAAAATGACAATTTATTCAGGGTTTTGGAAGTGATTTTTCAATAACTTTTCGGTGGTGTTTTCAGGCGGCTTTCAGACCGTCTTTTTTGTTTTTGGCGCAAATCTCTTGGCGGTTTGGCGGGATATCCGTTTCGGACTTCCGGTCAGCGTTCACCATGCGCGACGGACTTTGGAATCCCAAATTTTGTTCAAATCCACGGAAGCAATTTACCGTTAACGGTCAAGGAAGAATAAAAATGTTCAGTGAAACTATAGAATATCTATAAATATGGTATGGTAATTTGGGGGAAAAAAACTTATTTTTTGCATTTACCGATTGACTTTGCTTTTTCGCGAACTATACTAGCCGCAAAGACACCTTTTCTTTGTCGTACTTCATCAAATGCGCGAAAAAGAATTTGTGTGTCCGGGTGTCTGCTTTTGAGTGTTGATTACTGGAGAGTTATCCATGGTAAAGCTGAGCCGTTCTTCCGAATCGGGGTTTTCCGTATCCACTGAATACTCTTTTGAGAACCAGGTTGACAGTACCGATAAGACGCTGCTGATCACCCGGGAAGAAGAAAAACCCGGAATCGACATAAGCATTTCCATCGGTACGGGTTCCTCCACCGAAGAGGTTTTCGAATTTTCCCCCGGCGAGGGAGAAGAGGCCGGGAAACATATCCTCAAGATCAAAGAAACCGCCGCGGGGCTCGTCTACATCGACCGCGACGGAATCCTGCAATGCCTCCCCTGGCCCGCCATTCCCTCGGTGCTGACGGTGAGCGGCGATGAATTGGAGTGGTTCCCGGTCAGCGCCCCCGATAAGGACTTCCTCCTGGGGATGAACAAGCAGGGTGAATGGGAGTGGTTCGAGACGATCCGTTGCGAAAATAATTGCGAATAATCGAGGGGAGCCCGGAATCATGCCTTTTATTCAAGTGACGGATTTGCCGCCGAAGAATCATGCGTTTTTGACTCCGTTCAATACTTTGGTCCGGCGTTGCTGGAAGCTTGGTTTCGGCGAAGAGCTGACGGAGAAAGAGGCCGGCGACTCGCTCCATCAGGAAGATATGGATCAACTCCGCAGCGCCGTTCTGGCAGGACGCGAGTTTTTCTTTGACCCCGAGCGGCTGGATCTGACGCTGGAGGATCCTTTCAGCGACCCGGAGGCGTTGCCGGAGCTGAATGAGGGGTTGGGCTTCCTGGTCGTGCCGGGGGAATTCAGCAGCACCGATGCAGAAGTATATCAGGAGACTGCCATATTCGGGCCGAAAGTTCCGGTTCTCTGGGAACACTTTACCGATCTGGAAAAAATCCTGAACAGCTTTTGCCACCGCCGGTTCGATTATGTGATGGATCTGGAAATCACCCCGAAGGAGCTGAAAGTTGATCTGACTTTCATGAAGGGCTCCGAGGAGGATGACGATCATGAGCTGATGTATGACCCGGAAACCAAACAGCTCACGGATCAATGGGTGATTCAGTATACGGCGCTCGATTTCGCCGGCGCCGATGCGCTCGGGATTGAACGCAGCTTCTACTATCGGCTGGACGACGGGGAATGGGAACTCCTCCCCGATTCGGTTTTCGATCTTAATGAGCTGGAGATCGACATCCGGCGGCTCCTTGGCCAAATCTCGCTCGATTCCGAAGAGGGAAGCGCCTGGGAAGGCCGGTGCCGCCTCCAGCCGGTGCTTTATTTCGAGACGCCTATGGTTTTGGAGTCTCCGGAATTCGACTTCAACGACGAACCGCACAACGGCGTCGTTACCACCTACCAGTGCCACAGTTGTACCAACGGCAGCTGCCGGATTGCCAACAAATATGAGTACCTGGAGAAGGGGATGGAGTGTTACCCCTATTCCATCCAGGTTCCCCTGGCGATGTCGGCAGGGTACGAGGAGATTACGATCGGTCACTTTATCGTCAGCTACGAGTGCAACGGAACGGCTTACGGCCAATACAACTGCGATACCCGGATTGAAGAGCAGTTCACCGGCGAGGGGAAGGATCGGAACGGCCAGACGGCCGCCTGGGAGTTCTGTTATGTTCGCCGCCCGAGCGGAGCGCTGGTGCCGTTTTCGCTGCGTGGCGAGAAGACGGGGCAGCCTTTCAACGGACTCGGATACTGGATGGAAGAGGTCGGTGGAAGTTACCGCATCTGGTTTGAAGGTGACAAGGTGGTGCATGTGTTTTCCGGCAGTGAGCTGGATTGCTGCGAACTCCGTCAGGATGGCGAAATTCAGGTCAGTACGATTCCCGGCGAATTCGTCGAACGCAGCGGTTCCTATGTGTTTGAAAGTCCGACGACCGGCGTGGTGGAGGTCTGGGTGGATGAGCGTGGAGTTCCCATCGACTTCTACGCTTACGACAACGAGTATCTTCTGCGGAGCGCCGCGTCGCTGCCTGTTTTCGATACGATCCGGCATATGCATTTCAGCGCCAATGTGGCGGATGCGTCCGGTTTTGATTTCAACAGCTTTTATCCGGCGGGGGAAGCCCCGAGTTTCGCCGATCCGACGGGTTATGCCATCACCGATTTCAACAATGCCTCCGGGCAGATGATCGGTAAATTCATCGAGATGCGTTTCGAGGACGGCCGGGTCGCCCGGGGATTCTGGAACAAAGAAGGAAACGCGCTGCAACCGACGGAGCTGAACGTCTTCGAGCGAGTGGCGAAAGAGACGGGAATTCTGGAGGTCCGCAACCGGATTCGCTATGGGGCGAATGGGCGCAGCGAAGCGACGACCCATACCTTGAAACAGGCTTTCCCCTTTGGCGAGATGACGGTGACCGAATACCGCGGCTACGGCACGCCGGAGGAGCGGACGGCCACCTATGCGTATGGGACCGACTTCTCCGTCGGCAGTTACGGCAAGTTGACCGCCTCGGCGGATTTCGACGGCGGCTGGCGGCGGTACGAATACGACGGAGAGGGGCGGGTAATCCGGGAGATCGAGCCCTTCATGGATTCGCTGCCGGAGGAATCCGGCGACCGGCACAAGATCACCACCTACTCCTACGCGCTGCTGCATCCGTCGGAGGAGACGTGGGAGAACGACAGCCGTCCGCGTACCGTGACCACCTTCACCCTCGGGGAAGAGACCGCCCGCGAATACCGCCTCTACTTCGCCGGCGAAACCTGGAGCGTGCAAGCGGCCTCTCCGGGGGCGGCCTACGACGCGCCGGGGAACCTGACGAGCAAGAGCTTCGTCTATACCGCGGGCGAGTTCGCCGGGCGGCACTGGAAGAGCGAGAATCCGGATGGTTCCAGCTCAATGACCTCCTACGCTTGGGCGGGAACGGATACGCTGCAAACCACGACCGAATCCGGCCGTCTGCCGGGCTACGGAACCCGGAGCGTCACCCTGACCGACCGGTTGGGGCACGTGACCTCGCGCCGGGAGTACGATCTTGAGACGGGCCTCCTGATTTCGGGGAGCGATTACGTGTACGACCAGTTCGGCCGGGTCCTGACCGAAGCCACGGTGGATGGCGACGTGACGGCGACGGAATACAACTGCTGCGGACCGCGCCTCGTCACCAGGCCGGATGGGAGCGTGACCGAATACGCCTACGACGTCTTCAACCGGCTGAAGTTCAGCAGCGAGGCGGGGGTGACGACCTACCACGCCTACGACGCCAACGACAACGAGACCGAAACCACGATCGTGGGCAAAGACGGCGGCGAGCTGACGACGACCCGCGAATACGACGCCGACGGCCAACTGCTGGCCGAAGTGGATCCGGCGCAAGCCCGGACCACCTATCAACGCGGCACGGCTTACACGCAGACCACCAACGCTTTGGGCTTCACGGAGCGCGCCGACAACTACCGCGACGGCCGCATCAGGCAGATCTCCGGGACGGCGGCCTTCGAAAGCAGCTATACCTACGGGGTGGAGAACCATGAGCCGTACGAACTTCAGCAGCTTTCGGCAACGGAATGGGTCAAGGGCTACACCGATTTTCTTGGTCGGGGCTATAAGAAGAGTTATCCGGAGGGATTCGTTGAAATCACT
>JAVBRV010000186.1:0-20133 GCA_031547585.1 Victivallaceae bacterium
TGAAGTTCCGGGCGTCGTTCTCCGGCCCCTGGTCGGACCAGCCGCCCTTGCCGTCGCCCTCTTTTTCGTCGACCAGCCCCCGGTTGACGGCGGCCGAAAGATCGAGGAAGGTGTCGAGGGTTTCGACCGCCAGCTTGCGGAAGGAGAGCTTGCCGCAGGAATCCTGGATGCCGAGAACCAGCGTCACCCGTTCGGCGTCCGGCGGGAGCGTCGCCATAAAACGAACCTCGCGCCAATCGAAATTGCCGGTGGGTATCTTGGCCTGCGGCCAGTCGTTGCCGCCGGGGGCGCGGATTTCCAACATGAATTTGCCGCCGTTCCACTCGCTTTTGGCGGGCTCCAGCCCCTCCCCCCGGACCTCCGCCCGGATCAAGAGCCGCCGTCCCGCGGTCCGTTCGATGGGCAGCCGCCGCGAAATCCCCCGGCTGCCGCGATAATCGCTGCGCTGGGGGAGGTCGATCACCACCGCGCCGTCACGGACGGCCGGGGTAACCTGATCGGCGTAGTACTCCTTCAGCGCGGCGGGCGAAGCGAAATTATCCTGCCAGACCGTCTCCGCACCGAGCGGCAAAAAAAAGAGGGCAGCCGGGAAAACGGCACAAAAAGTCCCTGCGGGGGTGATTCTCATCGAAATTTTTCTCCTCAATAGAATATGCCGTCGTGGCGGACCCACTGGCTTCTGTCGTTTTCGTAGGTATCCTTCTGAACCCAGGGGGCGTAGAGGAGACTGGTCGGCGACTGGCCGAGCTGCTGAACGCCGTATTCACCGGGTTTATTTGCTTTGACCCCCTTGACGTGGCCATCGACGAAAACCGTGTTGCATTCGGTATATCCGCCATGCGCAACCCAGAAACCGTCCTCGCCATCGTCGGGACTTTTGTAATAATTGTTGATTCGGAAAACACCGCGCGGCGTCACTTTGTCCCACCCCCGATTGTCTTTGTTCGCCGTCTCGATCGTCAGCACCGTCGCCGAAGCCCGCCGGAACATCGAGGCTTTGACGCCGCGAAAGCCGGTCGTCGAACTGTAGGAACTGGTGGCGTAGCGGAAATTGACGCCGTAATCGCAGATGCTCCAGTTGGAGTGGTCAGCCGAATTCTCCGAATACCCCTTGTCGTTGCGCCAGGAGGCGGTATCCCAGAACCGTACGTACCAATCATCGGGACTGTGATTGCCGATCATGGTTCGCGACGGGCAGCGCAACACCTTTTTGCCGAGAAGATCCATATGCCACATAACGCCGTTCCAATGCTGCGCCGAACTAACGGAGTCGAGCACCATCATATCACCGAAACTCGCCGCATAGAGCATATGGGCGGAGCCGATCTGCTTTAAGTTGTTCTTACAGGTGGAGCTGCGGGCGATATCCCGCGCTTTGTTCAGGGCGGGGAGCAGCATGGCCGCCAGTATGGCGATGATGGCGATAACGACCAGGAGCTCGATCAGTGTGAAACGTATCCGCCGCTGTTTCATAAAAAGATCCCCTTTTTCTTCGATTGCGCGCAAGTGCTTATGAATATTATAGCAAAGATTCCAGCGGAGTCAACACCCGCCTCCCCCGATTCGATGCAACATTATGCAACAAAGATTGGTAAATCGCCTTCCGCCGTGTTATATTCTCCGTATGGAGGGCCGATTCATGCGGAAACGGGTGACGACGAGGATGGTGGGGCAAGCGGCGGGAGTCTCCGCCGGGACGGTGTCGCGGGTGCTCAACCACGACCCGCGCATTTCGCGGGCGACGGCGGAGGAGGTGATCCGGGTGGCGCGCGAGCTCGGATACTCCTTTTTGCCGAAGAGCGGCCGCCGGACCATCGGCGTCCTCCTGCCGCGCTACGTCATGGATTGCCACACCTCCAATATGCTCCACGCCGTCACCAACGCCATTCTGGACCGCGGCTTCCGGGCGGAGATCATTCCGGACGACGACCTCGAGCTCTTCGAAACCCGCGTCATCGCCGGAGCGGTCGCGCTGGTGGGCGACGAAGGGCTGAACGAGCGCTGGCTCGGATCGAAGAGCGCTCCTCTCGTCCGCTTCGGCATGCCGGGGAACCACCTCGAAGGAATTTACACCGTCACCTCCGACGGTCCGACGGATATGAAACAGGTCGTCGATTTTCTGTACGCCCTGGGCCACCGCCGGATCGGCTGCCTCACCTTGCACTCCCGGCGGTTCGAGGAGCGATTGGTCGGCCGCCGGATTCCCGGCTTCAAGCAAGCGATGGAGCGGCGCGGACTCCCCTCCTCCGCCATACTCTATGAAGAGGACGGCTCGCTCGAAGAACGGCTGGAGCGAATGCTGAAACGGGAGAAGGTCACCGCCCTCATCGCCCTGCCGGGAAACTTCGCGCTGGAAGTATTCCGGGCGCTGCAACTCGCGGGGATCCGGATTCCGGGGGACCTGTCGCTGGTCGCCTGGGAGTTCCCCGGGGTGCTGGAGTTCCTGACGCCTCCCTGCACGGTGCTCTGCCCGGACTTCGCCACCTACGCAGAGAAGTCGCTCGACCTCCTGGAACTGCTGACGGCCGGAAAAATTCCGGCGGGCGACATCCTGGTGCCGAGCCGCTTCATCGAACGTCAATCCACCGCGCCGCCACCATTACCGCGCTGAATCATGGTTGCGCTCCATCACTTCCCCACCACTTGAAACAGCGGATTTCCGGCTCGTTGAATAAGGTATCGACGGTATCATTATATGGATAAGCGGCGACTTTGTCAATCAGCTTCCGAAGGTTCGCCAGCAGCTCTTCCCGTTCGGAGCCTTCCGGCATGGCCCGGACTTCATCCCAGAGATCGTTGAGGATATTGCTGCAATTGTCAATCGCTCCCGGGGGCGGCCGGTCTTTTTCAATACGCAGCCGCAGGTTCCGGCAATACTTCGGAAGGTCCGAACTACAATATTTGTTCAACAGCGCAATCAGCAACCCGGCGTTGACTCCGAGAAGGAGATAAATGATAAATGCCAGTCTCATGCCTTGCGCAAAAGCCGCCCGGTCATCCAGGCCGAACCAGCCGAGGGTCAGATAACCGCCGATCAGGGCGATCCAGGCGACGCGCCAGTGAATCAAGCCGAAGCATATACATACCCATGGCAGAATGGCCGCGAAAACAAACCACATGGGACTGTCAAACTTCCCGGCTTCCGGCGGAATGACAAAGGCAAACATCAGCCAAAGAATTCCCGATATAAGCCAGGAGACAACGAAGAAAGCAACGTTCATTCGTTCCGGCAGAAAGGGAGGAAGCTGCCCGAGCGGTTTATGGAAAAAGCGGGAAATCACGTCAGAAAGATTCAATGGAGTCGAGTTTTCCCGGTCTTCTTTCATCGCCCCGCCCCCCTTGCGTAACAACTTGCAAGAGAAAATACATCCGGAATGCCGCCAAATCAAGTGCCCGTTCACAAAATCAGTTACTCGCGGATCAACTCGTAAACGGTGACCGGCCCCCGCGGGGAGATGCGGAAGGGGCCGCGACCGACTGCCGTTCGATCAGCCGGCCGGGAATCAGGAGGTCGGCGACCGGTTGCCGCCGTTCGATCAGCTGTTCGAGCAAATCGAACGCTCCGACGGCGAACTTCCCGAGCTCCGGCGCGAGCGCTGTGTGGGGCGGGGTCATGTAACAGCTCACATTCTCGAACTCCCAGGCCACCAGCGAGATATCCTCCGGAATCCGGAAACCGCCCTCTTTCAGCAAATCCGCCGTTTCCAGCGCGTAAATTCCCGGCAGAACGATCAGGGCGGTCACCCCTTCGCCGTTGATCAGCTCTTCGAGATGGCGGATAGCGGCGGCCGAGTCGAACCGCAGGAACCGTTCCGGCTCCGGTTCGCCTCGTTTCCGCATGGCCCGCAGGAAACCTTCGGCCCGGCGGGAGGGGTTATAACTCTCCTGCTTCTCCCCATACGCCGCCATAAAACCGATCCGGCGATGGCCGTGTTGAAAAAGGTGATCGACCACCGTCTCCAGATCGGCGGCGCCGTCGGAGGCAACGCTGCCGATTCCCTCCAGCAAGTTTCCATTGGCCCCCATCCGCACCAGGGGCAGATTCAGGGTCTCGCGCCATACCCGGCTGAATTCCGGCTTCGCCAAAATCGAAACCGCGCCGGAAACCAGCCGCTCGTTGAGCAGCGCCAGGTCGTTGTCGGGCACGATCTCCAGCCGCAAACGCCGTTTCAGCGCCTCCTGCACCAAAGCATTGAGCATGAAGGGGACATAACTGTCGCCACCGACGCGCGACGGCAAGAGAATGCCGACGGTGCGCCGCGCCGCCGGGGTCTCGGGCGAATACTCGAGAAGCCGCATCGCCCGGATCACCTGAGCGGCGGTCGCGGACGAAATACGCGGATCACGGTTCAATACCCGCGAAACCGTGCTCTGCGATACTCCGGCCGCCTCGGCGACCATTCGGGTCGTAACTTTCTTCATAGTGCGGAATATAGCTCACGGATGATAAAATTTCCAATCCCGATGCACAATGATGCACAAAAAAGGTCCCCTCCCCCATTGCTTTTTCAACGGAACTCCGCTATAATTATAGCAAACTTTTCCGGGAAAGGAACAGAACATGCGGCGGAATTTCACTCTCATCGAACTCCTGGTCGTCATCGCCATCATCGCGATTCTCGCGGCGATCCTGCTGCCCGCCCTGAACCGAGCGCGGGGCCAGGCGCGCACCACCAAGTGCCTAGGCAACCACAAACAGTTGAGCGAGGGGACCTTGCTCTACCTCAACGATTTCGGCGGTTCCTTCTTTCTCTACCGGTGGCTCGGTTCCGATGGTTCGACCTGGTCCTACTGGCCGGGGATGCTCTGCCTCAACCGCTATGTCAGCAAACCGGTCATGAGCTGCCCGGAAAACGGTCGGACGCATCCCAGTTACCTCAATTTCTGGAACAATCCCCTTTCCATGCAACCCGACACCAACTCGTACTGGCAGCGCTGCGACAGCGGCTACAACTTCAAACACCTCGGCGATACCGAATCGGCCAAAATCACCCAGTGCCGGCAGAGTTCCCGGATCATCCTCTTCGCCGACGTCCGCCGCGCCGCCAGCGCCGACGGGCAGGTCGTCGGCGGTAGTACCTTCGTGCAACCGACCTATACCGAAGATTACCCCGCCGGCATGCCGCTCCATAACGGAAGCCGCACGGCAGTGGCGTCCTTTGCGGACGGACATGCCGCCGCCGAACGAGCCACGGCTTCCGGCGAGGCCGGGGCGATGGATCTTTACAACACCCCGGGCAAGCTGTTCTTCAGAGGAACCGCGGCATCGGGAGACCCCAAAGGAATGTGGAAACTGCAATGAAACTCTATTGGATGCTTCTTGCCTTGCCGCTGCTGCTCGCGGCGGAATCTCTCCGGCTGACCGACGGCGGACGGCTCATCTACCCTTCGGAGGGGGTGGTGAACCCCGCCGGGGGGACGGTCGAACTTACCGTCACCCCGGCGATGGAACTGAAGGAGTTCCGCAACGAGTGGCACTTCGCTTTCCAGCTTCCCGGACGCGAAAATTGGCCGGAGACCAGAAGCGTGCTCGGCCTCGCGCTCCCCTCCGCCCATCCGCTAGGGGAAAATGGCCTCACCGCCATCGCCCGGGCCGGAAATACCGCCCGGGTCAACCCCGGGAGCCTCTCGTTGCCACGCGACATCCCGGCCAACCTGGCGGTCAGCTGGGGCGACAACGGCCTGATCTTTTACCGCAACGGCCAAGAGGCCGGGCGCAGCCGGTTCGAAGGGGAACTGCTGCCCTTTGCGCCGATGTTCTTCGTCGGCCGCGACTCGGTGTTCCGGGTCGGCCGGATCAAGGTCTCGGCGCGGCAATTGCAGAGGGAAGAACTGGCGGCGGACCCGCTTCGCCCGTTCGAGGCGTCACCCGACTGTACCTTGCTCGCCAATGAGTTGGAGCAGCCGCGCTTCTTCCCGGTTCCGGCGGTGCGACGCTTCAGCTGCGTCCCCTTCGGCATGATTTCAGAGCGAATTTTCGGAGAAGGCGAACCGCTGACGCTGCGGTTACTCGCGAACCATCCGGAAGCGGGGGGGAAAACCCTGCCGGCCCTCCTCTCAACCAAGGATTTCTTCACCGGCGAAACGGCGGAGCAGCGCCGCAAGCTCACCATTCCGGCGGAAGCCTGGCAGCGGGAGCTGACGCTGGAATTCGGCGCGCTCCCCCCCGGCTTCTATGCCGCCGAACTGAAAATCGGCGACCAGCCTCCCCGCAAACTCCAGCTCTCGGTGCTTCCCGCCATCGAGTCCGGCGGCAAGCTGGGGAACTACCTCGGCCTCCCGGTCCACCCGGAACCGGAATTGCTGAAGCAGCTCGACATCCGCCAGGCGCGCCTCTGGACCCCCGGCAGCAAGGCGCTGCTCTGGGGCCAGGTCGAATCCGAACCCGGCGATTTCGACTTCGCCGCGGCGGAGGAACTGGTCGAAGGAAGCCGTAAGAACGGCATTGAGATCCTTGCGGTGCTCGGCTATCCGCCCAACTGGGCCGCCGAAGCTCCCCCTAAAGAAGCGGCTCCCCACCTCAACCACAACAACCCCGCCCGCTGGAAGCCGCGCAGCACAGACGAATTCGCCCGCTATGCGACGGCGGTCGCGGAGCGATTCCGGGGCCGGATCGGCTACTACGAGATCTATAACGAGGTGGATTTTCACCCCCCGGTCAAAATCTACTCCTTCGCCGGAACCACAAAGGAGTACTTCGAGCTCCTCAAAGCCTCCTCGGCCGCGATCCGCAAAGCCGATCCGGCGGCCAGGGTGCTGATCTCCGGCTTCGCCACCCATCCGCAGGTCTGCGACGCCCGGATGCCCGCCGACCTCCTCGATCTGGGGGCCGCCGAGTGGGTCGACATCTGGAACCTTCACGCCTACCGCTCCACCGTCGGCGTCGCCGATGCCATGAAGCTGGTTCACAGCCGCAAACCCGGCATGCCCTTCTGGATGACCGAGCAGATGTGGCACGCCATCCACGATCCGCAGCGGCGAAGCTATCTCACCGGAGCGATTCCCTTCTGGTTCCAGGAGCTCGGCTTCGAAGCCTTCTTCTCCTTCGGCTGGGGGGAGTTCCTGACCGACGAGCATATCGCCGGAGCCGAAGCGCCGCTGCATATCATCGGCGTCTGCCAGAAGATGCTGGCCTCCTCTGACCGCTATGACGGGCTCCAGAAAGGATTGCCGCCGGAATTCGACCTCCGCCACCGCTTCACCCGCGCCGACGGGCGCTTCCTGACGGTGATCGGCTGCGGCGCGGAAAACAGCGAAGTGCGCTTCCGGGCCCCCATCCTCGCCGCCTGGAGTCAGGATGGGAAACGGATCACCGCAACCGACAAGCTCGAGACCGGCGGCGGCTTCCGTTACATTCTGAGTGACGCCCCGCTGCAAATCGCCTCCGTGCGCCGCCTCGGCACCGCCCGGCTGCTGACCAACCCCGACTTCGAAGACCTGATCGGGGACACCATCGCCGGGGCGGAGCACCTCCGCTTCGCCGACTGGCGTCTCGGCGGCCTGAACGACCCGAAGGGGAGCGTCACGGTCGAGACCAAAGCGGGCAACGGCCGCTACGCCGCCCGGCTCCATGCCACCGGGGAGAAAAAGCGGGTCTACCTCTTCCAACGGCTCAAGCTCACCGCGCCGGGCCGTTACCGGCTCAGCGCCCGCTTCAAGACCGTGGAGGGAGCGCCGGTTCCCTACCTCGAAGCCTTCGACACCACTGCCGGAGTCAAACGGCTGTACCGTCAGAAGTTTGCGACGCCCGCCAAAGACGCGTTTTCGGAATTCGCCTTCGAATTCGACCTCGATCCGCTGCCGGGCGAATTCCTCGCGGTCAGCTTCGGCGTCTACGGACCGGGGAAAGCGATTCTCGACGACGCGCACCTGGAAGCCTTGCCCGCCGGCGACGGTTCGCGCCCGGTGGCTCTCGATGCGCACCCCTCGGACCGCCGGATCGTGAACGGCCGCAAAGTGATCGACCCCGCCCTCGTCGCCGCGGCGGGAAGCGGTCCCGTCGTCGCGGGCGGCGTCCATTTCGACTTCGGCCCCGGCTGCCTCGCCGTCGCCTCCCCCGGCTGGGAGGGGGCGAAGCCGGAGGCGCTGCAAAAAATCGCTCCGGCCCGGTTCAAGACGGTTTCGCTCTGCGGAACGGGCATGTTCAACGGTCCGGAGGAGGGAGCGCTGCTGGCGGAGCTGGCCCTGATTTACGAAGACGGTTCCCGGCATGTGTTCCCGTTACGGTACAACCGGGAGCTCTCCGACTGGTACTTGCGGCGCAACCGCCTGCGGAAGATCGATTTCCCGCCCGCCGTCGCCTTCCGTTCGCCGACGGAGGAGGAGTACGGCTTCTACCGGGTCCGGCTGGCCAATCCGCATCCGGAGAGACCGGTATCCGCCCTCCGGCTCACCTCCCAAAGCGAAGGCGTGGTGCTGCTCCGCGCCGTATCCGTGCAATAATTAAGGAATATCATGACGACCCGAATCTCCATCTCCCCGGTCTGCCGCCATTATCTGGCGGGCGAAGACGGCAAAACCTTTCTGCCGGTCGGCGCCAATCTCTGCTTTTTCCGCGACAGCGAACGCCATCCGGAAGAGGAGGTGCTGGCAACCTACGAACGCTGGCTAACCCTTTTCGCCCGGAACGGCGGCAACTTCGCCCGGATCTGGCTGGGCGTTCCCTTCTTCGATGTGATGCCGGTGAAACCGGGCGTCTTCTCCGCCGCCAACCGCGACCATATTCTCTTCGTCATCCGCCTGGCGGAACGACTGGGGATTAAGCTCAAGTTCACCCTCGAGCACTTCCGCCGGATCCTGCCGCGCACCGACGCGGAGATCTTTCCCGGCGCCGCCCGTTTCGACAAGCCGCTCTACCTGCCGCTGGCCGCGACGATCACCGACTATTACCGTTCGCCGGAGTGCCGCGAACTCTACCTTGAGAAGCTTCGCTTCCTCGCCGACGCCGGAGCCGCCGACTCCCCCGCCGTCGCGGCCTGGGAGCTTTGGAATGAGATCAACGCCTCCGACGCCGCCCCGCCGGTGTGGGCCGAGTGGAGCCGAAAGATGACGGGGGTCCTGAAAGAACGCTATCCGCGTCAGCTCATCCTCCAGAACATCGCCCGCAGCCATACGCCGGAGCTCTCCGTCATCGACCGTGAACTGCTCCAGCTGGAGCCGGAGGGCTTCCGGAAAATACACCGCTATTACGACCCCGGTTCATATTATCCCCTGCTTCAGCGGGAGATGGACGTCATCGCGGCGGAATCAGTCCGCGAACTCCGGCTTGAGACTCCGGAGCGGCCGGCGATCCTCGCCGAGTCGGGCGCGGTGGAGGCCCATCACAAAAGCTATTCCCGCCATTACGAGGAAGACGCCGAGGGAACCATTCTTCACGACATCCTCTTCGCCCCCTTCTTCGCCGGCGGCGCGGGCAGCGGCCAGCCGTGGCATTGGGACCATCTGTACATCGACCGCCACGACCTCTGGCACCATTTCGACCGCTTCCGCAAGGCGGTGGCGGGCGTCGATCCGGCCGCCGAGGACTTCCGCCCGCAAAGCTACGAAACCGCCGAGGTGCGAATCTACGGGCTTCGCGGCCGGAACACCTCGCTCTACTGGGTGCGCGACAAACATTCGTCGCTGCAGAAGAAGTTCATCGAACGCCTTCCCCCCCGGCTCTGCGAAGGAGTTGAACTCGCTCTGCCGCCGGACCTCCGGTACCGCTGCTACGACCCCTGGCTGGACCGGGAAGAGGAGCTCTCGGCGCAAAACAACCGCGTCCGATTGCCCCCCTTCCGCCACTCCCTCGTCATACGCGCACAACGTTACTCACAGATCAGCTCGTAGACGGCGACCGGTCCTTGCGGAGTGATATTGTTCGCGCGAAGCGTGAAGACGGGTGAAGTCACCGGGATCTCGAAGCGCCGGGAGCCGTCGAAGTCGCAGGCGTAGAGCCGCGCCCCCGGCAAAACCGGAAGGGTGATTTCAACCTCGCCGCGACGCATCAAAAGGGGCGGGATTCCATATTTCTCCAGAATGACGCCGTCGGGCGCGGAGAAGCGGGTGCCGGTGTTGCGGCACTCGGTGAGGTGGAGGATCAAGAGACGGCGGCTCTCCGGGAGGGGGCGGCCGTCGCGGCTCGCCACCAGGACGGCGCTGAAACCGCTGGTCATCCGCACCCGGGCGAACTTCCCCTCGAAGGCGTTGCCCTCCTTCCCCACGAAGCCTTCGCTCTTCGGCGTCACGGCCTGAAAGGAGAGGCGGCGGCGGTTCAACTCGAGTTCGCCAGTGGAGCTGGTGAAGCGCTCCTCCGCCGGGTCGTAATCGCGCGGCGTCAGCACCCCCCGCTTCGTCAAGAGCCGCAACGTCTCCTCGGCGCCGCCGCAGAGGAGCGAAGGGAGTCCCGCCGGTTCCTTGCCGGGCTTCGCCGCGTACAAGAGGGCGCGGCTGTGAAGAGGGAGCCGTTCGGCGTCGAAAACCACGCCGGTTTTGCCGATCAGGCCAAGCCGCCCGTAGACCGACGGGCACCAGCGGGGATGCTCCGGGCGGGCGAGAAAATCGCGGTCGAACCAGATGGGGAAGGACTCCTTCGCCTCGGCAACGTCGCCGCGCAAGTAGAAGAGCGCGCCCGCCCGTTCCGACAGCAGCCGGAGCGGCGCGTTGGCCATGTCGAAGAAGCAGAGGTGGCTTTCGGCTTGGTCGATTTTGTCGATGGTCCAGGCGTAGGTGAAGCGGCAGAGGGCGCTGTGCCCCTGCAATGAAGCATAGGCCCCGAGCAGGAAGGGGCCTTCGACCAGATAGGGGTTCGGGAAGGTGTAGTCCCATTCGGTAAGAGTGAAGGGCTTGCCGAAAATCCGGCTTTGAAAGAGCGCACCGCCGATGCCGCCGTAAGCTTCGATGGCGCTCGAGGGTTCGGTCGAAGCGGGCAGCCGCCAGTTGGACCCGAGAAACTGCGGGTGCGCCCAGTAGCCGTGATTGTCGACGAGGTCGTGCTCGTCGCGCAAAAGCGTGGTGGAAACGTCGTTGATATAGTTGAGGTCGGTCAAGGGCGCGCGGAGGCCGAATTCGCGGAAAGAATCGGCGAGCTTGCGGTATCCCCGCCGGTAAACCTCCTGAAGAAACTCCGCATAGAGCGCCGGGCGGTTCGCCTCGGTGACGGTCAATGATTTCGCCGCGAGGTGACGCTGAAACTCCTTCTCATAGAGCTCTTTGACGAACAGGGTGGCGACCGAGCGGCGGGAGAGCGTGCCTTCGTTGATCAAACTGACGGAGATGAGGGCCGGTTCCTCCTTCCAGGCGACGCCGGTGTAGGGGTTGACATGGCCAAGCAGGGTTTTGCCGAAGGCGACGAAGTTCTTCATGGCCTCGTCGTCGATAAAGATCAGCGCCTTGAACTCGGTGGTGGAAAAAGCGCGGTCGGGATAGGAGGAGAGTTCGCCCTTCTCCAGCGAACGCCGCATCAGAAGATCGAGCGTAAGATAGATGCCCCGCTCTTTGCAGCGGGCGGCGAGCCGGTCGAAGCGGTCGAGCGTATCAGGGTCAAAACGGGCGAGATCGTGGTCGAAGTGGTGCAGCCGGACGAGGTTGTACCCCATCCTGGCGAGTTCATCCACCAGCTTCGCGGTCTGCTCCGCCGTGGGGAAGCAGCAGGAACCGGCGAGGTTGATCCCCCAGAAGCGGGCCGGGACTCCCGGCTTCCCCGCGAATTCCAGCCGGTCGCCCGCCACGCGGACCGGGCCGAACTTCCCGGCGGGCCGGTGATCGATCAGGTCCGAAAAGTCAACGACGCTCCCCGGAACCACCGGCTTCGGGTTGCCGATCGGCCGCCACTCCTCATTCGCCTCCATCACCAGGGGGCCGGGCTTCCCCGGCAGGACCAGGGCGTCGGTGACGGTGGCGGCGGCGATCATCCAGACCGCGTTCCCGGCGCTGCGGAAGCGGATCTCGCGAAGGGGTTTCGGCTGAAGATCGATGCGGCTGGCGTAGAGGCCGACCTTCGAGCTGGGGTTCTCCCCCTCCCAGACCGGAATCCCCTTCTCGAGGTAGTGCGGCTTCCAGAAGTTGGCGGTATCGACGCCGCTCTTCACCGGGTGACGGCTTTCGGAGCCGTCGGCGTAAACGAGGGTCACTTCGCCGATTTCGGTCGGACGGGCCGGCTCCCAACCGAGGGCGTTGAGGAGGTAGAGGTACTTCCGCGCCGGAACCTTCCCGACCGGAACCGCCGCCTCCTGCGGCAGCCAGGGGCGCGCTTCGCCGCGAAGGATGACGACGGAATTCCCCTCATTCGCTGCCGGGTCGACGATATCGAACTCGAGATCGCCGAAGCTCCGCTTCCCGAGAGGAAGCATGCCGAGATCGTTATCCCTTCCCTGATCGGTCCAGCCGCCCCGGCGGTCGTCGGCTTTTTCATCCTTGAAAGCGAGGTTCATCGCGCCCCGGAGGTCGAGCGCGGCGGCGGGGTAGGGAGCGTATTCGAACTCCACCACCAGCTCCGCCCGCTGAATCGGGCCGTTATTCGCGGGGCCGAAGAAGATCCGCAGCCCCCAGTTATCCTTTTTATAGCCGCGATCGTCCTGCAGCATCACGCTGAAAGCGCCGCGAAGGGTGAGAACGCCCCGGTCGAGCGGAATGGTCACCCCCTCCTTCGTCTTGCCGCCCCAGGCGCGCCGCCGTTCGGGGTCATACGTCTTGCCGAAGCGAAGGTCGCGGCCGTTGGCGATCACCGGCCGGTCGAGAAAACGCTCCACCGGCAGGCTGACGCCGAGATAGAGCGCTTCGGTGTCGATGGGGGGGTCGCTGTCGAGCTCGAAGTGGAGCTTCAGCCGCTCCGGCGCGATCCGGTCGACCGCCTGGGTGAAGCGGAAGCTGCCCCCCTCCACCCGGAAGCTGCCGGTGCGGACGTTCCCTTTGCCCGGAACCGCCTGCCCGGCCTCGCCGGGGAAGCTGACCGTCTCCGGCCCCTGAAGCGCCATGGTCTTCCAGCCCTTGCCGTGCCAGTGCATCCGGAAGCGGAGTTCCTCAGCCGCCACGCTCCCGTCGGATTCCACCCGAAGCGCCTCCGCCATCAGGCAGCAGGGCAGAAGGGAGAGTACGAGAAAAAGTACTTTCAACATGGTATAGGCTCCGTTAGTTGGCTGGAACGATGGCGTAATTGCGTTCGCGGTACCAGTGGATATCATGCAGCGCCCCGCTGAGGCGGGTGGCGGCCGCATGACCGTCGAAGAAGAGGGTGTTGACGCTCTTCGGCGCATGGAGCGCGGCCAGTACGCTGCGGTCCACGGTGGGGGTTCCCACGGTCCCGGTCTTGTTGGCATAGCGCAGGCCGCCGTCGACGGTCGCGTAGGTCGACCAACCGCTCGGGGAGCTGGCGGTGGGCTTGATGGAGTCGCCGAGCAGCACCATCGAAGAGACCGGCCGCCACAATTTATAGCCGTTCCCGAGATCCGACGTGCGGAAGGAGTAGCTGGCCATCGCGTCCTTGCACCACTGCGGCATGCCGAAGGCGAACCATTGGGTAGTGGCGATATCCCGCGGATCCAACGTCGGCCTGACCTGCCGGGCGGCGGGGCAGAGGGCGAAATCGACATTGTTCACGTACCCGTTGTAGTAAAGGACGCCGGGCCAGGTGAAGAGGCCGGTGCTGTTGCCGATGGTGTAGCTGGCGTAGTTCTGCCCGAAGGGGAAGAAGCTCCGGTTGGCGTCGGCGTAGCTCAAGAGATAGTGGCCAGACTGCTTCAGGTTGTTGATGCACTGGGAACGCCGGGCACTGTCGCGCGCCTTCCCGAGAGCGGGCAAGAGCAACGCGGCCAGAATGGCGATGATGGCGATTACGACGAGGAGTTCAATGAGGGTGAAATTTTGTCTCCGATTCATACCGGCCTCCTTGGTTTGATAAATATTATACCGAAAAGAAGGGCCGTTTGCAATACTTTTTCGGCAATTTTCATGCAAACAAATGAAACAAAACACTTGCTTTCCAGCCACTCAAGCACTATATTGCGGCATGAAAACGATTTCGCTCCGCACCGTCGCCGCTGCCGCCGGGGTCTCCGTCGCCACGGCTTCGCGCGCCCTCAGCAACAGCAGCCTCGTTCCGGCCGAAACCCGCCGCCGGGTCATCGCCGCCGCCCGCGAGCTCGGCTACGCCCCCGAACCCCGTCAGGGCGGCTGGCGGGTCGGCGTCATCGTCGAAATGGAGCCGCACTCGATCAACGGCTATTACGCGAACACCCTGGCGGCGCTCTGCTCGGAGATTGCCAAACGCGACTGTCGAACGGAGCTGGTGCTCGCCAACGAGCTGGAATCCTTCGACGAGCGGGCGGTCCGGGGAGCCATCGACCTCACCACGCACGAAGATCTGCCGGAGCGCTGGCTGCGCGGCTTTTCGCTGCCGCTCGTCCGGATCAACGGCAACTCACAGCGGCTGCACCACATCGGCGCGGTGATCGAAGACGGAGCGGCCGCCTCCCGCCGGGCCGTTGAACTGCTCTGGCGAAACGGCCACCGGCGGATCGGTTTTTTCTCGCTGGAGGGCCGGGTGCGGGAGATCGAGAAAGCCTCCCGCCGCTGGCTCGGCTTCCTCGAAGCGCTCCGCGGTCACGGCGTGGCAGAACCGGAGCGCTTCGCCATCTTCCCCAAAGGCGTCCTCGCCGAAAAGCTCACCGCCGCACTGCGGCAGGGCATGACCGCGCTCATCTGCCCCAATGAATACCTGGCGCTGCGCCTCGAACCGGTGCTTCACCAGCTCGGGATCCGCGTCCCCCGCGACCTGTCGCTGGTAGAGTGGGAGTGCCCCGGGGTCTCCGCCTATCTTCAACCGCCCCGCACCACCCTTCAAGAGAACTACAACCGGCTGGCTTTCGAGGCGATGGAGATGTTGACGGCGATGATCCGTCGCCGGCCGACACCGCCGGACGTAATCCTGCCGATGACCCTGATCGAACGCGAGAGCATCTTCGACCGAAGGGCTTATGAAGAGGCTCATGTCGAAGAGCAACTTCCGCCGCTTTTGGAGCGGCGCATTCTCGTCCGGCTCCGGGGCGGCGAGGCCTCGCGGAGCGAACTTGCCGGGCAACTGGGGGTCGCCCCCAACAGCGGCGCTTTTCTGCGAAGCCTGCGCCGCCTCCGAAACCGGGGCGCAATTGAATTCACCCACCCCGAGCACCCGCGCAGTCCCGCCCAGCGCTTCCGCCTCGCGCCGAAGCAATAATTCTATTGTTTTTTCGCGGGGGGAGCCGTTGCGAATTCGCCGCGCAGAAAGAGCGACACCCGAACCTTCGGGTCGCTGCCGGTGAATTCGCCGGGGAGCCGGAACCGGATCTCCTTGAAACGCAGTTCTCCACTGCCGTCGTTCGGCACATAGCGGCGGAATTCAACCGAGCGGAGAATCTCTCTTTCGGAGATGTTGCCCAGCTTCGCCGCTTCGCGCCACAATTTATCCGCGGCGATGGGGTAGAACCGCTTGAGCGTCTCCCCGGCGTCCTTGACGCCGTAGTACACCGCGCCGAAGGAGCCGTCGCGCGAAGCGGCGCAGAAGGGAAGCAACCCCGCCTTGACCCCTGCATCCAGCAGCTTCACCGCCATTTCCTCATCGGGAGGAAGAGTGCAGAAAATAATCTTGGTCACAGTCGGAATCACCGGATTCTCCGTCGCGCGGTAGGAGTGGAACTCCCGCGTGCCGATATTGACCGAGAAGGCTTCCAGCTTCGCCGCCGGGAACTCTTTGACTGCCGTTTCAGTAAATGCCTTCCATTTGCGATTGAAGGCCGCCAGCGCCTCCGTCATGCTCCCCTCGCAGCCCTCCAAAAGAAACAGCACATAACACTCCGTGGCCGGAACATATTCGAAAACCTCCGTCTCGGCCACGAGGTTCGGCATCCTCTCCTCAGCGGCAAAAACCGCGAAGCACAATAGAAGGGCGGTAAGGCAAACGACGATTTTTTTCATGGGGTTCTCCGGGGTATAAATAGGGGTCATTTGGGTAATATACTCTTCGTCGCTCTCGGTTTCAATATAGATTCGGTGGTTAAATAACTTGTATAGAGCGCCCAGTGCAATTGACACCATGGGAATTGGGGGCGTGATGTTACAGGCCAGCTCCTCGCCGACTGCCGGACTTGTCCGGCAGCTCCCAACGCGGTATACGTATTGCGTCGTGGGAGTTGGGCGGGGCCTCACTCCCCGCCCAAACCCACCCCCGCCCTTGGGCAGAGACGTGATGTGACAGGGCGACCCCGATTCCGGATCGTAACGATCGCTAGCGCGATCTCACTTTCGCTGCTTTGCAGCGACTCTCAGACGGCGAGGCCTTCGCTCGACTCCGTTCGGCTTCGTCGCATTCGCTCCTTGCTCGTTTGCCGGAGGCAAACGAGTTCCCTCACATACGCTCGCGGCGCTTGCCGCGCTTACTTAGTGGAGCAACATGGTTGGGCCGGGGAATCGGCATGCAAGGTAGTTGAGTACAGGCCGCCGATAAGTCAAGCGGCGTAAATAACGCAGCACCCCGCGGCAGGGTTTGGTATACGCCGCCAACGAGCGGCGTCGGCGGCCGCGGCGCTTGCCGCGCTTACTTAGTGGAGCCACGTGGTTGGGCCGGGGAATCGGCACGCACGGTAGTTGGGTACAGGCCGCCGATAAGTCAAGCGGCGTAAATAACGCAGCACCCCGCGGCAGGGTTTGGTATACGCCGCCAACGAGCGGGGTACGGCGCACTTACTTAATGGAGCCACGTGGTTGGGCCAGGAAATCGGCACGCAAGGTCGTTAGGTACAGGCCGCCGATAAGTCAAGCGGCGTGAATAATGCGACACCCCGCGACATGGTTTGGAGAACACCAGTTACCTTGCGAACAAAAAACGATAAATTTTCACTTGGCTCATTGCAATTGCCGGCGGGGGGGTATATCTTCTCCCCCCGGCAAAAAAAAGGATGGGCAGATGACACGAAAAGCAGGCTTCAAATGGATCGGTGCGGCGCTGGTGATTTCACTGGCGGGGAACGGCTTATGGCTTTACAAAACGTTTACGAAAGATCCGCCTCCGGTTGAGGCGCCGCCCCTCTATTCCGAACCGGCGAAAGAGGAAGCCGCGAAACCTGCCGGAGCCTTCGCGCCGGGGGTATTGCCCATCCAGCTATTTTCCACGCGCCACACCGCCGAAGCGATCGAACTCGACTTCCTTTCGACCGGGAGTTTCGTCCCCGGCACCATCGGCTTCCGCATCGACCCGGAGGCGGTCAACTGCCGCTATGAGTGCAGCGGCAACCGGATCAGCCTCTCCGGCGGCTTCCTCCCCGGCGTCAAATACCGCATCACCGTCAACGCCGGGCTGAAGAACAGCGCGGGGGGCGTGCTGGAGAAAAACGCCGTCGCCGAAATCACCATCCCCGATCTCGCGCCGGAGGTCGCCTTCCTCACCGACGGCGAATACCTACCCCTCTCCAGCGAAAGCATCACCCTGCCCTACCGGACGCTGAACTGCCCCTCCGTCACCATCCGCCTCGCCAAAGCCTACCGGAACAACCTCAACCCCTTCTACGGCATAGACTGGCGCGCCGACCGGTACATGGAGAGTGTGGCCGAGCGGGTCATTCCCCTCAAAACGCCCCGGAATGAAGCGGTCTGTCACCAGCTCGACCTCGCCGAACTTCTCGGCGGACGCACCCCCGGAGCCTACAAAATCGAACTCGACGCCCCGGGGCTGGAGGATACCGTCACCCGGCGTTTCATCCTGACCGACCTCGCCCTCCTCGCGGTGAACGACGATGGGGCCGGGCGCCTCCAGGTCTTCTGCCGGTCGCTGGGGAAAAATCTGCCGGTCGCGGGCGCGGCGGTCACCCTCCTCAGCGCCAAGAACCAGGTGATGGCCACGGGAGAGACCGGCGCGGACGGCAGCGCCCTCCTCAGCTACACCCCGGCCCGGAACCGCAAGGGCGACTCCCCCGTCGCGGTCATGGCCGAAAAGGGGGGCGACTTCAGCTACTTCCGCCTTAAAGACGCCCGGAACCCCAGCTACTCCAGCCGCCTCGATGACGCCGGCGAACCGCGCGCCTTCGTCTTCGCCGAGCGCGGCGTCTGCCGCCCCGGGGAGAGCTTCACCGCCTCGGTGTTCCTCCGCCAGCCGGAGAACGGCAGCTTCACCCCGATGAAAAAGGTTCCGGTGACGCTGACCGTCACCGACCCCAACTCCCGTAAATTCAGCGACATGCGGCTCATGACCGACGAGTACGGTTTCGCCCGGGCGGAGGTTGCGATTCCCGCCACGGCCATGACCGGCGAGTACCGCATTGCCGCCTTCGCCGCCGGAGGCAACCGGGCCTGCGGCGTGAGCTTGATCCAAGTCGCTGCCTACGTTCCCGACCGGATCAAGGTGACGGGCAGGTGCCGGACCGCCGCACCCGGCGTCTCCACCCCCATCGATTTCGAATTCGACGCCCGCTATTACTTCGGCGCACCGCTGGAAATCGGCTCCTACCAGTACACCGTGGATGCGCTGGCGGGCCTCCCCCCGGCACACTGGGATCCCTCGTGGAGTTACGGCGCGCCGGAGCTCTTCGCCGCAGGCGGCGAGTGGAGCGGCAAGGGGGCGAAAAGCGGCGACCCCATCGCCGTCGCCTACCCCGGTTTCGTCAAACTGGGGGGCCGCTCCTTCGACCCGGTGCTGATCCTGGCGCGCGCCGAGGTGCAGGAGCCGGGCGGGCGCGGCGTGACCGGCTACAAAAGCGTAACCATTTACCCCACTGATACTTTCATCGGCCTTCGCTCCGCCAGCTCCGGGAGCCTGAAAAAAGCCGTCGAGTGGACGCTCCTCCCGGTGGAGAAGGAGCAGGAGATCAAGCCCGCCGAGGGCGAAATCACCTTCGAACTCCTCCGCAAAGAGTGGGAGTACCTGCTGACCACCGATTCGCGCGGTAACTACCGCCGCCACTGGGAACAGCGGCAAATTCCCCTGCCCGACCGCAAACAGACGCAAAGCCTCGCTGCTACCGGCGGCAAGGTCGAGTGGGAGCTGCCCGCGGGCGAGTATGAATTGACCGCCCGGATCGGCGACACCCGCCTTTCGCGCCTCAGCTTTCACCATTATACCGGCGACGGCGGCGGCCGTTCAAGCGATCCCCGGCTGCTCAGCTTCAAGACCGACGCCGGGAGCTATCCGCCCGGCGGCACGGCCGTTTTCACCTTCGACAGTCCCGGCGACGGCGAAGCCTTCCTGGCGCTGGGCGAAAAGAGCCTCGACGCCTGCCGGGTCATTCCGGTCCGGATGGGGAAAAACGAGGTCTCGGTCGCCATTCCCGGCAGCCTCCACACCTCCGCCTACTACGCCGGGGTCACCCTGGTCACCCGCGCCAAAGGGGAGTACCTCCGCAACTTCGGCCTCCTGAAGCTGAAGGTCGACCAGACGAAGGCCCACCGCCTGACCGTCCGGCTCGACCTCCCGGAGAGCGCCGAGCCGGAGGCGGAAATTCCCGTCACCGTCTCCCTCGCCGACGCCGCCGGACAGCCCCGCGCCGGACTCGTGGCCCTCTATCTGGTCGATTCAGGGGTGATTTCACTCACCAATTATCGAGTGCCGGATATTTTCAGCCGTTTCTACGGCGCCTCCCCCTGCCCCTTCGAATGCTTCGATATGTACGGGCTCCTCTTCGAACGGCTGAAAATCACCCCGGAGGGACGGGTCGGCGGCGATGTCGCCGGGAAGTTCGGCGCGTTGAAGCAAAAGGAGACCGCCCGGGTGACGCCGCCCCCGGTAGTGATTCCGGCCTCCGGTTCGGCGACCGTCCTTGTCCGCCTCCCCGATCACGTCGGGGCGCTGGAGGCGTTCGCCGTGGCAAGCGGCGATGAGGCGGCGGGCTCCGCCTCGCGTCACCTCATCTTGCGCAACAAGGTGACGGTGACGGTCTCCGCGCCGCGCTACCTGGTCCCCGGAGATACGGCGGAGCTCTCCTTCACCCTCTTCAACCATGACGCGGACAGCTCCGAATACATCTGCACCGTGACCCTGCCCGAAGGGCTGAAAGCCGATACGCTCACCTTCCGGGGCGGCGACCTCCCCCGGGGAAGCCAGAAAAATCTCACTCTCACCATCCGCGTCGGGGAGGTGTTCGGGGCCGGGCTGGTGAAAGCCGCGCTGCAAGTCGGCAGGGACGCCGCCAAAAC
>JAVBRV010000109.1:0-4451 GCA_031547585.1 Victivallaceae bacterium
CTCTTTTTGGATGGCGAGCTGCGGCAGTCCGGCCCAGCCTTCGTGGCGGTGGTTCCGAAAGCCGAAAATCTCACCTGCCGCGACCGCTTTTCCTCCGACTTCGCCCGGCTGGGGTTGATCGCCCGGGTCGGGAGCGTAGCCGGCGACCCCGTGGGGAGGATTCCGGCGGAAACCGCGGCCCTGCTGGCAACCGCCGGAAAGTTCCCCAACCGGAGCGGGCTGCCGGTCGTCACGGCCGGGGAACACGAACAGGAGCTGCTGCCGAAACTCCTCGCCGCGAACTTGCTCCGGCCGGAATGGTACGACGCGAAACTGGATATTTACCGCTCGTCGACCGGCCAGATCGAACTCGACGCCGGACGCGCCAGTTTCCGGGTCAACACGCCCTCCTGCGAAGTGCTGATCCTGCCGGAGCGCCTGAATGGGAAGGGCGAACGGTTCTCGGTGCGCAACCGCACCGGGCGCGGCGTTTTCGCGGCGCTCTCGGTGGAATCCGTGTCGCTGAACCAATCGCGCCGGATCCTGCTTCTACACCTGACCGACGTCCTGCCGACCCGGATGAAGTTCGCCGACGGCCGGATGAACCGCCTCGAAGCGTGGGGAACGGCCCCCTTGCTCGCCGCGCGGGGAGAAGCGGAAGTAACGCTCGAACTGCCCGAAGCGAAAACGTTCCGGGTCTACGCTCTCGACATCACCGGCCAACGCCTCGATGAGATGAAAACCACGCTGCAAGACCATCGCCTGACCTTCGAGGCGAAGGTCTTCCACCCCGGCGGCATCGTCTTCGCTTATGAGGCGGTCCGTTAAAATGATCCTTCACAAAGAATACATCCCCGCCGCCCGGCTGGTGTGGGGGACGCCGAAAGCGGCGGGGTTCGTCGGCAATCGCGGCTGCCAGATCGCGCATCAGGCGCTGCCGCCCATAAAATTCGCGCCGGGCGAGGCGTTCCTGCTCGACTTCGGGCGGGAGCTCGCGGGCGGCGCGGTCATCGTCAGCTACGACGCAAAGGGGCGCATCCGGCTCCGTTTCGGGGAGTCGGCCTCGGAAGCGATGGGAGAACCCGACCAGACCCACGCCATCCATGACGCGGAGCTCGTGCTGCCCGTCTGCGGCACCCACGAGTTCGGCACGACGGGATTCCGCTTTATCCGGATCGATGTGCTCGAAGCGGCCGAAATCGGCAACGTTCTCGCCGCAGAAACCCTGGTCTCGGTGGAGGAGAAGGGTTCGTTCACCTCGTCCGATCCCCTGCTGAACCGGGTCTGGGAGACGGCGCGCCGGACCCTCCGCCTCTCGATGGGCAACTACATCTACGACGGCGTAAAGCGCGACCGGATGGTCTGGATGGGGGACCTGTATCCGGAAATCCGGGGCATCCTCTCCGCCTTCGGCGCGCACGAGTCGATTCCGCGCAGCCTCGACTTCGTCCGGGACAACACGCTGCCGCCGAAATTCATGAACAACATCTCCAGCTACTCCCTGTGGTGGGTGGTCTGCCAGCACGAATATTTCCGTTTCTCCGGCGACCTCGCTTACCTCCGCGGGCAGCAGGCTTACCTGGCGGAGCGGCTGCGCCGGTTCAGCGGCTATAGCGTTGAAAACGGCTCCGAGGCTTTGCCGGGGCGGCGCTTCCTCGACTGGCCGAACGACCGGGATCCGGCGGCAATCCATGCTGGCTTGCAGGGGTTGGCGGCGTGGGCGTTCCGCTGCGGCGCGGAGCTGGGCTCCCGCCTCGAAAACCGGGAGCTGGCGAGGCTCTCTTCCGCCACGCTCGACCGCCTCTCGCGCCATGTGCCGGAGACGACCGCCAAAAGCGCCCGCGCCCTTCAGATCCTGGGCGGAATCTCGACGGACGCGGCCGTGCTGACCGCCGATCCCCTGCGCCGCGTCAGCACCTTCGGCGGCGCCTTCATCCTGGAAGCGCTGGCCCGGCGGGGTGAATTCGATACCGCGCTCCGGCTGATCCGCGGCTACTGGGGTGCGATGCTTTCGCGCGGAGCCACCACTTTCTGGGAGGACTTCAACCTCGACTGGCTGGAGAATTCCGGCCGCATCGATGAACTGACGCCCCCCGGAATGCGCGACCTTCACGCCGATTTCGGCGACTTCTGCTACAAGGGGCTTCGCCACAGCCTCTGCCACGGCTGGGCGGCGTCCCCCCTCCCCTGGTTGAGCGAAAATCTGCTCGGGATCCATTTCCTCGAACCCGGCGGCGCGAACATCCGCTTCGCCCCGGTTTCCACGAATCTCGAATATGTCAAAGGCTCCCTCCCGACGCCGCACGGCGTCATCGAAGTGGAGCTCGAACGCAGCCGGCCGCCGCGAATCCTCACTCCCCCCGGCGTGAAAAAAGCCGGTTGCGGAGTTCGCAACCGGCTTTGAGGGAAGCTGGGAATCAGGCGCCCATGATCGCCTTGACGTCGGCTTCGACCGTGGCGGTGCACTTGAGGTCGAAGGTTTCGACCAGCACCTTGGCGACGCCGGGGGAGAGGAAGGCGGGGAGCGTCGGTCCGATGCGCACGCCCTTGAAGCCGAGGGCGAGCAGCGCCAGGAGCACCGCCACCGCCTTCTGCTCGTACCAGCCGATGTCGAAGGACAAGGGCAGCTTGTTGACGTCGTCGAGTCCGAACGCCTCTTTCAGCTTCAACGCGATCACCGCCAGCGAATAGGAGTCGTTGCACTGGCCCGCGTCCAGCACCCGCGGAATCCCGCCGATGTCGCCCAGCGCCAGCTTGTTGTAGCGGTACTTGGCGCAGCCCGCCGTCAGGATGACCGCGTCCTTCGGCAGCGCCTTGGCGATCTCGGTGAAGTATTCGCGGCTCTGGTGGCGGCCGTCGCAGCCGGCCATCACCACGAAGCGCTTGATCGCGCCCGACTTCACCGCCGCGATCACCTTGTCGGCCAGCGCCAGCACCTGGTTATGGGCGAAGCCGGCGACCAGTTCGCCCTCTTCCAGCGCGGTGGGCGGCGGGCATGTCTTGGCGAGGGCGATGATTTCACTGAAATCCTTCGGTTTGCCCGCCACCCGGTCCGCGATGTGCTTGACGCCCGCGAATCCGGCCATGCCGGTGGTGAAGATGCGGTTGCGGTAGGAATCCTGCACCGGGACGATGCAGTTGGTGGTCATCAGGATCGGTCCGTTGAAGGAGGCGAACTCCTCCTTCTGATGATGCCAGGCGTTGCCGTAGTTGCCGTAGAGGTGCGGATACTTCTTGAAGGCCGGGTAGGAGTTGGCCGAGAGCATTTCGCTGTGGGTATAGACGTCGACCCCGGCGTCCTTCGTTTGTTCCAGAAGGTCCTTGAGGTCGCGGAGGTCGTGGCCCGAAATCAGAATGCCCGGACGCTTGCCGACGCCGATCTTCACCTTGGTGATCTCGGGGTTGCCGTAGGTTTCGGTGTTGGCCGCATCGAGCAGCGCCATCGCCTTCACCGCGATATTGCCGCATTCGAGGACAAGGCCGGTGAGTTCGGCGGCGGAGAGCTCCTTGGTCGTCGCCGCCAGCGCCTTCACCGCGAACGCGTAGATGGCGGGGTCCTCATGCCCCAGCATGGCGGCGTGGTCGGCGTAGGCGGCAACGCCCTTGACGCCGTAGGTCAGGAGTTCGCGAAGCGAACGGACGTCCTCATTCTCGGTCGACAGCACGCCGCAGGGGGCGTTCTCTTTGCCGCCCAGCGCGTCGCGGCGCTTCACCGCCTCGTCGATCCGGCGCTCGAGGCGTTCGCGGTCGAAGTTGGCGTTGGTGATGGTCATAAAGAGCGACTGAAGGATGAAAAGACCGAGCTCATTATCCACGCCCTTCGGCTCCGCCGCGACCGCGATCTCCTTCAGCACCTGGACCAGACGGTCCTGGACGTTGGCGACGTCGGGCCGCTTGCCGCAGAACCCGCCCTTGGTGCACCCGGTGTTGTTCCAGGTTTCCTGGCACTGGAAGCAGAACATTTCGTTACTCATAACAAACCTCCTCATTGTTTGACTACCGGACGGAACCGCCGTCCAACGCAATAATTTTAACCTTGATCTCATCCGTCTTCCCGGCCCGGCGGAGCGCCTCTTCGACGATCTTCACCGTGCCGCCGCAGCAGGGAACCTCCATCCGCGCCACCGTGACCGACCGGATGTGGTGAAGCCGGAAGATCTCCGCCAGCTTCTCCACATATTTCTCGAGATCCGCGTCGAGCTTCGGGCAGAACTGCACCACGATCTTCCCCGCCAGCAGCTGCCGGTGAAAGTCGCCGAAAGCGAAGGGGACGCAGTCCGCCGAGACCAAAAGGTCCGCGTCGTCGAAAAAGGCCGCGCCCGGGTGGATCAGCGCCAGCTGCGTCGGCCACTGCCGAAGCTGCGACGGAGCCGCCGTTCCCGTGTCGGTGTTTTCCGTTTTGGGGGCGAAGCTCCGGGCCATGCCGCCCGGGCAGCCGCAGCCGGCGGCGAGGTCGGCGGGAGCGATTTCCA
>JAVBRV010000207.1:0-3234 GCA_031547585.1 Victivallaceae bacterium
ATCTCAATCTTCTGCAGCTCGCCGGAGCGGTCGTAGAGCGCCTCGGCGATGTCGGTGAACCAGACCTTGGCCCGCCCCATCCGGAAAACGCCCGGATTCGCCGACCAGTGAAGCTGGCTGTGGCTGCGGATGTATTCGGCGAGGTTCTCGATCAGCCGCCGCCGTGCCTCCTCGTGGGTGCGCGGACGCCCCCCGGTGTAATAGTTGAGCCGGAAGCACGAAAGCACGAATTTCGAATACTCGTTGCGCAGAAAGATTCCCGTCGCCTTGCGCCAGCCGTTCTCGTTGGCGCGCATACCGAGCTTCTTCAGAAATTGCAGGATCTTGATGAAGACGAAGAGAAACGCCGTACCGAAGCTCCAGCGGTCCACCAGCCGGGACATCTTCAACTGGTAGCGCCGGAACTGCTCCATCGAGCGCTCGCGGAGCGTCGCCCCGCCTTCGACGCCCTCGGTTTTCTCCGCCGGACGCGCCGCATCGCGGGGTACGTCGAGAAGGAAGTCGGAGATCAGCCGCCCCGTCTCCTCCGGCAGCTCCTCCTGGGGCGCGTGCCCGCAATCGGGAAGCACCGCCAGCTCGGAGTCGGCAATGACGTCGCGATAGCGATAGGCGTCCTCAACGGCGAGAATCCGGTCCCCGGTCCCCCAGAGAATCAAAGTCGGCATCTTCAGCTTCGCCGGGTCGGGCCACAAAGGAAGCAAATCGGAGTGACAGAAACCGCAGGCCGTCGCGATCAGCGAATCGCGCACCCCCGGTTGACGGAGCCCTTCGGCGCAGCGCGTCAGCAGCTCCGGCGTAATCCCTTCCTCCCGGTGCCAGCTCCGCCGCAAAAGAAGATAGGCGGTCAGCTCCTCGTCGGGGAAGCGCAAGAGGGGGTTCCCCGCCGTCGGCTGCGACAGCAATTCGACGTACTCGGGGTTCTTGCCGGAGAGCCCCGCCGCGTCGATCAGGATCAGCCGCGCAGTCCGCTCCCGGATGTCGGCATCCAATTCCAGCATCTGAAGCGCCACCGCGCCCCCCAGCGAATGCCCGACCAGAACCATCTCGCGCAAGTCGAGCCGACGACAGAAGGCGGCCACCCGGGCGGCCAGCTCCGGAAGTCCGGCGGGCTCCCCGTCGCCGCTCATCCGGTAGTCCGGGCGGAGGTAGCGGAACCCTTCGGGCAGGAACTCCAGGAGCGGTCCCCAGGACGCCGGGAATTCGACAAAACCATGCAGCAGGAGCACCGGAGCGCCGGAGCCGCCGGAGTCGAAATAGCCGACCCCCTCCCCCGGACCCGTCGTACCGGTCAATTCCAAGCTGCGATACTCTTCCATACCTTCACCTTACCTAGGGCAATAACAACGCGTCGATATAGGCGCTTTCAAATTCGGAAATTCCGGCCAGCGGAACCTCTTTGGGCATACCCGCCAGCGTTTCCAGGTCGCCGATCCGCCAGGGGTCGACCGCCAGCCGCGCCGCTCCGGCCAAGGCGGCGTTGCCGACGATCCGGTAACGGCAGCCCGCCGGGAGCATGCCGATGGCAATGGCGTTCTCGAGATTGAGATACCGGGCGAAGCCGCCCGCCAGATAGATGGTTTCAACCGGCGTCCCGCAATGGTGCGCCAGGGTGTCGATCCCGGCCCGGACCGCCGCCTTGGCCTTCAAAATCGTTTCGACATCCTCCTCCCCCAGTGCGATGCCGGGGGCCAGGGCGAAGCTCTCGCGCTTCGGAACGTAGCGGCCGAATTCATCGAGCGCCCCCCGCCGCCGCTCCACCGCCAGGAAGTCGATCAGCGCCGAACCGCAGAGACCGGAGGGCTCCACGTCGCCCAGCACCGAGAAGCCGCCCTCGCCGAACCAGTGGTCGATGGCGCCGGGCATGGCCCGCGTCGCGCTGCCGATCCCCTCCCCTTCGAAAGCCGGACCGGCGGCGGCGGAAGCGCCGAACCACCCCGTCCCGGCGTGGAACAGAATTTCGCAGTTGGTGCCGATATCGATCAGCATATCCCCCTTCTGGAGGGAAAGCTCGCCGAGCCCGGCCACCAGGTCGCCGCCGAGGTACCCTGAAATGCAGGGAACCGTCCGCACCGGCGCTCCGGCGGGGGCGTTCAGCCCCAACACGCCGGCGGTACGCACCGGGAAGCTCCGGCAGGGCGGCAGAAAGGGGTGGCTCCCCACCGGCGCCGGGTCGATGCCGTGCAGCAAGAGGCTCATCACCGTATTCGCGGCCACGCCGATGCGCTGCACCTCGCCGGAGCCGAGCGCATCGAGAACTTCATTCAAGCTGTCGACCGCCGCCTGGCGCAATTCATCGAGCTGCTCCGGGCTCTTCGAGGCATGGACGATCCGCGACAGCACATCCGCGCCGAAGCGCGACTGCCGGTTGACCGCGCCCGCTTCGGCCACGACTTCGCCGCGGCAAAGCTTGACCGCCGCCACGGTGGTGGTGCCGAGATCGACGGCGACGACGGTATCGGGGGAGTCCGGCAGGGGGTGGGTATCCCAGCCCGAGAGAATCCGGCCCTTGCCCCGCAGCAGCACCTCGGGGATCTCCAGCTCGCCGGAGTCGCCGAGCAGCGACGCCTGGCAGGCATTGACCGGCGTGGGGCGGGTCACCTCGACCCGTCCGGCGGGGGTTCGGTAGCTGCCCGACAGCAGCGTCACCCGGCAGCCGCCGCAGACGCCGCGCCCGCCGCAACGCAAATCGAGGGGGAAACCGATGTCGGCCAGCTGCCGCGCGAGGGTTTTCCCTTTCTGACTTTGAATGACCAGCTTCATCCTCACCACCTCCTCTTCCACTCTACTCCAATTCCCGGTAGCACTCCGGGGAAACCCGAATCATCCGCGCCTCTTCCACGGAACCATGCAGCATCCGCAGGATCAGCGAAGCCGCGTGCGACGCGATCGTGCCGAAATCCTGCTTACAGACGATCACCTTCCGGTACGGCGCCACCGCGGCCCCCGGCCAGGAGTCGAAAAAAGCACCGTACAGCTCCCGCTCCGGCTCACCCGCCAGCGGCGGGGCGGCCACGGGGGCGTTGCTCACCACCGCCAGGGGAACCCCGGCGGCCGGATACTTCCGCCCCGCCTCCCGGAATTCAAACGGCACCCCCAGCTCCCCGAGGCGGCGGCAGGCCTCCTCGCACCGGAGGCGGCTCACCGGGTTCGAATCATGAAAATCCAGCAGAAATTCACGGGCGCCCAGCTCGATGCAGCGCTCCACCAGGTGCCGGACCGCCGCCGCGTTATCGG
>JAVBRV010000047.1:0-2731 GCA_031547585.1 Victivallaceae bacterium
CTGCTCCGGCTGGTCTGCCGCCGGGTACGCCTGCGGCGGATTCTCTACCCGGTGCTGGCGGCGGCGCTGCTCGTGCCCTTCTTCCTCGTCCGCCCCCGGATCGACAAGCTGGACTACCGCCGCGAGGCGAAGGAGGCCGCCGGCTTCACCCTCTTTGCGCCGATTCCTTATGGACCCTTTGAGATCGCCGCGCCGCCCTACCGCAAGCCCGCCCCCGGCCACTGGCTGGGAACCGACCAGATCGGGCGCGACGTCGCCGCCCGGATGATTTACGGCGCGCGCGCTTCGCTGGCGGTGGGGATTCTCGCCACGACGATCGCGCTCCTCATCGGGGCGGTGGTGGGGATGATGGCGGGGTTTTACCGGGGGTGGTTCGATCTCGGGGTGATGCGTCTGGTGGAGGTGCTGCTCTGCTTCCCGACCTTTTTACTCTTGCTGATTCTGACGGCGATTCTGAAGGATTACCGCTTCGAGCAATCGATTCTGGTGGTGATCGGGGTGATCGGTCTCACGGGCTGGATCGGCCTCGCCTTCCTGGTGCGCGGCGAGGTGCTGAAGCAGCGGGCGCTGCCGTACATCCAGAGCTGCCGGGTGGCGGGGATTCCGGACGGGCGGACCATGCTGCTGCATCTCTTGCCCAATATCACCGGCCCCATTTTAATCAGCTTCACCTTCGGTGTGGCGGGGGCGATCCTGGCGGAGAACGGCCTCAGCTTTCTCGGCTTCGGGGTGCAGCCGCCGACGGCGAGCTGGGGGGAGCTGCTGCGGCAGGCGTTCGATAATCCGTTGAGTTATTGGCATTTGATGCTGTTCCCGGGGTTGGCGCTGTTTCTGGCGGTCCTCTCCTTCAACTTCACCGGCGAAGGGTTGCGCAAGGCGCTGTCGCCGCAATCCTGAAACCGGGCGGTTGAAAAAAGAGCAGCGGGGGTTTATCTTATTACGACAGTAATCATCCAAAGGAATAGGAATTCTATGGAACACTATATCGCCGACCTTCTTTCACGTTACCCGGTTCTCACCGGCTCCGCCGATTCGATTCGCGCGGCCATCCGGATGACCATCGACACTTTTCGCCGGGGCGGCACGCTCTACATCTGCGGGAACGGCGGCAGCGCGGCCGACGCGGACCACATCTGCGGGGAATTCCTGAAGGGCTTCCTCTTGAAACGCGAGCTCCCCATAGAGGAAGAGGAGCGCTTTCGGAACGCCTTCGGCGAGGACGGCGCCCAGATGGCCAGGAAGCTCCAGGGGGGATTGCGGGCGATTTCGCTGCTGTCGCACCCGGGTTTCAACAGTGCGTTCGCCAATGACGTCGACCCGGCGCTGGTGTTCGCGCAGCAGCTGTACGCGCTGGGGAAGCCGGGGGACCTGTTTCTCGCCATCTCCACCGGCGGCAACGCGGTCAACGTCAAGTACGCGCTGATGGCGGCGAAGATGCTGTCGATCGAGAGCATTCTCTTGACCGGCGGGAAGCACGGCTCCTGCGAGGCGTATGCCGACCGGGTGCTGGCGGTTCCGGCGACGGAGACCTTTTTGATTCAGGAGCTTCACCTGCCGGTCTATCACACGCTCTGCATGGCGGTCGAGGACGCCTTTTTCGGGAAGAGGGCATGATGGAGAAGGGAGCCGTACCGAGACACGTCGCCATTATCATGGACGGCAACGGCCGCTGGGCCGAACAGCGCGGCCTGCCGCGGGTCGAGGGTCACCGCCAGGGGAGTCTTCAGGTCATCAAGGTGATGGAGGCGGCGCAGGAGGCGGGGGTGGAATATCTGACCTTGTACGCCTTCAGCACCGAGAACTGGAAGCGCCCTCCTACGGAGGTGGCGGCGCTGATGCGGCTTCTGGAGGAGTTCATTGACGACCGGCTGCCGGAGTTGATGGAGCGGGGCGTCCGCCTGCTGACCATGGGGCGCCCGGAGCAACTGCCGTTTCTGCTGACCCGCAAGATTGACCGGGCGATCCGGCAGACGGCGGGGAACACGAAGGGAACGATCATTATCGCCTTGAATTACGGGGGGCGTGCCGAGATCGTCGACGCGGTGGGGAAATTGCTGGCCGATCCGGAGCGAAAAGGGAACAAGGTGACGGAGGAGGAGTTCCGTCGTTACTTGTATTGCCCGGAGGTTCCGGACCCGGAGCTGTTGATCCGGACCAGCGGCGAGCTGCGGTTGAGCAACTTTTTGCTGTGGCAGCTGTCGTATTCGGAGATTTACGTGACCGACACGCTGTGGCCGGACTTCGGGAAGACGGAGCTTGACGCGGCGCTGGAGGTGTACGGCGGAAGGAAACGACGCTTCGGCGGACGGTGAAGAATTACGAATTACGAATTACGAATTTTAAAAAAGAAGATGTAAAAATAGACCGCAAAGCGGTCGTGCGCATCCGGCTGAGCCGGTCGAATGCTGGCCGCGGGGTACAACGTTGTTAGGGTCGTATTGCTCATTGGCGGCGTGTACCAAATAACCTTGCGTGCCAGTTTCCCCGGCCCACAGCGTGGTTAGCCTAAGTAAGCGCGGCAAGCGCCGCGAGCGGATGTGAGGGCACTCGTTTGCGGCAGCAAACGAGCGAAGGCACAAGAGTGCCGAAGCCGAACGGAGTCGCGCGTAGGCCTCGCCGGCTGAGAGTCGCTGCGCAGCAGCGAAAGTACGCTCGCGAACGCGACCGCTACGATCCGGAAGCGGGGTCGCCCTTAGCTGCGCGTCTCTGCCCAAGGGCGGGGGTGGGCTTG
>JAVBRV010000036.1:0-3315 GCA_031547585.1 Victivallaceae bacterium
GCGAGTTTTGCGGTGTCGATGACCAGTTCGAGTTTGTCCGCGTTCCGGGTGACCGGAATCTCCTCGCCGCGTTCGCCGTTCAGCTTCAGGGCGTAGAGCTTCGGCGCGGCTTTTTCGGGCGGGGCGTCGATCGAAAGCACAATCCTGCCGGTGCGCCAGAGTACCGGCAGGTCGCCCAGCTCTGACAGTACCTTGCGGTCGGCGGCCTGGAAGCGTATGTTGTTGTTGAGGGCATCGGTGGCGAAGACGATCAGCAGCCGCTTCGCCTGTGGAATCGCCTCCTCCTTCGCCAGCGAAATCACCGTCAGCGCCGCCGGAACCGTACAGCTCTCCACCCGGACGCTCCCGAGGTCGTACCGGCCGTCCTCTTTGATGGTGATTCCGGCGAGGCGCGGCGTCATTACCGTCAGCACGCCGTCGGTGCGGAGAGTCAGCTCCCCGGTATCGCTCTGGTAGACGCCCTTAGCGGGATCGGTCCGGTTGCCGGCGGGGAGGACTCCTTGTTTACGCAGCTTGGTGATCACCGGTCCGATCTCGGCGGTGGTCACGGTGTTCTCCACGCTGGAGAACATATCGCTGCCGCCGATCTCCGCGGTGCCGCCGGGGTAAACCGTCAGGTCCGGCCGGATGGCGCCGATTTTCGGACCGTAACTGATTCCCACCCGGCACAGCATCCACAACCGGGAGAGTTCGTCGCCGACGCCGCGCAGCGCCCGGCCGCCGAAGATGAACCGGTCGTCGAGCGGAATCTCCACCAGGTGCGGCGAGGTTTTGACGTCGCCGCGCAAGTAGGCGAAAGCCTCCACCACCTCGGCCGCCCGGATCACCGGGTCGGACCCCGCCGCGAACGGAGCCAACTGCGCCCCCGTCTTTTGCACCTGGCCGGCATGGCAGGTGATCGAGCTCCACCCCTGCAGCGCCGCCCCGGCCCCGAACAGCAATCCCTGTTCGTGGCGGGTCGAATTCCAGAAGCAGAGGCCGAATTCGGTGTTGAAGAAGGGCCGGTCGACGAAGCGCGCCACCGCCTGCTGCTTGAAGCTGTTGCCGACATGCTCGATCGCGCTGGAGTTGCCGACGGAGGCGCCCTTGGTTCTCGTGCCGTTCAGGGGATGGCTGTGGTAGTAATTCATGCTGATCGCGGGCAGCATGGCACGCGCCGGGACGGTGACGAGCCGGGGGCGCATATTCCAGTTGGTGACGAGGCCGGGATAGCCGATTTCGCGGATCGCTTCGAGGTAGAACGCGGTCATCTCGGCCTCCATCGCGCCGATGCATTCGGTCATGTCTTTACCGGTGCGGCTCTCCCCGGAAGCGACCACGTAGGTGATGCCGGGGAGGTCGGCGAAGGTTCCCCCGGCGGCGATTTCCCGGTCGCCGCATTTGCCGCCCCAGGCTTGATACAGCTTCGAATAACTGCCGTACTTTTTCTCCAGAAAAGCGATCCAGGCGGGCCGGAAGGGGATGCTGTAATCGCGGTGTTCCGTCAGCACCTCCTGCTCGTTGAGGAAGCTGACCAGAACCACCGCCGGGTCCTCCTTGAGGCTGAGGCCGGTATAGGGGTTGACGTGGCTGAAGAGCGCGTCCACCCCGGCCTTCCAGTTGTTCCGGAACAGCGGGTTGACGAACATCTGGACCTTGGTCATGAACGCCCCCTTCCTATCGCCGGTATAATTCATGCCGTTGTCGTAGCCGAGGTAGCTGGTCATCGCGTCCAGATGGAGGTAGACGCCGTTCTTGCGGAGGGCCGCCACCAGATAATCGAAGCGGTCGAGGTTGCCGGGGATGAACTTCACCTCCTCCCTCTGCTGCGGCAGCGGGTATTCGCGGGGGGAATTCTTCAGCGCCGGGGCGCGGGGAGTCCCCTGCAGCATCTCGTCGAGAAAGTGGAAGCGGACGAGGTTGTAGCCCTGCCGGGCGACCGCCGCCGCGTAGTCGTCGATATCCCCTTTCGACCACGACGGCAGCTGCTGCGGAATCAGCTGCACCGAGAGAAAACGGACCGGAACGCCCGGGCGCTTTTCGAAGTACGGCATCCCCGTCCCGTCAACCAGCAATCGCCCGAGGCTTCCCGCCGGTTCCCGGCCGGTGAGTCCGGAGAGATCGAGCGCGCTGCCCGGCTTCACGTAAAGGTCGCTGACGTCGATCACCTTCCAGTCGCCCGGTTGCCCGCATTGACGGACCACCGGGGGCACAGCGGACCGCTCCGGCGCTTTGATGCTGATTGTAAGCGGACCGAATTCGACCCGGTCCCCCTTCCGAATGCCGGAGAAGAAGATCCGGGGGAGGTTGATCACGGAATCCGGCGGCAGGTCATTGATCCCTTGGCAGTACACCAGTTCCCGCCATTCAACGCCGCAATCGAAGGTGACGGGCGTGGAGTAATTGAAGGCGCCGAGTACGTTGCGGCAGATCCGCCAGCTCATCTTCAGCGGCCGCGACGCCCGGACCCGGCAGCGGATGGTCACCTCCGCCCCCGGCCGGATTAGCCCGCCCGGCGACGGGAAGGTAATAAAAGGAGGCCAGCGGAGCTCATCCGCGTCGTGACCGGCGGTCACCACGAGATTGCCGCCCTCGGCCTTGACCGAAGCGCTGTTCCAGACCTCCGGCAGCTCGGTTCGGTAATTCCAGACCTTTTCCGCGCCGCTTAGGGCAAAGACGCCGGAGAGGAGGGCGAAAGAGGCGAGAAGGGTATGTTTCATATTCATTACCGGACTGCTTTCTTCACTCTCCAATTGATTTCCGTGCGGCTGTACGTGAATTCCGTTCCGAGGGCGTAGGTCGAAACCCGTCCGTCCTTGAAGAGGAAGTTGGCTCGCGACCGATGGTTTTCATACTCGACGCGGGCGGTTTTCCCGGAGGCCTTGGCCGCCAGCCAGTCGCTGAGCTTGTTGCTGTAGGCGGGGTTGGGGCTGTCGGCGAAGCCGAAGCCGCGTCCCGAGAAGTTGATCATGACGGACTCGGTCATGATCACCGTGCCGTTGCCGATCTGGCTGAACTTCCGGGAAACATTGATCGCCGGAGAACCGCTTCTATACCATGCGCCGCCATCGACGCCCGGCGAGTCGTTCAATCCCTGGGTCATCCGGTAAGAGCTCCGGAAGAAGGCGGCGCCCTCGGGCAATTCCGCGACGCCGGGGCAGAGATAGAGGCCTTTTACCGACCACTGATCCATGCCCTCAATGAAGTCATTGTTGTTGCCGCTCTGCAGCCTCCCGGACAGCAGCTGAATGAAATCCCGGTCCGGGCAGCTGTAGGTCAGGCTCTGAGAACTCATGGGAACCCATTCCCGGTTGTCATTGATGTACATGAAAAACG
>JAVBRV010000111.1:0-12391 GCA_031547585.1 Victivallaceae bacterium
TCTTGCATTCGCTGGTCAACCTGACGGCGCTGCTGGCCGCCGCCGCGGGATTGGACGAGGCGGGGTTCTGATTATTTCCTGAAAAAGCGTGGTTTTATCCTTGCAATCCGGGTGCGGTTATGATATGGTTTATATATGAAAGAGCACGAAGTTGAATATAAACAGCCCGCCATCGTCGATGAGCTGAACCGGCGGATCGACGAGGGGGTCTATACCGCCCTTTTGCCGACCACGCTGGAGCTGGCCGCCGAATTCGGGGTCAACCCCAAGACGATGAATAAAGCCCTGGCCCAACTGGTGGCGGCCGGGCGGATCGAGCGGCGCAAACGCTGCGGAACCCGGGTGACGGCGTCGCGCGCCCGTGGGGAAGACCGGCTGGTGGAGGTGATCTTCGAGGGGTTCACCACGATTTTCACCCACCCCTTCTGGGGGGACATCTGGTCCGGCATGGTGGGTGAGCTGAGCCATGCGGGCTACCGGCCGGTGCTGCATATGCTGGAGGCGGATCCGGAGAACGGACTCCTGCGGCTGGATGATTTCTCGATGAGCCCATCCGCCGGGAAGATCCTCCTCGGCATCGGCGAACAGCGGTTGCTCGATCAGGTCAAGGCGGCGGGGATTCCCTTCGTCACCGCCTGCGACCCCATTGACGAGCCGGGGATTCCGCAAGTGACCTTCGACTTCACGGCGGGCATCCGGGACGCGGTGGATTACCTTTACCGCGAAGGCTGCCGGGACATCGCCTTCATCGGCCAGACCAGCAGCTACGTCAACTTGTACCACATGCATAAATTCAACGCTTATTTGAAGGCGATCCAGCGCTACCGCCAGGTGGAGCCGGCCCTGATCGGCAACGCCCGTCCCTTAGCGGAAGCGGGGGTGGAGGCGCTGCGCCTGATCCTCGACCGCGCCCGGCCGGACGCGGTGATCGCGGCCTACGACCACCAGCTTCCCGGCATGCTGGCGCTGCTGGCGGAGCGGGGACTTTCGCTGCCGGTGATCGGCTGCGACGGCCTCGACCTGCCGCAGCTTCCGCCCGGCCGCCGCGTGGTCTCGGCCCCCCGCCGCGAATGCGGTGAAAAGCTCGCCACCCTCTTAATCGAGGCGATGACCGGGCGCGGCCGGGTCAAATCCTTGACGCTCCCCGCGGTTTTTCGCTGATAAACGTAGGGAGATAGAAGGAAATGATAGAGGGGGAACATTATCATATCCGGATTCCCGTGGAGAATCAAGCCCGGTTCACGTTTGTCCAGGTCTTCCGGGAATCCACGCAGTATGTTAAAAATTATATCTTGCCGTTCAATCTGCTTAGCGTTACTTCCCGTTCCGAAGGGGAGGGGGCTTCCGTCAGGGTCAACCACAAGACGGGGGCCGAATACGACAGCAAGTTGAATGACGTGATCCTGACCCCGTATCAGCTCCCTCAACAGTACCGGCATACCTACCGAGACGAACATCTCGCGATTCATTTCCGGCTTGAGCTCTACCCGGGCGTCGATGTGTTCAGCGGTCTCTCCGAATGCATTGTAGAGAATTCGCCGGAACTTCGCCGCGAGGCGGAGGAGATTTTCGCCATCTCGGACCGCATTCTCATGCTGTCCCGCTGTCAGGAGTTTGCCCTGCGTTTCTGCCACCGGCATTGGCCGGCGCGGTATGCCCTGGACGTCGAACGGATGAAGCCGTTCGACGAAGTTTTGCGGTATATCCGGAACTCCGCCGACGCGCTCACGATGATTGACGAGTTGGCGCGGATCATGCATCGCTCGACCCGGACGTTTACCCGCGAATTCCACGCCGTTTTTCAGGTTCCCCCGAAAACATTCCTTCAGAATGAGCTCTATGGCCGGGCGGCGCGAATGCTGCTGTCGCCGGAGGAGTCCGTGAAATCGGTGGCGGAAAAGCTGAAATTCTCCTCGGAATTTTATTTCTCCCATTTCTTCAAGCGTCTCTCCGGCATCTCCCCGAAAGAATACCGATCACGTTCCATTTTGGCTTCTGGCGGAAAATAGCATGCTTTCCTGAAAAAAACGCATTCCCCGATCGCCGATGTTGCAGTATTGTATAGCAACTTCAAAAAGGAGAGTGCCGCCATGAAAACACTTGCCGAAGCTTTCGATCCGGCTGACTATGACGCCCTGCGCGCGGAAATGCGGAGTTTTTACCCCGATGAGTGCCACGGGGACTGCAAAGCTCCGGCGATCGTGCAGAATTATGAGGAGATCGCCCGGGAGCTTGACGCATGGTACGAGGCGAATCCGGATGTGCCGGTCTTTGCGGCGAAAAAGAAATTTTATGAAACCGTCGGGGAAAAGTTCAAGCCGGTGATTTTCCGGAATCTGCCGTTCTATTTCGAAGGCGGCGTCAACGGCGGCTGGATCTCCCGGAATGTCGGGCGGAACTGGTTTAAAAAGCATTTTGAAGAACGGTTTGCCAATACCCTCCCTCAACAGCGAATCGACCGTTTCCGGGCGCGGAACGCGGAACGCTTCAGCCTGTGCTGCGGTTTTTTCATTGATGAAATTCATCATATTTCCCCCATCTCGACCATTCTCGCGAAAGGCTTCGGCGGCGTTTACGAGGAGGCCCGGAAAGCTTCGGAGGCATGTTCCGGGCGAAGCGAAAAGCAATGGTTCGACGCCATGCTGGCCGGCCTCGAGGCGGTTCATGAGATTCAACTGAAGTTCGCCGCCGAAGCCGAACGCATCCTTCGGGAAGAAACCCTGACGCCGCTTCAAACCGCCGACATGAAGCGGATTGCGGAGGCGGCGAAAACCGTTCCCTGGGAACCCCCGCGCACCTTTTTCGAAGCGTTGAATCTTGCCTGGTTCCTGCGTGAAATACTCGGCGTCACCGATGGTCTTGCCGTATTCTCCCTCGGTCACCCGGATGCGATGTTAAAGCCATTTTACGACGCCGATCTCGCGGCGGGCAGACTCACCCCGGAAGAGGCGTTCCGCCTGATTTCCTGCTGGCTGCTGACCGCGGAGTGTCATCACGACCCGATGCGTACCGTCGCCGCCTACAGCGACCATGAAGCGGAAATTCCCGTCACGCTGGGAGGCTGCGACCGGGAGGGGCGGGTGGTCTTCAACGACATTACCTGCATGGTCATCCTGGCGCACCGGGGGCTGAATCTCGCCTTCCCGAAACTTCACTGCCGCTGTTCCGCCAATTCGCCCGACGAGTATATGCGGCAGCTGGCCGAAGATACCTATATGGGGCGCTGCGTCCACACGCTTTTCAATGACGACATCACCATCCCGACGTTGATGAAAGCGGGGAAAACGCTGGAAGACGCCCGAACGCACACCTGCAACGGCTGTTGGGACACCGGCTGTGAAAGCCGGGAAAATCGCTATTGCGCCAATTATTACAGCCTGGCGCGCGTATTGGAGGCGATGATCTATCCGAATCCCGAGCTGAACCGCCGAGTCGATTTCTGCTTTACGCCGCTCGATGAACTGCAATCGTATGAAGAGGTCCGGGACGCGGTCATCGACAACCTCTCCCGCTTTGCCGCCAGTCTGCTGGACGACCGGACGGCGAGTGAGGGGGGGGCCGTCCTCGCCTACCCGCACCCGCTTTACTCCGGTTGTCTCGAAGGATGCATCGAAAGCCGCCGCGATGAATCCGTCGGCGGGGCGAGATACAGCATCACCGACCTCGATATGGCGTTTATGGGCAACGTGGTGGATTCGCTGCTGGCGATCCGCGACCTTTGCTTTATCAGGAAAATCTGTTCCTTGCCAGACTATCTCGATTGCGTACGCAGCAACTGGACGCTCCGCCCCGAGCTTCGCGACCTGGCGATGAAAGCTCCGCACTGGGGGGACGACACGGAGGACTCCGGCGAACTCGCCAACCGCATTCAAACGGCGCTGTATCAAGTGGTTTCTTCGCGCCGCAACGGCCGCGGCGGCCCGTTTGTGCTCGATGCCTGGGTTTACCGGGAATACCGCTACTGGGGTGAAAAAATGCGGGCGCTGCCGGATGGACGCCGCGACGGCGACTATCTGGCGCAGGCGCTGAATCCCTCCTCGTTCCGCACCGACAGGCCCGTGACTACGGTCCTGAACGCCATTGGCCGCTTGGATCACAGTAAGTTTGACTCCTCCAACGTGAACCTGACGTTTGAGAAGGTCAATGCTTCGGTGGAAATCCTCATGGCGATTTTCCGGACGTTCTGCGGGTTGAAGATACACATGCTTCAACCGAACTGCCAGAATCGGGAAGAGCTGCTGGAGGCACAGATTCATCCGGAGAAGTACAGCCATCTGATCGTCAAAGTCTGCGGCTTCTCCGCCCGGTTTGTCGCCCTGTCGCCCGAATGGCAGAAGGCGGTCCTGGACCGCTGCTTTTTTTGAAATATGACCACAGTCGTTTTCGATATCGAAAAAGTCGCCGTCCATGACGGCCCGGGAATCCGCACCGTGGTTTTTCTCAAGGGCTGCCCGCTTCGCTGCGCCTGGTGCCACAACCCGGAATCGCAGTCGGCGCGGCCTGAACTTTTCTTTACTCCGGAGAAATGCACCGGTTGCGGCCGGTGCGTTCCCGCCTGCCCGAATCAATGTCATGCTATTCGGGAGGGGCGGCATATTTTCGACCGTTCCCGATGCGCCGCCTGCGGGAAATGCACGGGAAATTGTTTCTCCGGAGCCTTGGAAACGGTCGGGAAGAGAATGAGCGTGGAAGAGGTGATGAAGGAGGTGCTGGCCGACCGTATCTTTTATGAAAACTCCGGCGGCGGACTGACGCTCTCCGGCGGGGAACCTCTCTTTCACTTCGCTTTCACCCAAGCCCTGCTGGAAGCCGCCCGGAGAGAGAAGCTCCATACCTGCCTCGAGACCAGCGGCTACGCTCCCCCCGAAAACCTCCGGGCCTTGCTCCCTCTCGTGGATCTCTGGCTGTGGGATGTGAAAACGCCTCCCGAAAACCACGAGAAATGGACTGGCGTGTCAAGCGCCCTCATTCTGGAAAACCTGCGGATGATCGATGCGCTGAACGCGAAAATCCGGTTGCGCTGCCCGCTGATTCCGGGGGTGAACGACGGCGAGGCGGATCTCATCCGCCTCGCCGGACTCGCCGACTCCCTGCGGGGAATCCAAGGGATCGACCTGGAACCCTATCATCCGCTCGGGGAAAGCAAGGGAGCGCGTCTTGGACGGATTTCAATCTTCCGGGCCGGGTTCACGGATCGATCGAAAATCGCCGAATACGGAACCACGATGAAAAGATATACGAAGATTCCAGTGCATTGTTCGTAAAGGTAAATGTGATCTATCGCTTCACCGCTTCGGCCAGCTTTTGCAAGGCCGTGGTGAGCTCACTCGGGAAAAGGATTACCGTATTGGAGTTGGAAGCTCCCAGGCCGTCGATGGTCTGCAGGGTGCGGAGAATCATCGCCCCTTCGGTTTTGGCCATGATCGCGGCGGCGGCGGCAAGGTTGTCGGCGGCGATCTTATCGCCCTCGGCCTTGGTGATGGTGGCGCGTTTTTCACGTTCCGCGGAAGCCTGGCGGCTCATGATCCGCTTCAGGTCTTCCGGCATTTCGATATCCTGCAGGCGGATCGAATCGAGTTTCAAACCCCAGTCGGCAATGTGTTTGTCCACGATTTCGGCAATTTCGCCCTGGATGCGTTCCCGTTCGGAAAGCAGTTGATCCAAGGTCAGGTTGCCGATGACGTCGCGCAAGGCCGATTGAGCGTACTGCGCCACGGCAAAACGGAAATTCTGAACACTGACGACCGCTTTCTCGGGGTCGATCACCTTGAAGAACAGTACCCCTTCCACCGCGGCGGGGACGTTGTCGCAGGTGATGACCTGCTGGCTGGGAATATTGAGCGTCAGCAGCCGTTGATCGATGAAGATCGCGGCCTCCACGAAGGGAATCACGTAGAAGATTCCCGGCCCGGCGGTTTTATGATAACGGCCGAATCGCAGTACGATGCTCCGTTCCCATTGGGCGGCGACCCGCATCCCGGAAATAAGAGCGAAATAGATGGCGGCCGCCGCCACGAAGGTACCGGCCGTCACCGCATCCGGCAGCTTCCAGTGGTGTAGATACCAGATGAATATTCCGGCAAGAGCGGTCGGTATGCCGAATGCCGCCGCCCGGAGAGGCATCCCGAGGGGGATATGATTGGATGTGTTTTGCGCGTAGTCTTTCAGCATGATCCGCCTCCCTTGGGTTGACTCAACTCCTGCGTTTTTCTCAAACGAGAATCATCCATGGTCACTGAAATATATTCGAATGAGGGAAGAAATTCAAGTTTCCAGGGATAAAAAAACGCCGGATTTTACTCCGGCGATTTTTGTGGGGGAAGTTGTTACTTCATGACCCGGAAGGTGTCGGCCGCGAGGCGGAGCGTCGCCTGGGCGATCGCCTCTTTGGCGGCGAGGATGTAGGTGGCCCCGGCCTGCGTGTCCTTGGCCGCCCCGGAGGAGAGGAGCTTGTCTTCTTTGCCGTAGACCGAGAGCTCGACGCGGGCGGCGGCTCCGGTGAAGTGGCGGTAGGTCCCGGCGGTGGCGGCGATGGCTTCGCCCACGACCGTGAAGTCGGCGTCCTTGCGGCTGGTGACCACCTCGAAACCGAGTTCCACCAGGAGCTTTTTGAGCTCGGTCTCCGCCGCCGGATCCGGCACGGCGACGCTGATGTTCTCGCGGACGAGAAGGCAGACCTTACGGCCTTTCCCCTGGACCGCCTCTTTCAATTCGGCGGCCACTGAAACCGGCGTTGCTTCGGAGGGGAGAAGCTGCGTCACGTGCTTTTTGCAGAGTTCGGCGATCTTGGCGGCGAGTTCGGGGGCGAGCTCGGTAAAATCCGCCTTGCCGGAGACGCTGCAGCCGCGCACCCGGCTGGTCTCGGTGCCGATCACCTTGGCCACCAGGTAGTTCTTGTCTTCCGAGCGGAAGGCGGAACCGGTAATCAGGATCTTCGCGCCTGCCAGCCGCCCCAGCTTCAGCTGGGTCCGGGGGTCGGTCAGGCCGACGGCCGAAAGCTGCAGTTCGTCGAGCGCCTTGTCGAGTTCGGCGCGTTCGACCAGTTCCAGCACGTCGCTCTCCTGCAGGGCGACGGATACCAGTTCGGCGACGGATTTGCCGGTGTTGCTGTTCTCGGGCTGGCGGCCGCGGGCTTCGAAGGGAAGCACGGCGGCGGTCGGCACGGTGATCGGGGTGGCGGGGGCGTCGGCGCCGAAGCCGGCGAGAACGCCGAAGAGCGCGAGGAGAAGGGCGAGGCGGATTTTCATGGCTGTTTTTCCTTCAATATTTGTTTCAGGAGCAGTACGTTTTCAATTTCTCCCAGGTCGAAGCCGGGGGTGAGGAGGAGGAGTCTGGTTTTGGCGTCCAGCCGGATTTCCAGGCAACTCCCGTCGCCATCGGCATCGGCGAGGTTCTCTTTCTTACTGGCATAGACGCTGAGCCGGCCCGGAATCTTAGCGTGGTGGAGCGTCAGGCTCTTCCACGCGGCGGGAAGAGGCAGGGGGAAGTCCGATTTGGTGGAGAAAACGATGGTCAACCGCCCGGGGTTGGCTTCGAAACGGCTGCCGATGACCGGCAGCTTTTCGCCGTCCCCCTCGCCGAGCCCGAGCGCTTTCAGCTGCTCCGCCAGCCTGGCGTCGTCGGGATGAAGCGGCAGGGCGCTGCAGCCCCGGAGCGGCTGAAGCGAGTGAAAACGGAGCTTCCGCTCCGGGCCGCCGCCAAAGGTCAGCGTCGCTTCGAGGGTGCTCCCGGGTTCGAGGACGGGGAGATTGAGGCTGATGCGCCCGTTTTCGGCTTGTCCGGTCGCGAGGATGCGTCCATGGGCCGCGGCGAGGCTCCAGGCCCCTTCGCCGGGCAGCTCCTGCGGCTTCCCGGAGTAGAGGTTGACGACCTCCGCCGGTGCTCCAACAAGGAGAAGGGGGAGGAAAAGGAGAGCGAAAAGACGTTTCATGATTGCGGTACTCCCTTCGGTTTGACGATGAACAGGCGGTAGCGGCCGAGATAGAGGACGCCCCCCGGAACTTCATAGAGTGCATTGCCTCCGGGCAGGAGGAGCAGCGGCGACCGGCGGGGATTGTCGAGGTCGACCACCCCCGGCGTATAGCCGCCGCTCCAAAGCGTGCGCCCTTGAAAGAGCCACGGCTTCTGCAACTGCCAGCCGCCGTCCAGCATGACGGGGGCTGCCTCCGGCGGATCGAACTTATAACGCCGGCGATATTGGGCAAAGATCCATTCGGCCTGTTTGGCGGCGGGGTCGATCCGGTAGATCCGTTCGCCGTGGGCCATGGTGAAGCAGTAGAGCGTGTCGCCCTGCCGCCAGAGGGTGTCGATCATATGGCCGGTGAAGGGGAAGGTGTGGATCCGCTCGAAGGCGTCTTCTTTCGGCTTCCAGCGCCAGACGATAGTGTTTTTCCAGGTGTTGATGACGAAGGCGAGTTCGTCGGGGCCGAGGGGCACGAGGGAGTACAGTGTTCCCCCCAGCCGGTCCAGTTCGTTTTGCGGCTGGTTGCGGGCGGAAGAGAAGTGGAGCTTGCGTTCCGAACCATCCGGCAGGACCGAAAAGGCGTAGTGAAATTCGGAATTCCCGAACCTCCCCCCCGCCAGCAGATAGATGCGCCCCTCGTGCACGAGGAGACTGCGCGCCGTGACGGGGTGGAGGTCCTCAATGATGCTCCAGCGCTTTTCGCGCCGGGAGTAGACATGCAGCCGCTCCTCCTTTTCGGCGATGACGAAGTACTCCGCCGACACGGCGAAGGGGGCGCTCCGGCGGGCGATGACGTCGGCCCCGCCGTCGAAGCGGTGCTCGGGGACCGGCGTTTCGAGGAGCTGGCCCTTCTCCTTGAGAGAACCGATTCGGAGTTTCCCGCTGCTGTTCGGGGAGAGCAGCAGGAACACATCCTCTCCCAGCGCGGCGGCGCTTTCGAATTGGAGCCGGTTGCCGGAGAAATAGTCGGAGTAGTTCGCGGTTTCGATGATGAAATCGCTGTTGACGGCGTGGAAGAATTGGAGCTTTTCAGCCTCCGGGCGCTTCCCTTGGCCATCCGGATAAAAGATACCCTCGACGAGTCCGGCGTAGAGGTTGGCGATACGGTTGCGACAGATGCGGTCGTAGTTGTAGCGCCGGAGGAGTCCGACCTTCTCCGTCAGGGCGGCATAATCGCGTTTTTTTATCTCTTCCTGGAGTCGCCCCCATTCGCTCACTTTGCCGTGCGTCTCCTGATAATGACGGATTCGTTCGGTGCCGAGCCGCGGGGAGAATCCCCGCCAGGAGGAGAAGTTATCGAGCAAGTGAGGCGAGAACTCCGCTCCCCAGTGGCCGGGTTTATCTTCCATCTTGAGCGCGTCCGGATCATCGGCGTCGATTTGCTCCAGGTAACGGTCGATCTCTTCGGTGAGCGCCTCGCGGGTCGCGGGGCGGCGGAGCACGGCGCGGATGAATTCAAGAAAAAAGGCGTTTCGGCGCGGCATCCGCATGGGGGTAAGCCGGGCGAAGGCGAGGTACTCCTCGACCCCCGTTTCGAAATAGTCTTGCGCGAGCGGAAGGTTTTTATCCTGCCGGTTGGGGAACTGGAAGCCCGCGACGCCGTGACCGCAGGATTCGAGGATTTTGCGGGCGGCGGCCGGTTCGGTTTCGGCGAGAACACCGGCGAGGGCTTCGGCGGTCCGGAGGAATTCCAGCTCTTCACGCACCCGTCCGCGCAGCCATTCGGCGTGATCGCAGTAGTGTTCAGGGCGGTTGGTACGCTCGAAGACATGCGAATAATTCTCCAACTCCTTCAGCGTGGCGATCTTCTCCGGCGGGGGGCAGGGGAACCACATCCGCTGCTCTTCCCGGACGTGCGGACGCATCTCCCGGCAGAGCCGGGCGGCTTCGGCCATCCGCTCCGGGGGCGCCCAGCGGGGGTCTTCAGGCGGACTCCCCCCGAAGATAATCCAGGTCTCCATGGCCCCCTCGCGCATTTTGGGGAATTCCATCCGGAAGCGTTTGGCGCGTTCGAACTGCCGCCATACTTCCAGGCGCAGCTTCTCCCAGGGCATTTTCCTCATCCGCTCCGCGTGGTAGTTGAGTTCGGCGAAGCGGTACTTGCCGTTTTTCGGCGCAAGGGCGAGAGCGGCGAAGAGCTTCGACCCGGCTTCGGCGAGCGGAACCGTTTTGTTCTTGCTGAGCGTGATGTACTCCTGGTAGAAACGCTCGGCCTCGCCCTTGGCGGTTTCGCCGTTGGGGGTGAGATGAAGCGCCCCCCGGATCGCCTCCGCCGCTTGGGCGGGCGACGAAAAGGCATCGGCGACCTCGCCCCGCGCCAGCTCCTTGCCGGAGGCGTCGGCGAGGGCAAAGCGGAGGCGGATGGTTCCCTTTTCGCCCGCCGGTTCGAATTCGAGCTTCAGCAGTTTGGCCGCTTGTGCCAGCCGGTACTCCTGAGAGGTCAGGTCGCGTTCGGCGAGAACGCTTTCCAGATAGGTTCGTTCGAGGAGCTGGAGGCGGAGATCCCGGGCGAGTTCGCGTTCGAGCTTGGTGGTAAACGGAGCGACTTTCGGGCGGAGTGCGGCGGGAAGCCCCACCTCGCGCACCGACACCACCGAGAGGAGAATGGGATCGGCCGCCTCGCGCCGCAGGAGCGCCCGACGGATCAATCGCGCCGCTTCCGCCGAATTCGTGTAGTTTTCGTCTTCGAGACGGAAGCCGTTCTTCGCGTTGAAGACGACCAGCCGTTTGTTTTGCGCCACCGCGAAGAGGTCGGCATGGGGGAAGAGCCGCCGGAGCTGAAGGGAGTCGGGTGAGGCCAGTTGATGCTCGGCGAGGACTTTGTCGATGGCGGCGCGTTCGAGGAGCTCGAGGTTGCCGTCGCCGGAGAGTTCGGCGGTCAACTCCTCGGAATTTTCCCCCAACAGGGCGAGCTTCAGCGGGGCCGCCCCCGCCGGAATGGCGGCGAGAAGGAAAAGGAGAAGAAGTTTACGAAGAGTGAACCGCGGCATGGTAGGTCCCATTGGTTTCCTGCCGCTGGGGCAGGGGGAGGATGCCGCGGATCGTTTGGCCGCGGTATTCCAGTTCGAGCTCGACGACCAGCGTGGCCGCGTCGCTGCGCGAGAGGAGGATCACCCCCGAGAGAAACGGCGAATCGAGCACGATTGATTCTCCCTCCCGCCCGGCGAAGGTCAGCACCAGGGGGGCGCCGCCGTCAGCAGAGCGCAGTTTGAGCTCGAAGCGTTTTTCCCGGCCGCCGTTGCCGAGGCGGTCGCCGGTCACCAGCTCGTCGCCGCAGAAGACCGCGGCGGCGGCGTCGCCGAAGAGACGCTGCGCTTCCGCGAGCTTATCCTGCTCGGGGAGCGTTGCGGGGTTGCGCTGCATGGCAAGGAAAAGCAGTCCGGCGACGATGAGGAGCGCCGCCGCCCGAGACATATACTTCCACCACTCCGTCGGGGTTTCGCGGGGCGCGGCGGCGAAGAAATTTTGCTTGAACGCTTCCGCCGAACGGGGGAAAGAGGGGGGCGTGACTTCGCTTTTCAGCCGGAGCAGCCGATCCAGTTCATGATCATTCATCTTGCAGTCTCCCATAATTCTCTTTCAGCAGTCGTTTCGCCTTGAAGATCCGCTGGTACAACGTGTTGACCGAACAGCCCAGGGTTTCGGCGGCGCTATCTGAATCCACGCCGCTCAAAAGAGCGATATGGATGGTTTCGCGGTACAGCTCCGGCAGCGCGGCGATGGCGCGGTCGAGGCGGCGGAGGGCCGCTTCCCGGCCCCGGTCGGCCTCCCCGGCGGGGAGCTCGGCCAGCTTTTTCCGTTCGCGCACCCGGCGGCGGAGAAGGTCGTAGCTCTCGCGGATCACAATCCGCGAAACCCACCCCGCCAGCTCGCTTTCGCCCCGAAAGCTGTCGCGCCGCTGCCACGCCTTGAGAAGCGCCGCCTGAATGGCGTCGTCGGCATCCGCCGCCGTATCGACGATGCGGACCGAAATCGCCCGGAAAACCGGCAGCTTCGCATCGATCAAGCGTGAAAAGCTCTCTTCAAATTGTGCTTCGGGGAGCCCCATGAAGCCCTTTCGTTTTCTGTATAGACGTTGCCGGGTGGAGGTTTCTTAGCGGTATTGGTGGAATAAGAGGAGAAGAACGGAAGGAACAGAGGGAACGGAGGAACAACCACGTCGCGGGGAGGCGCTGCTGCTTTCGCTGTTTGGCGTGTTGGCGGCGTGTACCAGATCACGTTGCGTGCCGATTCCCCGGCCCACAGCGTGGTTAGCCTAAGTAAGCGCGGCAAGCGCCGCGAGCGAATGTGAGGTAACTCTGTGGCGGAACAAAACTCGCGATGGCACAAGAGTGCCGAAGCCGAACGTTGTCGAGCGAAGGCCTCGCCGTCTGAGAGCGCCCCGCAGGGGCGGCTAAGGTCGCGAGAGCGACCGCTACGATCCGGAAG
>JAVBRV010000141.1:0-7382 GCA_031547585.1 Victivallaceae bacterium
CCAAAGGAAAGAGCCGCCTGCTGGTGAAGTCGGCGGTCGACTACGGCCCCTTCGACTTCACCTTGAAAGTGCGCTGAAACATCCGGCGAAGCGATATCGGGTAGGGCTGCCTGTCCCCAGGCAGCCGTTCTCGTTGCAAGCACTACCGGGTATGAATTCAAGAGGAAACGGGGCAGGCTCTTCCCTCTCCGGAACAGACCGGAGGGCGCGTTTTCTCCCTGAAGACCATGCAACGAGAACGGCGCTCTGGGGACAGAGCGCCCTACCATGGATAAACCTACCGCAAGTCGGTTGAAAAATCCAGCGGCGGGGGGACGAGGCCCGTATAGGTCATCTGCCGGTCGTTTTTCCAGCGGCAGAGGGGGAGCGGCAGGAACAACCGGCAGTATTCGTCCAGCCCCCGTGCGTAGCGCCGCCCCAGCTCGCGCTGCTTTTCCGCGGTCACCGTAAAGGTGGAAGGGGTGCCGCAGAAGGGCGTTTCGAGAGCGATCGTCAAGGGAACGCCCTTCTGAAAGCGCATGTAGCCGGAATTCATCCTCCGGTTTTGCACGAGAATCGCCTCCAAGGTATCGCCGTTGTAGTCGGGGAACACCAGGTCATGGACGATCGGGATTCCCCCCTCGCCGAACTTTTCGCGCATGATCGCCCAGTAGACGTCCGCCCCCTCCAGCTCCAGGTCGATCTTGACGGCGTGGGTGACATCGGCCAGGCCGCCCCACTTCACGGGTCCGTGAAAATCCAACGCCGCCGAAAAGGCATAGCGGTCCGCCAGCGCTTTGACGGCGCGCACCGCGGCGAACCTCGGTTCATCGATATAGTCGCGATTGTGGTTGTGCGGGGCGCGATTGTTCCCCGGGTCCCCCTCCGCCACGCCGTCGTAATCCACAAAGGGGACAACGTGAAATAAAAAGTTTTCGGCGGCCAACCCGCGCCCCTTCAGGATGTGTTCCAGGAACCCTTCCAGCACATAGCTCCCCGAGGTTTCGCCGGAGTGATGGCGCGCGGTGAGGAGGATGTGGCGCTCCGCTTCGGGACGGCCGATCTCCCATAACGGCACCTCCCTCCCCTTCTCCGAAACCGTCAGCGTCGACGTGCGGAGCTGCGGATGTCTCTCCACAAATTCATCAAGGTTCTGCGGGCGATATCCCAGGTAGATGGAAAAGTACACCCGCTTATGCCCCGCCCGGTTGGCGTAGGTGAAGCTCTTGCGGTCGGGGGAGCTCTTCTCCCCGAGCCACTCCCAATGCACGCCATCCGGGCTGACTGCGGGTCCGAAAGGGCCCACGTCCTCCGCCTCGAAGCGGAAAGTCACCTCCCGGGCGGGCAGGTCATCCGCGTGAAAGGCCCAATACGCCCAGCGCCTGTTCTCATTATCCCGCCGCTCCTGACGCAGCAGGGCTTCATTTTCCGCAAGCCGGACGACCTCGATATTCTCCCCCGGGCAGCTATTGCCGATACTGTACATGATGCAGTCCTCCCTGTTAGACGGCCTCAATATATATGCGCCGCCTCCGGAAAGGAATGGAAGAAACGATACGGCTTATAATTTTCGATACGGATTTGCAAAAAAATATCGGCGGATTATAATAATCTCATGGCAAATTTCCTGACAGCAAATCCGACGGTCGAAACGATCTGCCTGGCGCTGGCCGTGCAACGGAACACCGGCAGCCTGCTGCGTTACCGGAACCGGGGCACCCACGGCCTGATCTGGAACCGGAAGGGGGCGAAAGAGTTCTGCTTCGCCGGCCACCCCGATCTGCGGCTCGGGAAAAACGAGCTGCTCTACCTCCCCATGTACTCGGATTATACGGTGAGAGGCGCGGAGCAAGGCGGATATGTCATCATCAACTTCCGCTTTACGGAGAATGCCCATAACGACCCCCTCAAAATCGCGCCCGAAGACCCGGCCGCCTTCACCGATCTCTTTCAAAGCGCCGCGGCGGCCTGGAACTCCAACACCTATAGGCCCCTTGCGCTTCTCTATGAGATCCTCTGCAAGCTCGACAAAGCTCTGAATGCCGCGCCGGTCAGGGCGGATATTCCGGGGTGGCTGACCCGCGCAAGGCTGCATATCGAGGAGAATTACGATAGGCACACCATACGGATTTCGAGCCTGGCGGAAGCGGCCGGAGTCTGCGAGGCCTTTTTCCGCCGCCGCTTCAAAGCCGCCTACGGCGAGCCGCCGCACCGGTATATCTACCGGCTGCGGATGCGGCGGGCCGTGGAGCTGCTGGAGTCGGACGCCTACCTGGTGAAAGACGTCGCCCGGCTCTGCGGTTATAAAAACGAGTACTACTTCTCGCTGGACTTCAAGAAATATTACGGGGTCGCTCCCTCCCGATATCGCAATGAGTAAGTCTCTTCGCCATCCTTTCCACGGAAACGGATGGACTCTTTTTCGATGGTGAAGCGGTCGCCGCCGACGGTGAGAACGCCGTCCTTCCAGGCGGCGGCCAGGGGTTTGGCCCCCTTCCGGAGCGGCTGGAGCACCGTCACCAGGAGCATCTCCCCCGTCTTGGCGCGGTTGGAGACGTTCAGCACCCTGGCGCTGCCCGGCTTGCCCTCGTTTTCGCCGCCGGGCGAATAATCCCGGCGAATGCCGTGCATATAGCCGTCGGTCATCTTCCGCTCCAGCTCGCAACTGGCGGCGGTGAACATCGCAAGGTCGGCGAAGGGGCGCGAAATCAAGAGATTCTCCCCCTCTTCGCCCTTCAGCGCCAGCTTGCCGTCGCGGTTGTTGAAGTGCCAGAGCGCCGTGAAAGTATGCTCGCCCTTCTTTACCTTCAGCCGGTCGATCACCACGAAGTACTTCGCGTTCCGTTGAAACAAGACCGTGCGTTCGGCCAGCTCCGGCTTCTCGCGATAGCAGCCCCGGGCGTCGCCGGTCAGGCGGTCGAGATATTTCCCCTCTTCCGCCGCCAGCAGCTTCGCCACCGGGCGGCCATACACCGCGTAGGCGGGGAGTTTGTTCCCCCAGCCCGCCCCCTTCATCGGGAAAAGCTGGTCCATGCCGTCGATGCGGATGGTGTTCGCCGACAGCGTCGACAGGTCGTAGTTATAATGGATCGGGCTGCGGTAACTGGCCGAATGCGGCGAAACGATGAAATATTCGCTGTAAGCGCCGAGGTTGATCGAGTGGCGCTCCGGCCGCTGGTGGGCATAGCCGACCCGGGTGAGACCGGCGGTGTAGAGCGACAGCACGATGCCGTCGTCGTTCCAATCCGAACGGATGAAGTTCTCGCCGTTGTCGAAGCCGCGCACCCGGGGGAGCTTGGCGGCCTCGGGGGAGACCGCTTTCGTCTTCTCCTTCTGCGACAGATGCACCAGCGCCCAGCGCCAGTCGGCGCACTGCCAGGAGTCGGGATAGGCCGCGAAACGCGCGCCGAGCCAGGCGGCGAGCCCGTTCCCTTCGATATCGGCCAGCATCGCGATCAATGATTGCGAGGGGCGTCCCGAATAGGCGTTGTCTCCGTACACCGTGCGCAGCAGCTTATCCCCTTTCGACGCATAGAGATAGGGGTAGGCCAGCCAGTCGGGCGAATTGCGGAGGCCGGATTTCTTGAAGAACTCCAGGCGTTCCCCCGGCGTCATCGCGGCGACCGGCGGCACCAGGTTGTCCATCGGGTAGGCGAAGTAGCCGGTGCCTTCGCCGTAGCTGCCGTCCTCTTCGACCGAACCGTTGACGAAGCGGAGAAGCGCGGACTTGCCGAGTTCGCGCGCCTCGTCGTCGCCGAGGTACTTGCCGGTGACGAAAACGCCGACGCCGACAATGGCGATGAAGTTGTTGACGCTCTTGGTATCCGTGAGGTAATTCACCATCGGAACCACCCCTTTCTCGCGCAGCGCCTGTTTGACTTCGGCGGTCTCCTCCGGGGTGAAGAGATCGCCGCAGGCGCTCATGGCGGCCGAGAGCTTCCAGGCGATCTGGCCGGTCTCGATCATGCCGTGCGGACGCTCCGGCTTGTATTTGCGAAGTTCCGCATGCAGCCAGAACTCCTGCGGCAGCCGGGCGGTCTGCATGATCTGATCGTGGAGAAACTTCCCCAAGAGCGGGTGCCCCGTCAAGACATAGGTCAGCGACAGCCCCTCCACCTGGAAGAACCAGTAGACGTGCCGCTCGAAGCCGCTTTTGATGAAATACCAGTTGTTCACGGTGTCCGCGGCGCGCTTCTGCATGGCTTCGAAGTAGCTCTTCCCGTCGGCGGTATCGCTGTAGAAACGGGCGAGGCGAAGGAGTCCTTCGCGGTCGCCGTAGATCAGCCCCTCCGTGCGGGCGGCGAGGCGGGCGTGGTCGATCTTGAAATCACCGGGGTTGACGACGCGGTGATCCGGCGGCTTCGGGGTCGGCAGTTCCTTGAACATCGGGACTTCCGCCGCCGCCGCGGTGAATCCGAGCAGAAGCAGGAGGAGTTTCGGGAATTTCATGATTTTCCTCATCAAATGGGCCGGTTGGCCATCATACTGGTGTAATACTGTTCGAAGCCGAGATCCTTCAGGAATTGCTCGTTGCCGCCATGCGACCCCGCGTGCCCGTCGGCAAAGAGGATGTTGGCGCGCTCGGAGTGCCGGGTGTGAACCAGAGCGCTGGTGGTGGTGGTGGTATTGGCGGAGAGAATGTACAGCTGCTCCCAGGTGGTGCCGGTAAGCCGGTAGGAATCGGCCAGCAGCAGCCACCTCGACGCCTGCTTCACCTTCGGCAGATCGACGACGCGCAGGTAATTGACGGATTTCTCCCAGGTTCCCGCGCCGGTGGTATTGAAGTTTTTCATCCCGTAAATTTTATTGTCGGTAGAATCGGCGGCGGCCTTGTAGGGATTGGCCGACGGGCACACCAGGAGCGAACTGTTGGTCAGGTAGACGGGGTAGTCCTTGCTGGTCCAATCGGCGGTGTCGGCGACTCCCAGCAGATATTTATTCCAGGCGCGGGAAGCGCCGGTTTTCCCGTAATTGACGACCACGGTTCCCCGGTTGTCGTTGGAGTAGAAGCCGAAGGCGGTGCCGCACTGCTTCTGGTTGTTCATGCAGGTGGCGGCCTTGCTCCGCTCACGCGCCTTGTTGAGCGCCGGGAGAAGAATCGCCGCCAGAATGGCGATGATCGCGATCACGACGAGGAGTTCGATAAGCGTAAAAAACTTTGGCTTCATCTTCGTTTCTCCTTATTTCATTTGCGGGATCAGGTTGTTCCGGGCGAGCTGTTCGGCCTGGCTGAACGCATAGAGCATCGGGCCGAACGAGTGGATATCGTTGCGGGCATGGGGCTTCGCGGCGTAGTCCGCCGCCTCTCCCTCGCCCGGGGCGAGACAGCCGACGCAGGTGTTGAAGACCGAACCGTCGAGGGCGATATAGCCGGTGAGGGCGCGCATGCCCCGGAGGAAGGGCTCGAGATAACGTTCGCGGGGGAGCGAACCATTTTTGAGCCCGCGCCCCATGCCGTAGAGAATCAGGGCGGAGCCGGAGGTTTCGGTGTAGGTTTCATGATCTTCGACCACCTGGTGCCAGAGCCCTTCGGCGTCATGGCCGGCGAGGCATCCCTCCATCAATTCGCGCCAGCCGTCGCGGAGCTCGGCGCCGAGCGGATGATCTTTGGGCAGGTCGTAGACCAGCTCGGCCATGGCGAGAACGCCCCAACCGACGCCGCGCCCCCAGCAGGGCGGCGTGATGCGTCCGTTTTTGCGGGCCTGCCGGTAGAGTTTTTTCACCGGGTCGAAGAGCAGCCGGTGGTGAAGCGCCATCTGCCGGGCGGCCTCGTCGATGAATTCCGGACGGTTGGCGGCGGTTCCGACCCAGAGAAGAAAGGGGCAGACGCCGAAAACGCTGTCGATCCAGACCAGGTGACCGGGGTGGTTCGGCATTTCGAAGATGCCTTCGGGGTCGCGCGGGAAGTCGCGGCAGAGCGTCTCCGCCGCCGCCACCAGGCGTTCGCGCGCTTCGGGGAGGAGCCCGCGCACCAGCATCCAGGCGGAGGCGTTGCCGCCCGCGCGATAGATCGCTTCATCGTACGCGCCGGAAACCTTCGCCACCCGCCCTTCGAGAAACGGACGGAGCAGCACGCGCACCTCTTCGGCCAGCTCCGGCGAAGCGATGATCTTACTGAGGCGCGCCGCCCCGGTCAGCGCCAGGATGTCGCCATAATGGTTGAACTTCGCCTGCCGCAAGTAGCGCTTCCAGACCAGCAGCGCCACATTTCTGAATGATTCTTCACCCATTCTCGACCTCCATATTTACCATTGATGAATATTTTTATATCCATAATATAATTATAGCAAAGAATCCGGCAAAAGTCAATAGCCGCAAAGAAAAAACCATCAATAATTATTTTCTCGCGCGCGTACGCGCATACAATGTCGTCAGGCGAAACCCCGATTATTTTCGAAAAGACGTTGACAGCGTAAAGGAACGGCGTTATGTTATGTGACTATTCTAAAATCCGGGGGCTTTTGCGTTTATGGACATCCACGCGTTCATCGGCGTCTTTATCAAGATTTTCTTCCTTCTCACCCCGTTCTTCATTCTGTCGGTCTTCGTCATCCTCACCCGCGACCGCGACAGCAAGAGCAAAAAGCTGCTGGCAATCCGCACCTCCTCCGCCGTGATGGTGATCTGCGTTGTGCTCTACCTCTTCGGCGACACCATCTTCCGCTATCTCGGGATCACGCTCGACGCTTTCCGGATCGGCTCCGGGCTGGTGCTGCTCCTGTCGGGCATCGACGTGGTGCGCGGCAGCGGCATCCCCGCCGGGCGCGGCTCCGACGACGACGGCGACATCGCCGTGGTTCCCCTGGCGATCCCCTACACCGTGGGCCCCGGAACCATCGGCGCCATGCTGGTGATGGGGGCGGGGGCCACCTCCGCCCAGGCCCGGATCTCCGAACTCACCGGCATCGTCCTCGCAACGGCGGCGCTGGGGACGATCCTCTTCTACGCCGAGTTCCTCGAACGGATCCTGAAACGCAAGGGGCTCAACATCCTCAGCAAGCTGACGGGGCTTTTCCTCGTCGCCCTCGCCTCGCAGATCATTCTGGAGGGCATCCTCAACATCATCAAGGAGCGGTTATGAAAGACGGCATCCGCCTCAGCATCATCGTCAGCTGCTACGGCCGCAACAACGGCTGGTTCGCCGAGATGCTGGATTCCTTTCTCGGCTGCGGTTACCACTTCCGCCACAGCGAGATCCTGATCTGCGACGACGCCTCGCCCCCCGGCGGCGAAGGGGACGTCGCCCGCGAATACGCCCGCCGCCACCCGGGGCTCATCCGGGTCTTCCGCAACGATACCCGTTCGGGGATCGTCCGCTCCTACAACCGCCTGGCGGGGGAGGCGCGCGGCGATTACCTGCTCCCCTTCGACTCCGACGATATCTTCATCCTCTTCGACCTCGA
>JAVBRV010000064.1:0-7110 GCA_031547585.1 Victivallaceae bacterium
CATCAGCCTGAAGCAGGAGGGGGTCAGCTATATCTCCGGCTCGGAACTCCCGGCGGTGATCGTCGACATCACCCGGGGCGGTCCGGGCCTCGGCAACATCGGCCCCGAACAATACTACTACTTTCAGGTAGTAAAGGGCGGCGGCCACGGCAGTTACCGCTGCATCGTCCTCGCGCCCGCCTCGGCGCAGGAGATGTGCGACTTCGCCTTCACCGCCTTCGAGTTGGCCGAGAGATACCGCATGGTCGTCTACATCATGACCGACGGCGTCATCGGCCAGACCATGGAGACGGTGTCGCTGCCGGAACCGCTCCCCAAAGAGGACCGCCCAGAGTGGGCGCTCGACGTCTCCCGGCCGCGCACCAACATGATCAGCTCGATCTACCTCGAAACCGATGAATTGGAGGCGGTCAACGAACGGCTCCAGGCCAAATACCGCGAGATCGAAGCGAAAGAACAGCGTTGCGAACTCTACCAGGCGGACGATGCGGAGGTCCTCTTCGTCGCCTACGGCATCTCCGGGCGGGTGGCCCGCTCGGCGGTGGACGTACTCCGGAGCGAAGGGGTGAAGGCGGGCCTGCTGCGGCCGATCACCCTCTTCCCCTTCCCGGCGGACGCCTTGCGGCGGAGTCCGGCGAAAACGGTGATCGCGGTGGAAATGAGCGCCGGGCAGATGATCGAAGACGTCAAGCTCTCGCTGAACTGCGACCGCCCCATCCACCTCATCAACCGCATGGGCGGCAACATCGCCGGCATCGACGAGATCGCCGCGCGAACCCGCGACATCCTCGCCCGGAAGGAGGCGTAATCATGGAGAAAAAAGTACTCTACGGCCGCAGCAACGGCTTCTTCCCCCGTTTCGACCGCCGTCCCGGTCCGATCAAAACCAACATGCACTACTGCCCCGGCTGCGGCCACGGCATCCTCCATAAATTGATCGCCGAAACCATCGAGGAGTTCGGCATCAAAGATAAGACCATCATGATCGCCCCCGTCGGCTGCTCGGTCTTCAGCTACTATTACTACGACTGCTTCGGCATCTCGGCGCCGCACGGACGCGCTCCGGCGGTCGGCACCGGGCTCGTCCGCGCCAACCCCGAAAACATCGTCGTCAGCTACCAGGGCGACGGCGACCTCGCCTCGATCGGCTTCAACCAGCTCCTCCAGGCGGCGAACCGCGGCGAAAACCTGACCGTTTTCTTCGTCAACAACGCCATCTACGGCATGACGGGGGGGCAGATGGCCCCAACCTCCCTGCCGGGGCAGAAGACGCAGACCTCCCCCCTCGGGCGGAGCGTGTCGAACGAAGGGTATCCCCTCAAGGTCTCCGAAACCGTCGCCGCGCTGGACGCGCCGGTTTACGTCGAACGGGTCGGCCTCAGCACCGTCCAGCAGATCCGCAAGGCGCGCCTCGCGGTGCGCAAAGCGCTGCAGAACACCATTGACCGCAAGGGGTTCTCGCTGGTGGAGTTCCTGAGCGGCTGCCCGGTCAACCTCAAGATGAACGCCCGCGAGATGAATGAATTCATCGACAACCAAATGAGCCGCTACTTCCCCCTCGGCGTTTACAAGGATCTCGCCGACAGCCGCGACCCCCTGGTGCGTCCGACCGGAATCTACGAGCCGGAACAGGTGAAAGAGCTGCTCTACCCGGTGAAAGTGGCCGACGGCGTGGCGGAGTCCTTCCGCAACTCCTCGCGCATCTTCCAATCCGAGCGGCGGATCAAGCTGGCCGGTTCGGGCGGACAAGGCGTGCTGTCTCTGGGCTACATGCTGGCGACGATGGGCAAACTGCGGAACTTCAACGTCTCCTGGCTCCCCAGCTACGGCCCCGAGATGCGCGGCGGCACGGCCAACTGCTCGGTGGTGCTGAACCGGAATCCGATCGGCTGCCCGATGATCGACCGCGAATGCAACCTTCTGGTGGCGCTCCACCAGCCGGCGCTGGATAAATACCTGCCGACGCTGAAACGGAACGGCATTCTGCTGTACGACGCCTCGAACGCCGCCTATCCGGAGGATGTGGCCGAACGGGCGATCTACGCGCTGCCCGCCTCGGACCTCGCCAAGCAGCTGGGCGACCTCAAATACGCCAACTCGGTGCTGCTGGGCGCGGTGGCGGCGATGATGTGCGAACTCTTTCTCGACGACGAGGACAAGCCGGATTTCGACCGGGTCTTCGAAGAGGCGATCATGGATTGCTTCCGCGAAAAAGAGCAGGTCATCACCGCCAACATCCGCGCCTTCTACATCGGCAAGGAGCAGGCCCGCCGCCTCCATTAACCCGAATTTCCGCCCGGATGGCTTGCCCATCCGGTTCTTTTTTGGGGTGAAAGGGGGAATCCGGCTTGCATTTCCGCCGTTTTCGGGGCATTGTATGTGTATGACGAATTTGGGGGGAGGCGTTGCCATTCCGGCGGACGCCGATTTTAACTTTGTTCCGTTTTCGGATCGAATTTCGCAAGAGTGCGCCAAATGATTGTTTTAACCGGATGCCGGTTTCAACTTCAGCGGCTTTTTCCGCTGCTGCTTTTGCTGCTCTTTTTCGCCTCCGCCGCGGCTGCGGCGGAACCGGCGCGGAAGAGGGTGCTTTTTTTGCGCCCCAATGACTACAGCTTCCGCTGGGGAACCACCGTCGCCACCGACCTTATCCGCAACTTCGGCACCATGGCCGCCAAGAATTCGGTGGAGCTGGAAATCATCGACCTCTCCTACCGTGAGGACGGCACCTTCGACGACTCCCGCCTTCAGGGGCGAAAGCTCGATTTCGACATGGTTCTGACCGACGGCTTCGACATGACGCTCTTCGCCGCCCGGCATCCGGAGTTCGCCGACAAACGCTCGACCACGATCATCGCCTACAACGTCCCGGCCAGCGCCCTCCCCATGCTGCCCGAAATCTCCAACCTGACCGGCTGCTTCTTCGACAGCGACCTGCGGGACAACGTCCGGCTGGGGTTTACCCTGAAGCCCCGTGCCTCGGAAGTCCTGGTGCTGTACGACAACATCGACTACCGGGGCAACGCCCGCGACCTCCTGACCGAATTGAAGGGCATCAACCGCAAGGCGAAATTCATCCTGGTCAACATCGGCCCGGGCGGCGACCGCGAACTGCTGACCCAGGCCGGACGGCTCCACGCCCACGAATCCTTCGTCGTCCTCCAGGGCCGGGCCAACACCCGGTACAAAGGCGAAATGTTCACCCGCGAGCGGAACACCGCCCTTCACCATGTCTACTCCGGGTTGATTCTCAGCCCCTTCACCACCGGCCTCGGCAACGGCGTCGCCGGCGGCATGATCTTCCAGCCGGAGCTCTACGCCGTCGCCGTCTCCCGCTTCGCCGAAAAAAACCTGTCGTCCGAAACCATCCTGCCCCCCGAACGCTTCGCCCCCACGCCGACCTTCGACGTCGACCGGCTCACCCGCCTCGGCATCGTCACCGAGCGGCTGCCCGGCGGGGCTCAGCTGATCAATCAAACCTCCGGCCCCTGGTACAGCAACCAGCGCGTCGCCACGATCATGGGCATCCTGGTGCTGTCGCTGGTGCTGCTCCTCGGCGGACTCCTCTACTTCGCCTGCCGCTACCTCTTCTCGCTGCGCCGCTCGGAGCGGGAGGCGAAACGCTACGGCAAGCTCTTCTCGGTGATTCCGGGGCGGCTGATGGTGGTGGACGGCTTCGGCAAGATCCTCCTCCTGCACGGGGAGAAGTTCGAGCACCTGAAGGGAACGCCCCGGACGATTCCCGAAATCTACTCCCTCGACTACGCCGATGAATTGATCGACCGCATTCACCAGGTCATTCAATCCTCCGACTCGGATTCGCTGGAGGTGCGCGAAGGGGACAGCTGGCGGCGGCTGATGATCCGCAAGGCGGATCGTTCGCTGTTCAACACCGAAGCGGCGCTTCTCATCAGCTTCGACGTCACCCACCAGATCGAACTCAACCAGAAACTGGTTCAGCTCAACACCGAGCAGCAGCGGATTCTCGACGTCATTCCGATTTCTGTGGTCATCCACGACCGCAACCGGAACGTCATCCTCCTCAACCAGGCGGCCCGGAACGACCTCCACAACGCCTCCGCGCCGCAGCTCTGCTTCAAAGGGACCTGCGTCTACTCCGACCGCGGCAACAACTGCCCCGTGGAACAGGTCCTCCAGAAACGCACCGGCCTGACGGTCGAATACCATAACGAGGAACAGGACCGCGACTTCTACTGCTACGCCGCCCCCCTCTTCAACTCCGCGGGCGAAGTGGATAAAGTCGCCCTCGCCACGCTCGACATCACCGAACTCAGCCGGGCGCGCGCCCGACTCGACGACGCGCTCCGCAAGGCGAACTCCGCCAACCGGGCGAAGAGCATGTTCCTCGCCACCATGAGCCACGAGATCCGCACGCCGCTCAACGCGATCATCGCCCTCAGCGAACTGATGCTCGGCAACCGGAACCTCCCCCACGAAACCACCGAAAATCTGCGCACCATCCACATCTCCGGGCAGGCGCTGCTGCGGCTCATCAACGACATCCTCGATTATTCGAAGCTGGAAGCCGACAAACAGGTCATCAACTACGAGTGGTGCGACGTCAACACCATCTTCGATGAAATCGGCCGGATGTTCGCGCCGATGGCCCAGAAGAAAAACATCGAATTCGGCGTCTTCGTGCCGGAGCGGATTCCGGAGGTCAATTTCAACCTCATGCGCCTGCGTCAGGTCCTCCTCAACCTGGTCGGCAACGCCATCAAATTCACCGCGGCGGGCCACGTCTACGTCAAGGTCTTCTTCACCCCGGCGGCAACGGGGGAAGCCCTCGACCTCGCCGTCCTGGTGGAGGACACCGGCCCCGGCATTCCGGAAGAGGATCAGAAAACCATCTTCAACCCCTTCGAGCAGGCCCGCAGCCAGACCCGCCCCTCGTCGAACGAAGGAACCGGCCTCGGCCTCTCCATCGCCAAACAGCTGACCGAGAAGATGAACGGCGCCCTCACCCTCATCAGCGCCCCCGGCCGGGGCAGCAGCTTCAACCTCCACTTCCGCTCGATCGCCTTCCGCCGGGCGACCGCCCTGCCCGCGGCGAACGCCAAAGCGCCGGAGATCGAGGTTCCGCCGATCGACGGAACCATCCTCATCGTCGACGACGTCGAAACCAACTGCAAAGTGCTCTCGATGATTCTGAAGACGCTGAAGATCCGCAACGAATACCTGACCTCGCCCGCGGCGGCGCTGGAAAAACTGCGGAACCACCCCGAAGAACGTCCGGTCCTCGTCCTCTCCGACATGTGGATGCCGGAGTACAACGGCGACCAGTTCCTCGACGCCATCCGCCTGATTCCGGGCTGCGAGAAGCTGCCGGTGGTGGCGGTGACCGCGGATACCGAAGCCGAAAAACGCTTCAACCTCACCCTCTTCAGCGCCGTGCTGCTGAAGCCGATCACAGTTTCCAAGCTCAAATACATCCTGGCGCGCCTCTTCGGGGATAAGCCGGAAAACGTCCCCCTCTTCCCCTCCGACAAGTAGGCCCCTCCCGGCAATGGTTTAATTTTGCGGTTACCCACTTGCATTTCCTCGCTTGTGTACTATAGTATAGACCGGCCATTTTCCCATTATAGCCGCATGTCGTCTTTTTTGTAACCGCAATTTTCTTCCCGAAGTACCTTTTATCATGTTCCCCTTCAACGTTCTGCCTTCATTCCGCAAACGCGAATTCGCCACCCGGGGCGGCTACCCCGAAATCTTCAGCATCGCCTGGCCCCTGGTGCTGATGAGCGCCAGCAACAGCATCATGCAGTTCGCCGACCGCAAGTTCCTCGCGCAATATTCGACCCTCGACGTTGCCGCCAGCATGCCTGCCGGAATCCTCTACTTCTCGCTCTTCGTCCTCCTCCTGGTGGTCGCCAATTACACCTCGGCCATCGTCGCCCAGTACCACGGCGCGGGGGATAAAACCAACCTCCTGAGGGCGGTTCACACCGGGCAGCTCTTCTCCATCGGCGCGGCGCTGGTCATCACCTTCGCGATTCCTCCCCTCGGCCTCCTCATCCTCCGCAACAGCGGTCACGACGCGGCCCTCATCAGCAGCGAAATCGACTACTTCACCGGGCTCCTCCCCAGCGGCGCCTTCATCTGCCTCGCCGCCCCCTACTTCGCCTTCTTCTCCGGACGCGGACGCACCCGGCCCGTGGCGGTCATCAACATCGCCGGATGCATCCTCAACGTCCTCCTCGACTACATCATGATCTTCGGCAAATGGGGATGCCCCGAATTCGGCATCTACGGCGCCGCCATCGGCACCAGCATCGCTTGCGGCTTCTCCATGATTCTCATCATGGTCTACTTCTACCTCCAGGATCAAAAGGACGTACCCACCCGCGCCCCCCGCGAGTTCCACCCCCAGCTCCTCTCGCGCCTTGTCCGCTTCGGCGTCCCCGCCGGATTCCAGACCTTCTGCGACGTCGGCGCCTTCACCCTTGTTGCCTTCATGGTCGGCTACTTCGGCGAAGCCGCCCTCGCGGCCAGCGTCATCGCCCTCTCCATCAACAACCTCTTCTTCCTCCCCCTCATGGGACTCTCGGATTCCACCGCCATCCTCGTCGGCCAGTACATCGGCCGCTGCCGTCACGGCGTCGCCCGCAGCATCGCCTTCCGCGCCTGGAAAATCTCCGCCGTCTACATGATCGCCGGCGTCGTCCTCTACCTCGGATTCCCCGACGCCATCGCCGAATTCTTCGCCCCCGACGCCCAGGGCAGCATCGATTTTGGCGAAGTCAAACACATCGCCGTCGGCGTCCTCGCCCTCGTCACCTTCTTCAACGCCTGCGACTGCATCAAATACGTCTTCATGGGAGCCATGCGCGGAGCCGGCGACACCATGGCCATCTTTCTCATCAACTGCGCCACCGCCTGGGGACTCCTCGTCCCCGGCGTCTACTTCTTCAGCAAAGTCTGGCCCTACTCCATCTACCTCGTCTGGGGATACGTCGGCCTCGTCGCCTTCATCGACGCCATGCTCTTCCTCTGGCGTTTCAACAGCGGCAAATGGCGTTACATCCGCCTCATCGACCTCCCCCTCAAGCACTAACCCCGTTTTCTCTAAAGACGTTGTGGGAGTCGGGG
>JAVBRV010000180.1:0-2599 GCA_031547585.1 Victivallaceae bacterium
GAAAGAAGACCCCGGCCGCAGCGCTCCGGCGGAGGATGCCTACCGTGAGAATCTGCGGCGCTTTATCGCCGAGGTCCGCGCCAAAGGGGGAGAGCCGGTCCTGGTGACCCCGATCAACCGCCGCACCTTCGCGAAAGACGGCAAATTCCAACCGTCGCTGGGGGGCTACCCGGAGGCGGTCCGGATCGTCGGCGCCGAAACCAACACTCCGGTAATCGACCTCAACACCTACACCGAGACGCTCTACCGGGAGCTGGGTCCGGAGAAGAGCAAGAGCCTCTTCACCCACACCCGGCCCGGCGAATACCCCGGCTACCCCAAAGGCAGCGCCGACAACAGCCACCTCAACGTTGCGGGGGCCGAGACAGTCGCCGCCGCCGTCGCGGAGTCGGCGAAAGCACAGAAACTGAAACTCGCGGAGTGCTTCCGGTAGGTCAGTCGATCACGCGCAGCGCCAATTCGACGTTGCCGAAGGGGGCGCTTACCTGGATGCCCCGGACGCGGCCGCGAATAGCGGCGATGCTTTCGCGGGCGATGGCGACGCCCGCCTCGCGCTGCCCGTCGCGCCCTTCGGCGGCGGCCATTCGTTCCATGACGCTATCCGGAACCACCACCCCCGGCACCTCGTTCTTCATGAACTCGGCGTTACGGAGGCTGACAAGGGGCCAGATCCCGGCAATCACCGGAATATGAAGATGCTCGATCCGGTCGAGGAAGGCGAAGAGGCTCTCCACCGCGAACACCGGCTGGGTGATGATGAATTCCGCCCCGGCCTCGATCTTTTCACAGGTGCGCCGGTACTCCCGCTCGGGGTCGATGGCGCTGGGGTCGGCCCCGACGCCGATCACCCCGCGGGTAACGGCGTTGAGGGGCTGGCTGCCCAGGTCGAAACCGCCGTTCATCCGCTTCTGCATCCGCACAAGGCCGATAGAGTCGACGTCGAAGACCCCGGTACTCATCGGGTAATCGCCGAGCTTCGGCGGGTCGCCGGTGATGAAGAGAATGTTGTGGACGCCGGCTCCGGCGCACCCCAGGAGCTCCGCCTGGAGCCCGATCAGACTGCGGTCGCGGCAGCAGCAGTGAAGGATCGCCTCGATGCCCGCCTCGCGCTGAATGGAGATGGCGGTGACAAGGGGGGAAATCCGGGCGCTGGCCCGGGGACCGTCGGGCAGATTCACCGCGTCGATGCCCGCTTCGCGGCAGCGCTTGGCGCCCTCGATGGTTTTCGAGAGATCGAAGCCGCGCGGCGGGGTGATCTCGATCATTTTCAGGAATTCGCCCGCCGCCAGGCGGCTGCCGAGGCGGGAGCGTTCGGCCAACGGAACCTCCGGCTGGGCCAGGGGTTCCGCGGTCTCGACCGCGGGGAGGACGCGGCGTTCGGCCCGCATCAGAGGCTTGACGCTGCGAACCAGTTCCGCGATATGGATGGGGCTGATGCCGCAGCAGCCGCCGATGCCGGCGGCCCCGAGCTGGGCGTAGCGCCGGGCGTAGGTGCTGAAGTATTCGGCACTGGTCATGTAGAGCATGCGCCCGTCGATGCCGCGCGGCGAACCGGCGTTGGGCTGGACGACCACCGGGAACTCCGGCTTCAATTCCATCAGCCGCTCCAATTCCCCCAAGGTGCTTTCCGGACCGCCGCCGCAGTTGAGGCCGATTGCGGTCGGCAAATGTACAGCTCCTCTGATCTGTTTCAGGAAACCGGCGAGATCGGAGCGGTTGTCCACCGCGAAGCTGAGCAGATACGGCAGCTCCGGGTAGGCTTCCATTGCCTCCAGAGCACCCGCGAGGTCGGCTTCGGTGCGAAGCGATTCAAAGAGGACGAAATCCGCCTCTTGAAGTCCTTCAATCTGTTCTTTCAGGATCTCCGCCCGCTCCAGCCGGTCGCCGGAGGAGTCGGGGGCGCTCACGGGGCCGACGGAACCGGCGACCAGCACCCCTTCTTCGGCGACGGCGCGGGCCAGGGCGACCCCGGCCCGGTTGATCGCGAGCGTCTTGTCGGCGATTCCGAAGCGGGCAAGACGGCGGCGGTTGGCGTTGAAGGTATTGGTGGTGAGGATTTCCGCCCCCGCCTCCAGATAGCTCTGGTGGATCTCGGTAACCACCTTGGGGTTCGAGAGGCAAAGCTCCTCAAAGGAGGCGTTAACGAAGAAATTGCGGCGGTAGATCTCGGTGCCGATGGCGCCGTCGAAAATCACCGGGGGCGAGTGAGTCAGTTTTTCCAGCAGGTTGTCAGTCATAATCATTCCTATGTCATGCTTATACAATACTGCCGTTCTCGGATAAAATCAATTTTCGTTCTCCATCATCGAGTTCGAAATAGCGGAAAAGGAGCTCATCGACCGCCTCCCGGTCGGCGCCGAGGGCGGCGATCTCCCGGAGCAGCGCCGGGTCATCCGGGATCGGCAGCTCCTCCAGGTCGCCGCGCAGCACCTTGTGGGTGCCGAAACGCCGGTGAAAGAGGTATCCGGCGAGGGAAGAGTTGAACACTCCGGCCACCGCTTCGGGAGGAACCCCCGGCAGCCGGGGAATCACCACATTGGCGCTATTGAGCGTCAGCCGCCCCTCACGGTCGACGGCGAACACCGGGCGGCGGCTGATG
>JAVBRV010000453.1:0-11537 GCA_031547585.1 Victivallaceae bacterium
GACAGAGCGCCCTACCTGACAATCGCTTCGCCAAATGCTTAACCTGAATCCTGAAAGTCAACCCAAAGGGTCGAGCCATTGAACCCAGCTTGAATAAAATCATAAATAAAATATTTTCAACGGTTGAATTTATAACTATATGGATTATTTTACAATAAAAGGAGGTGCGTTATGGTTTTCAATGAACTCAATCACTTTGACGACAAGGAACACGAGACCCTGATGGGGATCTGGTGGTCCGGGGTGTTGCTCAAGCAGCGGTCGCGGCGTTTTTTCAGGCAGTATCCCGTTTCGGATTCGCAATTCAACGCCCTGATGCTGCTGAAGTACGCCGATAGGCCGTTCACTCAGCAGGACTTGAGCGAGCGCATGCTGGTCGATAAATCGAACATCACCATCCTGATCGACGAACTGGAGAAGCTCGGCTTCGTCAGACGGAGTAAAATTCCCGGCGACCGCCGTTTTTACCACCTGGAGATCACCGGCGACGGCGTCGCCTTCTTCGACAGCGTGGAGCAGGAATACCGGGCGCTGATCCATGACGCCATGTCGATCTTCACCCCGGAAGAGCTGGCGGAGATCACCCGCTACATGGTCCGCCTGCAAGCCGGATTGGAAGAAAAATCGTGAGTTTATTCGCGTCGATCTGGTTTCCGCTCGGGGCCGTCGCGGTCCTGACGGCGGCCTTTGTATGGCTTCGGCGGGGCTTTCTTCTTGTTGGGATATTGTACTTCCTCTTTCGCGTCTTCATCGAGTACGAGTGGATCAAGGAGGTTCCTCCCGGAAGTATTCCCATTCGGATCGATTTGATGTTGTTCGCCCCGCTTGATCTCCTGATGACGGGAAGCCTTCTCATCGTGATTATGCAAGGATTGAAAAAATGAAACGAAAACCGCTTTTATGTACCCTTTTTTTTCTTGGCGCTCTTGTCGTTCTCCCGGGATGCGGCAGAGGGTATTTGACTCCCAAAATAGCCGTAAATACCATCGACCTGCAGAAGGTCGAATTATCCAAAAGCGGAATCACGGCTTATGAACGGCAGTTTTTCCCCGTGACCTATGATGATCGGTTCCTCCGCGAAAAGGTCACCAGAGAAGGCGAGAAAATTTTTGGAACTTCCGGATATTTTCAGGAGGTACAATTTCTCGGCAACGAATACTACCTTCATAAGAATTATTATTTCATGTATGTTGACATCATACGAAAAAGCGACATGAAAAGAGTATTATACTTGTCTACGCCGGAAAGCGCCAATGAATTCGCAGCGTTCCCGATCACCATGGGGGACCGGAATTATCTGGCGGTTTATGTATCGCAACGGGCGACCAGCAACTCATCCACTTTTTTCGTCGTTGATTCACAATTCAAAATCGTCTACAAAGAACATCTGTTACGGGCGAAAGAAGTCGGCTTCACCCACTCCGACCGCTATGGGAATTGCGTCGTTCTGAAATCAAGAGATTTCTGGTATCCGGATGGCGTCGATAAACCGAGAGTCGACATCAACGGCGACTGGGTATATTATATGAAAGGATCGCACGAATGAGAATGATCTGTTTTGTCGTCATCGCCGCCGTCGCCATGCTCGCCGGATGCGCCAATTCGGAGACGTTTCGGGTCTTCAACGACACGGAGGAGACGATCAGCAATGTCACCTTTCACTGGCAGAACGCCGCCGGCAGGGCGACACGCACGTTCGGCGAGATTCCGCCGGGAAAATTCGTCACCTTCGATATTCCGACCGATCCCCCGGAATTTATGGAAAAATGGGGCACCAGCGTCGATATGGCGTATGTCTGGAAGGGCGACAAATATGAATATGCGCGCTTCATCCGCTATATCGGGTCAGGCGATAATTCATCGGAAGACATCCGAATACGGGGAAAAACCGCCATCTCCTATCTGCGTTTCGCCTTCATGGGCCCCGGGGCGGGCACGGAAACCGGAATCGTCCGCAAATCCCGCGAAAAGGAGCGCGAGATCCTGCAGAAACATCTGGAGCGCTGGCAAACCGCCGACCGGGTCGAAATCGTCAAATCCTGGATGGAGAAAGTTCCGAAGACCGACGGCTCCTACCCCGATTGGACCTGGGTGAAAAAGCAAAGCGCCCCCGTTGTTCTCAGCAACTCCGACCGGCAGAAATTGCTCGACCTCCTCGCCGTCCTGGAAATTCCGGATCGTTCCGAAATCGCCAACGCCGCCGACATGTTTACCATCAAACTCTATGCCGGCGAACAACCGCTCGGCGAACTGACCGCCCCCGGCAACCAAGGCATCACCGGAGTCCCCGGCATCGACACCACCCTCGAATTCCCCAAACGCATCGCCGGAGCCCGGACCTCCCCCGCCAGAGAGTGGCGGCAGCTGTTCCAAAGACTGTTCCCCGAAACCGATAATTAAATACGACTACTTTTCCAGCAGGACCACGCAGTCGGCGGCGATGCCTTCGCCGCGACCGGTGAAGCCGAGCTTTTCGGTGGTGGTCGCTTTGACCGAAATCCGGTCGAGCGGCCGGTTCAGCGCCCGGGCGAGATTTTCCCGCATCGCCTGGTTGTAGGGCAGGAGCTTCGGGCGCTGGGCGATGAGGGTGAGGTCGAGGTTGACCAACTCCCACCCCGCCAGCGCCGGAGTCTTCAGCACCCGGTCGAGTAAGATCATGCTGTCGATCCCCTTGTAGGCGGGGTCGGTATCCGGGAAGAAGCGGCCGATGTCCCCCAGCGCCAGCGCCCCCAACAGCGCGTCAATGAGGGCGTGCACCGCCACATCCGCGTCGCTGTGGCCGTCGAGGCCGAGTTCATACGGAATCTCCGCGCCGCAGAGAATCAGCTTCCGCCCCGGGACCAGCCGGTGCACATCGTAGCCGTGACCGATTCGAATCATAGTCTGCCTCAATCCAACATGGCCCAGTAACGGCCGGAACGGTTTTTCACCAGCTTCACCGGCAACCCGAACGCCTCCGAAAGCTGCGCTTCCGTGAGGATGTCGTCGCGGTTGCCGTCGGCGGCGATGCATCCGCCCTTTAAGATCATCCCCTCGTTGAACACCGGCAGGATGTCTTCGATCCGCTGGGTGATGAAGACGATGGTCACCTCCGGCAGCGTCTTCGCCAGGTGGTCGATCTCGCCCAGCAGGAACTCGCGCCCGGCGAGGTCGAGGTAGACGTTCGGTTCGTCGAGAATCACCAGGCTCGGCTTGGTCAGCAGCGCCCGCGCGATCAAAATCTTCACCTGCTCCCCGCTCGACATCGTGTGGATCGGCTGCTCCGTCAGGTGTCCGCAGCGGAAGCGCTCCATCAGTTCAATCGCCTGTTTCGTCTCCTCCGGCAGCGGGTCGCGGAACAACCCCAGCGTCCCGTCGATGCCCGAAAGCACCATCTCGAGGCCGGTCCACTCCGTCCCCGTAAAGTGCTGCATGAACGGGCTCACCCAGGCGATGTGTTTGCGCATCTCCACCAAATTCGACCGGCCGAAGCGGTTCCCCAGCACCGTCACCTCCGCCCCGAACTTCGGCCAGACGTACCCCATCAGCATCTTCACCAGGGTCGTCTTGCCCGCCCCGTTCGCGCCCAGAATAAAGCAGCGGCTGCCGTGCTTCACCTGCCAGTTCAAGTCCTGGAGAATAGGACGCCCCTCCAGAAAAACCGAGGCTCCCCGAATGTCGATCGCGTGTTCCGATTGCATATATAAATCCTTCATTGGTAACTTTTAAATTTTCACTGTCGGTGCAAACTGGCCGATTCCCCAAGGTAGGGCGCTCTGTCCCAGAGCGCCGTTCACGCTGCATGGTCTTTGGGGTGAAACTGCACCTGTCTCCGTGTCTCTCCGTGTTGACCCGGTGGGCCCAGTGGGCGAGAGGGTATCTGGCCGGGCGCGAGAAGCGCACCGTTTCCGGCTGCGGCTCCGCGCGCTGGGCTCGATAAAAGGCTGGCTTCGCCAAGCCTTTTATCGGCAGCGCTCCGCCGGTCGGTATCTACTTGCGGGCCGCGTTTCGGTTCCCGAAAATTCTTCCGGCACGCGACCAGCGCTGTCCGCGCGCTGGACTGCGTCCCGGCTCGGCCGGGTGCGCACGACCGCTTCGCGGTCTATTTTTTTATGATTTTTTTTATTAATACTATTTTTTCGGCGCAACCCCCACCGTCCCCTCGGGCCTTACCAGTCTCGGAATCATCGAAATCGACCGGTACTCATGCGCCCGGTTATCCGGCAATTGCGCAAACAGCAGCCGAAGCGCGCAATCCCCCACCTCCTCCAAACGAAGGTCCAACGTCGTCAACGGCAACAATAAATCTTCTTCCCCCCCGAGGTTGTTGCAGCCGATCAGCGAAACCTCACCGGGAATCCGAATCCCCGCCTCCGTCAACGCCGTCGCCGCCCCCTCCGCCAAGCTGTCGTTGCTGGCGAAAACCGCCGTAAATCGGAACTCCCCGGCGGCAATCATTCGCCCCACCTCCCGGTATGCGTTCCGCTTCAAATTGCCCGCATGCAGCACGTTCCCCGCCTCGATCGGCAGACCCGCCGCCTCCAGCGCGTCGCAGTACCCCTGATAACGCGCGCTGCTCTCGAAAATGAAATCCCGGTTGATCCGGCGCGCCTGCTGCATATCGGCGTCGAAGTGCGATAGAAACAGTATCCGCCGGTGACCTTTCCCGATCAGGTGGCTGACCGCCGTCCGCGTTCCCTCGCGAAGGTCGAATTGCACGTTGTCGACGCTCTGGTAACCCTCGCAGCCCGCCAGCACATACGGAATCCCCGCAGCGGCGATTCGCGCATGGTTGACCAGGTAACCGCAGGCGATAATGCCGTCCAGCCGGTAATCCAGCCCCCGGAGCCGATCGCACAGAAAATCGGCGTCCGTCGTTGGGAAACGGCTGGCGCGGTGTCCCTTCGCCGCCAGCGCCGCCTCGATTCGCGAAGCCAGCACCGAGTAGAAAGCATCCTCCGGAACCACCAGCCCGATCGAATAACGCGGCTCCAGCGTCCGGCGGTCGACCACGAAGGTGCCGTTCCGCCGCTGCCGCAACACGTAGTTGTTGCGGACCATCTCATCCACCGCCCGCCGGATGGTGATCAGCGACACCTGATACCGGTCCGCCAGCTCCCGCTCCGTCGGCAGCTTCACCGGGTTGAACCGCTCGTAGTTCTCCCGTATGTACTCCTCGAAGATCTGTTCGTGAACCTGTTCCGTCAGCGTCATGATGAGAAAATCCGATTCATTATAATCATTGCCATGTTTAATTATACCTTATTGCCGTGCGAATGTCAATACCCCATCGACAAAAAAACGCTTTTTTGTTGTGACGCCCTATTGCTTTTTCGTTTCGACTGTGGTATAATTGTAATATGCTTCAACGCTGAAGCAAAATAATAAAGGCGATTCCATGAGCGTTACCCTGAAAGACATTGCGCGGGAGCTGGGGCTCTCGGTCAAGGCCGTCTCCACCGGCGTCACCGGGACCGGGCGGCTGGCTCCGGAGACCCGGCGGCGCATCCAGGAGAAGGCCGCCGAAATGGGCTACCTGCCCAACGTCGCCGCCCGCACCCTCGCCGGAGGACGCACCCGGACCATCGGCATGGTTTCCGGCTGTCTCACCGACCCCTTCTATGCCGGAACCGCCGACGCCGCTTACGGCGACTCCACGGCGCGCGGCTACCAGCTCCTCCTCTCCCCCACCCGCTGGAGCCAGGAGGAAGAGGCCCGCTGTCTCGAAAACCTCATCGCCCGCAAACCCGACGGCATTTTCTACTGCCCCACCTTCGACCGCACCCGGCCCTATTACGAACGGGCGCGGCAGCTGAAACTGCCCTTTTTGATGTTTTCCAGCGACAACCCCGATTTTTCCCACGTCCACAGCGATGTGGCGGAAGCCTTCGGAGCCGCCTCCCTCTTCCTGGCCGGACGGGGCTGCCGGTCGGCCGCCTTCTGCTATCTCTCGATCACCTCCCTTTGGCGGGGTGTTCCCAAGGAGGCCGCCGGGGTCGACATTGAATTCCGCCCCCCGGAAGCCGATTTCGACCGCTTCATCGCCTGGCTGATCCGCCGCCGCCACCCCGCGCTCATCCTCCGCGACAACCAGCTCTGCCGCCCGATCCTCGCCGCGCTGAAGACCGCCGCCCCGGACTACCGCCCGGACATCATCCTCGGCTACGACGACTATCACACCTACATCCGCCATCCGCAAATCGCGGGCGGCATCCGCATTCCCACCCGGCAGATGGTCCGCCGCGCCGTCGACCTCCTCATCGGCTGGATCGAAAACGGCCGCCCCGACCAACCCCTCCATATCTATGAACCGGCCCTCTTCTATGCAGATTCCGCGATTCCGGGCCCCGAAACCAATGAAGAATATCCCATACCGTATTATCCGGCCACAGTGAAAGGAAGCTGACGATGCGGCAGAAACATTTTACCCTCATTGAACTCCTCGTCGTAATCGCCATCATCGCGATTCTGGCCGCACTTCTGCTCCCGGCGCTGAACCAGGCGCGCGAGACCAGCCGCAGCTCCAGCTGCAAGAACAACCTGAAGCAGCAGGGGCAGGCGCTGCTGCTTTACACCACCGACTACCGGGATACCTTCCCCGTTTCCAACCTCACCGCCAGTGGCACTGAATACTGGTTCTGGGTCGGGCTCCTCTCCAGTCGCGGCTACCTGACCAAAAGCATCATGATGTGCCCGAGCCGGACCCGTACCAAGTCCGCCACCGGGAGCGCTTATTTCGATAATTTCTGGAAGAACCGGCTGAGCACCTACGAAAATGCCCTCAACAATCCGGATAACGAAAACTGGCGCATCTGCGATTACGGTCTCAACTTTCAGTACGTCGGGGGCATTCCCATCAGCCGCTTTCGTCGCGCCTCACAGACATTGATGGTTACCGAGGGCGGAATTGCCGATCGCATCATCGGGGATCCGAATCCGTACGGTTATCACCGGCTTGACGCCAACTACCCGACCTCTGGCTCCGGCACCACCGTCTGGCCGGCGCACCGCGGTCTCACCGAAGCCGGCGCGGTCTTCATCGACGGCCACGTGGTTTCGCAGCGGGGACCGGCCGGGGAAGCCGGGGCCGAATTCCTGATGCGGAATATCACCAGCAAGCTCGCCGCCCCCTGGGTGGATTCCGGAAATACCGCCAACGCCAAATATAACGTCTGGATTCGCCACGACGGCTGGTACAAATATTGAAAGAGAGATTCCCTATGAAAACCTGGATGACCGTATCAGCCCTGCTGGCCGTATTGACACTCGCCGCCTATGACCTCGCCTGGGTGCGTTTCGAAGCGGACGCGCCCATCACCGACGTCCGGCTGGAACCGGCGAATGCCCGCTGGAGCCACGCCACCTGGGGCGACGAAAGCGTCCGCAACCGTCACGTGACCTGCGAGTTGCGCACCGATCCGAATGGCGGGTGGAGCGATTTTTGCATCACCCTCAAGGTCGCCGAGGCGGGCAAGCTCCGCCTCCAGCTCCTCGGCCCCTGGAAGAAGCTGCCGAACGGCGAACTCGAACGCATCGAAGTCGTTTTCGCCGACCTCAAGGTCGAAGGCGCGGAGCTTCGCAACGGCTCCTTCACCGAAGTCGACGCCGCGGGCAACCTCGCCGGTTGGAGCGCGCACACCCGCGGCGAGAATGCCGATCCCTTCCGGGTTCCCGGCGGCGTCCTCGTCTGGCACAACGGTTTCTACCACCAGGCGCTTACCGTCAGGAAGGACGCCCCCGTCACCGTCAGCGGCCGTTGCCGGAAGGCGAAGCCCGAAGACCGCGCCGCCCGTTCCGGCGAGGCGAACGACCGCAAATTCCGCGACGCCCCCGACCACCCCCTTGATCTCGCCCGCGCCGCAAATATGGGCTTCGCCGACGAAAAAGAGGGCGACGGCAAAGGCGGCTGGAGCGATCAGGGCAAAGACAACGATATGCGGGGTTTCCCGGTCGACCGCAGCGACTTCGGCGGCGTTCGCTTCCGGATCGCGAAAAGCGATAAGGCGGTCATCTCCCTCAACCTCAAGCCCCCCGCTCCCCGGTTGAACCGGGTGACCGTGACGCTCCCCGAAGCGGCGGAGGCGCGCTATCTCTACCTCCTCCACGCCAGCTGTTTCAATCAAACGCCAGGCCCGCTCGGCAAGCTCCGGATCCGGCTCGCCGACGGCAAAACCGTTGACCACGAAATCATTACCGGCCGCGATATCGCCGACTGGTGGAACGCCGGGCAGCTCCCCAACGGCAGCGTCGTCTACCGCAAACAGAATGGTTCCTCCTCCGTCGGCATCTACCTGTCGCGCTTCGCCATCGCCGACGAACCGGCGAAAGTGACCGCCGTCGAACTCGAAGCGGAGGGCGCGGCGGTCTGGATCGTCGCGGGCATGACCCTGTCGCTCCGCAACGCTCCCCCCGTGGCCGAAAACCGGCTGGTGATGCGCGCCGACGACGTCTGGAAGCCGGTCGACACCGCAAAATTGGCGGTCCGTCCCGGCAGCGCCCTCGACTTCGGCAATCTGGTGGAACCCGGTCCGGCGGGGAAATACGGGCGGGCGATTCTCACCCCGCAGGGCGGACTCGCCTTCGAAAAGCAGCCGGAAAAACCGGTGCGCTTCTTCGCCTTCAACGCCTTCGCCAACCACCTCTTCACCTGGAGCGATTCGCAGTTCCTCGACCCCGACCCCGAAGTGGTTCGCGCCCGCATCCGCGACTTTGCAGCCGGAGTCCGGCGTCAGGGGTACAACATGGTGCGCTTCCAAGGGGTCGATCTCTGGCTGATGGGACGCGACGCGCCCGGATACGCCCAATTCAGCGTCCTTAACCTCGACTACTTCCACTACCTCCTCGCCGAGCTGAAGAAAGAGGGCGTCTACTTCGGCATCGACCTCTTCAGCTACACCGGCTACGAAAAGCTCCCCAACCAGTGGAGCGACGCCATCGCCAAACGCTACAAGGAGCGCATGTACTTCGACCCCGACGCCCGGAAGATGTGGGTCGACGGCGTCCGCCAACTGCTGGGCGTCCGCAACCCCTACACCGGCCTCACCCTGCCGGAAGAGCCCGCCCTCGTCTACGTCGACCTCCACAACGAGCAGGAGCTCGGCATCTGGATCGTCCGCGACCCCCTGACCATGGGCGGCGTCAAACCGCTGGCCGAAAAAGCCTTCCGCGACTTCCTCGCCAAGCGCTACAGCGATGGAATCGCCAAGCTAAACGAACGCTGGGGAACCGCCTACGCCGGTTTCGACGCGATCCCTCTCCCCACCCGGAACGACCTTCACTCGGGTACCTTGAAGAGCAAGGACGCCAACGACTTCCTCTACGAACACGAAAAGGAGATGCTCGACTTCTACCTCACTCATCTCGCCGAAACCGGCTTCACGGGGCTCACCACCTTCTACGACTGCCTCGGCTACCTCCGTTTCATGTCGATCCGGCGCGATCTGCCCATCATCACCATGCACGGCTACCACAACCACCCCTCGGCGCAGGACGTGGTCCCCGTCAACATGGCGCAGGGGAGCATCGTCTCCGCCACGGCGCTTTACCTCCGCTACATGGGGGGAGCGCGGGTGTGGAACCGGCCCTTCCTCATCACCGAATACAACGCTCCGGCCTGGGGAAAATACCGTCACCAGGAGGGCCTCGTCCTGCCCGCCTATTCGGCGCTTCAGGATTACACGGCCATCACCGCGCACCAGATCGCGGTGGCGCGGGTGCCGCAGCCGGTGGCCGCCTTCCGGCTCGGGGTGGACCCCATCGCCCGGGCGGGACAGGCGGTCGCCGCCTTCGCCTACGGGCGCGGCGACGTGCGGCCCTCGCCGCACAAAGTCGGCGTCGCTTTCGCAGAGAGCTTCATGCGCGACCACCGGAATATGAACCGCGGCATGAGCTCCGAGCAGAACCGTCTGCTGCTGCTGACCGGGCTGGGCGTCGTCCTCGATGGAACGCCCGGCAAAGGGTTGCCGGCCTATCCCCGGCTCGACCTCCTCCTGCCGCCCGGTTTCGGCAGTGAGATCACCGCTACCGCCTGGTTCTCGATGCCGGTGGATCAGGGGATGGGCAGCGATTTTGCGGCGACCCTCAAGCGCCTGCGCGATAAGAAGATCCTCCCGCCCGAAAACCGTACCGATGCCGGGAAAGGCGTGTTCGAAAGCGACACCGGCGAACTCACCATGTGGAGCAAGGAAAACCGTTTCACCGCCGACACGCCGAAGCTGCAAGGCGGCGTTTCGGACGGCGGCCGCACGCTGGAACTTCGGGACGTCAGCTTCACCACCTCGCTTCCCGCCTCGGTGACGCTGATCGCGCTGGAGGGGGAGAGCATTCCCGCTTCGCGGCGGCTGCTCCTCGTCTTCGCGACCGATGCGCTCAATACCGGCATGGAACTCTCGGCGGACCGCGCCACTCTCCACAAGGTCGGCACCCTCCCCATTCTCCTCGAAACCGGCAAGCTGGAGCTGACCCTGAACCACCCCGGCCCCCTCAAATGCTTCGCCCTCGCTATCGACGGGGAGCGCCGCGAAGAGCTGCCGGTGCGCCGCGAAGGCAAGCGTCTGCGCCTCGATATCGACACCGCCGCACTCAAAACCGGCCCCGCACTCTACTTCGAACTCACCGAGTAGCCCCCCGATCTTTTTCTCTCGCGAGAGGCAATTGCAAAAATGATCTCGGTACTTGCCTCCCTGCCAAAACATTGTTTGGGGCAGCTCGCGGGCAACGTTTTAGTGGGGTGGCGAGAGACAATGAGCTGTGGCGGCCGGCCCACACGGAGTTGCACGGAGCTACACGGAGGCCGAAGCCGCTGCTATGCGGTGTGTCGCATTTCGGCCTCCGTGTCCCTCCGTGCAACTCCGTGTTTCTCCGTGTGGGCCGGCCGCCATGGCGGGTTTAACTTTTGTCGTGCCGCCAAAAGCGTTGATTTTTGCAATGACCTCTCCCTAAAAAACGTACACATGCGGCAATTCTTCACGCTTTCAGGTTGAAAAGCCCCCTTCGGGGGACTATAGTATCCCCCGGCAGGCTCAAAAACCATAGAACGGGCGGGATCATGGGATACCTGAGACGGAATATTTTTTCGAAAAAAGCGCTGGATAACCTCAATCATATCCGCTCGACCGACGTCCTCACCAACGTGACCTGTCCCTGGATGTGGATCCTCCCCGCCGGACTGACGCTGGCCCTCGCCGCCGTCACCGTCTGGGGATTCTTCGGAACCCTCGCCGACAACGCCGCCGGACTCGGCCTCCTGGTTCGGGAGGGAGGCGTCCGGGCCGTCGTCGCCCGCTCGGAAGGCATGGTCGAACACCTCAACCTCGACGTCGGCGACCGGGTCGCCGCCGGCGAGATCGTCGGCCTCATCCACAACCCCGAAGCCTTCTTCAACTGGCGCAAGCTCGAGCTCCGGCCGCTGAAAGACGACGCCGCCCGCGAAGAGCTCCAACTGGCCCGGCAGCTCTACGAAGACGGCGCCTGGCTCCGCGCGGATGTCTCCGGCGTGGTCACCGACCTCCTGCGGCGCAACGGCGACCGGGTCGCCGCCGGCGAGAAGGTGGCGCTGC
>JAVBRV010000498.1:0-5941 GCA_031547585.1 Victivallaceae bacterium
CCACCCGGGCGGCGGTTGTGGGTTTTTTTACAAAATCATTTTTCGTCTTTTAAAAACTTTTTACAACCCCCTCCCCCCAAGCCCCCATCCCGCTTTTCCAAAAAGAAGCGGGATTACGTAAAACGGCTTTTGCCGTTGGCAAAACCCATTTTACGGAGGCAGGGTATCTTGCTCTTCGTTTTTCCGGCCTGTCGCGTCTCTGCCCGAAAAACGTTTCGCGACTGTCGGACTTGTCCGACAGCTCCCACGGCATAATACGCCCGAAGCGCTTGAAAAATGTGACTTTTGGTGGTACTTTTTACGATCAATAAAAGGGTAAACATGTATAATTCGATTATTTGCCGGTATCATGAGATCGCCACCAAAGGGAATAACCGCAATATGTTCGAGCGGTGCCTGGTGGATAACATCGCCCATCTTCTGCAATCGGTTCCGGGGTGCCGCGTGCACCGGGTCCGCGGACGGGTCTGGGTCGACCGCGCCGACGGGAGCGATTTCACCGAAGAAGAGCTGAAAACCGCTTGCGCGGAATTGGGGCGGGCCTTCGGATTGGAGTCATTCTCCCCCGCCTGCCGCCTGGCGCCCGATATGGAGGTGATCCGCGAGGCCGCCGTGCGCATGGCTCCGGCGGAACTGGGGGCGGCGCTCGAAAAGGGGCAGCCGGTCTCCTTCCGCATCCGCGCCCGCCGCAGCGACAAGTCTTTCCCCTTGCGTTCGAATGAGATCGAAATCGACCTCGCCACCGCCATCGGCGCCCGGGTCGGCAATGAAAACTTGCGGATCGACCTCGATCACGCCGAATATTCCCTCGGCTGCGAAGTGCGCGACGAATTCGCCATCCTCTTCTGGAACACCTATCCGGCCCCCGGCGGACTCCCCGTCGGCTGCAACCCCCGGGTGCTGACCCTCCTCTCGGGCGGCATCGATTCGCCGGTGGCCGCCTGGAAAATCATGAAACGCGGCTGCCCGACCGATTTCATCTCCTTCCACAGCAGCCCCTACACCCCCCCCGAGACGGAAGAAAAAGTGCGCAAAATGGCGCGTCTCATCAATCGATTCCAGCGGCGGGGAAGGCTTCATCTCTGCAACCTTTCGCCGCTTCAGAAGCTGATCCGCGACTATTGCACCGAGCGGAACCGCACGGTGCTCTACCGCCGCGCCATGCTGCGGATCGCCGAAGCGGTCGCCCGCCGCAGCGAATGCCGCGCGCTGGTCACCGGTGACGCGGTGGGCCAGGTCGCCAGCCAGACCATCCCCAATATGAGCACCATCGACCGGGCGGTGGAGATTCTGGTGCTGCGTCCCCTGGTGGGGGAGGATAAGCGCGAGACGATCCGCACCGCCGCGGCGATCGGCACGCTCGACCTCTCCAATGAGCAGGTTCCGGATAGCTGCACGGTCTTCGCCCCCTCCTCGCCCGCCACCTCGGTTCCCCTGGCGGTGGCGGAGGCGGAAGAGGCGAAAATTCCCGATTATGCCGCCGTGCTTGAAAAAATCATCGAGGATATCGTGACGGAGGCTTGAAATTTCGCTCCTATTGCATTAAGTTTCCAAGTGTGTGATTTTACATTCGTTTTAACCGAGGGGGGTGTGCTTTGCCCAGAGATACCGAATACGTGCTGAGTCTGCTCCAGGAGAACGGCATGATTACCGCCGAACAGGCCGCCCAGGCCCGTTCCGAGGCGTTGGAGAGTGAGGAAGAGTGGGATGCCGTCGACATCCTCCTGAAACGCAAAGCTTTTCAAGAAGATGAGATGCTGGGCATGCTCGCCCAGCAGTACGGCATGGAGCTGCTTGACCTTACCGGGTACGATATTCCGGAAGAGGTGATCGAGGCGATCAGTCCGGAAGTCGCCCACCACTACCAGGTGATCCCGGTGATGAAGCACGACCACGCCTTGACGGTGGCGATGAGCGACCCCTCCGATATGGAGACGCTCGATACGCTGCGTTACCTCCTCGGCGGGGATATCGACGCGGTGGTCTCCTCGCCCCGTCAGATCAGCGCGCTGATCGCCAAATACTACTCCGACGATAATGAAGCCGCCCAGCGCTATATCGACGACAATTCGATCGACGAAGCGGAAATGGTGGTTGAAACCAATACCGGCGCCCCTTCGGCGTTCGGAGCGGCCAACGCCGAGGGCGACGATGCGCCGATCATCCGCCTGGTGACCAAGATCATCGTCGACGCCTACAAAATGCGCGCGTCGGACATTCACTTGGAACCGATGGAGAAAAGCTACCGCGTCCGCTACCGCGTGGACGGCGCGCTGCGGATCGTCGACGGCCCCCCGAAATACCTCCAGCCCAACTTCACCAGCCGCCTCAAGATCATGGCGCACCTCGACATTACCGAAAAGCGCATCCCGCAGGACGGACGCATCCAGCTCTCCGTCGGCGAGAAGGATATCGACCTTCGTGTATCGTCGATCCCAACCACGCACGGCGAGAGCATCGTCATGCGTATCCTCGATAAAGCGTCGATTCAGCTCGACATTCCGAAGCTCGGCTTCTACGCCGACGACCTTGAACTGGTCAACCGGGTCATCAGCATGCCCGACGGCATTTTCCTGGTGACGGGTCCGACCGGTTCGGGCAAGACGACTTCCTTGTACGCCTTCCTCAACACCATCAACACGCCGACCCGCAAGCTGATTACGGTGGAGGACCCGGTCGAGTACCAGCTCCCCGGCATCAACCAGGTGCAGGTCGACCGGCACGTCGACATGACCTTCTCGGCGGCGCTCCGTTCGATGCTCCGCCAGGCGCCCAACATCATCATGGTCGGTGAAATCCGAGACGTGGAAACCGCCGAAATCGCCATCAACGCCTCGCTCACCGGCCACTTGGTCTTCAGCACGTTGCACACCAACGACGCGCCGGGCGCGATCACCCGTCTGGTGGATATGGGGGTGAAGCCCTTCCTGGTGGCGACTTCGGTGCGGGCGGTGATGGCGCAGCGGCTGCTCCGCAAAGTCTGCGTCGAGTGCAAGCAGCCGCATACGCCGACGCACGCCGAAATCAAAATGCTCCGGATGACCCCCGAGTATCTGGAAAACCACCAGTTCTACAAAGGCGCGGGCTGCAAGAAGTGCGGCCACACCGGCTACAAGGGCCGGATCGGCATCTATGAGATTTTCCTCATCACCGAGGATATCGCCAAGTTCATTTTCGCCAACGAGTCGAGCGGCGTGATTCGCGAAGCGGCGCGCCGCAACGGCATGCGCTCGTTGCGCGACGACGCCATCCGCAAGGCCGAATCGGGGGTTTCGACCCTGGAAGAGGTGATTTTCGTAACCCTCCGCGATGAAAACTGACGGGAAATATCATGCTTGATCTTGAAAGCACATCTTTAATCGATCTGCTCCTGAGTGAGCGGGGCCACCAGAATCCGGACCTCAAGGGGCAGCTGGCTGAAGCGGTCGAAGAGCACGAGCGCTCCGGCAAAACGATCATGGAGATCGTCGAGAACTTCGGGTTGTTCACCAAGGCGGAGATGCTCCAGATGATGGCCGACAACCTCGGCAGCTACGTCTGGGACCCCAGGCACTCCGACGTGGAGCAGCACATCATCCAGATGCTGGAATTGAACACGGCCCGGAGTTACAAAGTAATTCCGGTGCAGGTTGAGGACGACACCTTGCACCTCGCCATGCGAAGCCCCCTCGATTACCAGGTGGTGGAGTCGCTCCGCTTTATCGTCAACCACAATATCCTGCCGCTGCCGGTGGATCCGGAGCTGTTCGACACCGAGCTGGAGCGGTACTACCCGGAAAAGATCGACTCGATCAACGACATCGTGGCCGAGTTCGGCGAACACGTCGAGCAATACGAGGTCGACGACAGCGAAGATCACGCCAACGACGCGCCGATCGTCAAATTCGTGGACGTGGTGATTCAGCAGGCGATCCGCGACAAGGCGTCGGACATTCACTTCGAACCGTTCGAAAAGAACTTCCGCATCCGCTACCGGGTGGACGGCGCGCTGTACGAGATGCCGCCGCCGCCGAAGAGCCTGGCGATTCCGGTGGTCAGCCGGGTGAAGATTATTTCCGGCCTCAACATTTCCGAGCGCCGCCGTCCGCAGGACGGACGCATCCAGCTGAAAGTCAGCGGCCGCCCGGTGGCCCTCCGCGTCTCCTGTCTGCCCACCAGCTACGGCGAATCGGTGGTGCTCCGCGTGCTCGACCGCTCGGTGGTCAACTTGAAGCTCGACTCGCTCGGCATCGGCGCGGAAGTGCTGGAGAAAATGCGCGAAATCATTCGCCTCCCCAACGGCATCATGCTGGTGACGGGGCCGACCGGTTCGGGCAAGACCACCACGCTCTACTCGGCGCTCGACGAGATCAACAACCCCGAAGACAAACTGCTGACCGCCGAAGACCCGGTCGAATACGACATCGAGGGGATCATCCAGTGCCCGATCAACGACGCGGTGGGGATGACCTTCGAACGGGCGTTGCGCGCCTTCCTCCGCCAGGACCCCGACCGGATTCTGGTCGGCGAAATCCGTGACTTCATCACCGCCCAGATCGCCATCGAAGCGTCGCTCACGGGTCACTTCGTCTTCAGCACCCTGCACACCAACGACGCGGCCAGCACGGTGACCCGTCTGGTGGATATGGGGGTGGAGCCTTTCCTTATCTGTTCGTCGCTGGCGGCCATTCTGGCGCAGCGGCTGATCCGGCGGGTCTGCAAAGGCTGCCTCACCGAATACACGCCGACCGAGGACGACCTGGAGCGGCTCGACCTGACCCGCGAAGAGGTGGGCGACCGGAAGTTCTGCTACGGCAAGGGCTGCCCCACCTGCAACTACACCGGGTACAAGGGCCGGAAGGCGCTGACGGAGCTCCTCCTCGTCAATAACGAGATCCGGGAGCTGATCGCCGACAACCAGCCGACCATGGTGATCCGCGACAAAGCGCGGGCGCTGGGAATGCGTACATTGCGCGAGGATGGGCTCCTCGCGATTTACAATCACGAAGCGAATGTGGACGAAGTCGTCCGCTACACGTAAGGAGAGGGGGTAATCATGGCGCAATATGTTTATACCGCGATGGATGCCAAGGGCAAGGAGCAGAAGGGCAAGATCAGTGCCGCCAGCGAGGAAGCCGCCGCGAACGATCTGAAGAAAAAGGGCTTGTTCCCGACTTCGATCAAGGCCGCCGTGGCCGATGCCAAAAAGGTGGCGCAGAAGAAGGCGGGCGTAAAGAAGAAGGCGGGTTTCAACGTCAACCTCGGCCCGATGGTCATCAAGCGCAAGAAGCTGACGGTGCTGACCCGGCAGCTGGCGATTCTGATCGGGGCGGGCCTGCCGCTCATCCGCTCGTTGCACACCTTGCAGAAGCAGTCGAAGGACGCGGCGATCAAGGCGGTGCTGGCCAAGACCGCCGAAACGGTCGAAGGCGGAGCGACCTTCGCCGAAGCGCTGGCGCAGCATCCCCGGTCGTTCGACAAACTCTATCTCAACATGGTGCGCGCGGGCGAGGCGTCGGGCGCGATGGAGATTATTCTCGACCGCCTGGCGGGCTTTATGGAGAAAGCGCAGCGGGTGTCCGGCAAGGTGAAGTCGGCGATGATCTACCCGACTGTGATTCTGTCGATTTCGCTGCTGGCGGTCGTCGGTCTCATGATCTTCATCGTGCCGAACTTCCAGAAGATCTTCGCGGACATGCTTCCCGGCAAGCCGCTGCCCGGCATCACCCAGCTGGTGATGCTCATCAGCAACACCCTGATCTCGCGCTGGTATATATACGCCGGCGGCGTATTCATCATTGTCGTCGGCTTCAAGCTGCTGGTGAAGAACAAGTGGGGGAAGTGGGGCGTCGACTGGTGTAAATACAACATGCCGGTATTCGGCCAGTTGGTGTCGAAATCGGCGATCTCGCGTTTCGCGCGAACGCTGGGAACCTTGATGAGTTCCGGCGTGCCCGTGCTG
>JAVBRV010000029.1:0-9689 GCA_031547585.1 Victivallaceae bacterium
GATTTCGGTCCGCGCCGCCGCCAGCGCCTTGAGGTCGCCGGGCTCGACGAGAAGCCCGGTTTCACCGTCGAAAAGGTACTCCCGGATGCCGCCCACGTCGAAGCCGACGAGGGGAATCCCCTGCGCCAGCGCTTCCGGGCCGACCAGCCCGAAGGGCTCCTGCCAGCGCCAGGGCAGCGCCATTACCGAGGCGCCTTCGAGAATGGTTTCGGGGCGGGTCACCCAGCCGTGGAAGCGTACCTGGCCGCCGAGGGGGCGCGCCAGCTTCTCCAGCATCGGGCGGTCGTTGCCGTCGCCGATGATGTCGAGCGCCCAGTCGGTTTCGACCATCGGCAGGGCTTTGAGCAGGAGATCGACCCCTTTCCCCCGGATCAATTGGCCGAGCACCGCGATGCGCGGTGGTCCGGGGGGCGGCGAAACGGGCCGCCGCAGGGAGATGGCGGGCGGAATCTTGACGAGGCGCTCCGGATCGGCCCCATTGAGGAGCAGATTGGCGGACATGAAGTCGGAGAGGACGATCAGCCGGTCCGCAGCCAGAACCTCCTGGAACAACCGGTTCGCCCCGAAGAAGTTGCTTCCGAGTTCGCGGAGGAAGCCGCCCCGCGGTCGTTTGAGCGAACCGCAGACGCCGCAGAAGAGCTGCCGGTAGGGGCGGTGGCAGTTGCTGCGGGTGAAGGGGTAGTAGCGATGGCGGCGCGGGCAGTAATAGTCGTGGTCGTGAACGAAGACCGCGAGCTTGCCCTGCTTGCGCAGCTCCCGGATCAGTTCGGCCGAGCGGAGCTTGTGGACCACCACCAGGTCGTAACGCTGTTTGGCGTCGCGGGTCTCGAAGGTGTCGAGCCGGTCGAAATTTTCGCGGAATTGCGGCAGGGCGCGATGCTCCCAGGCGTAGACGAGGTCGACGGAAAAACCGTCGTTGCGGAGGATTCCGGCGGCCTGGTGCATGTAGCGCTCGACGCCCCCGGCGAACCCCGCGAACTCACTGGCGAATAGAATGTTTCCGCCCATCGCACAACTCACGGTAAAAGGTTTTCAGCATGCCGGCGACGATTCGCCAGTCGTAGTTTTCGCGAACTTCAAGCAAGGCGTTCTCAACCAGCGCCTTGCGGCAGGAGGGGAGCCGCCGGTAAGCGTCGACGAGGCCCTCCAGCGAACCCGCTTCGAAGAAGAGCCCGGTCCGGCCGTCTTCGACCAGGCGGCCGAGGCCGCCGACCCGCGCCGCGATCACTGGCAGCCCCGCGCTCCACGCCTCCAGCACCACGATGCCGAAGGGCTCGTGATTGCTGGGGAGGAGGAAGAGATCGGCTCCCTGGTAGGCCGCTTCCAGCCGTTCATCGCCCGGCGGCAGGCCGGGAATCAGGGTGACGCGATTTTCCACCCCGAGCTCTTTCATCAGGCGGCGCAGCTCTTCGGCATACCAGGCCGAGGTGACGGGGCCGATGAGGAGAAGGTGCGCATCTTCCTTGCAGGAAGCGAGTTCGGCCATCAGGCGGATCAGCAGCTTCTGGTTCTTCTGGTAGTCGATCCGCGAAACGTTGAGGAGAAGTCGCGTCTCCGGAGCAAGGTTCAGCTCCTCGCGCCAGTCGAAGCTGGAACGCCGGGCGAAACGGGCCGTGTCGACGCCGTTCGGGAGGTGCATCACCCGCTTATCGGGGTAGCGTTCGCGGAGCGCTTCATATTCATTGGCGCCGACGCAGATGAGCCCGTCGGCGGCGGCGGGCGCGTCGACCCGGGTGCGGAGAACCCGTTCCAGGATGCCGCCGTAGGGAATGGTGTGGCGGATGGGCTTCAGGAGTTCATCGAGCTCCTCCTTCGGCACGTCGGCGTACCCGCCGTGGAGCGACAGGACGAGGGGGACGTTGTGATGCCGCGCCGCCCGCGCCGCGTATTGGGCGAGACGGCCGAGGTTGTGGCAGTGGATCAGGTCGAAGGAGTGCCGGTTGAGATGCTCCGCGAGGGCGAAGGAGATCGGGTTGCCGCCCTTGCGGTCGAGGGCGTTGCGCCGCTCGGCCCCCAGGGGAAAATAGGGGTAAAAGCAAGGGAAGCGGCGGATGTGGACGTTGTCGAGGGTCTCGTCTTCCGCGCCTCCCAGCGCCAGCGTCGCCAGACTTTCCGACTCGATGCCGAGCTTGTTCAATTCGCGCACGGAGTTCCAGACGACGCTTTCGGTTCCGCCCCACTCCTGGAAGTTGAGGCGGCGGATGATCTGAGCGGTCCTCATGATTTCCCTTTCGCCAGATAGTGGTTGATGCCGCGGTGCACCGCGTATTTCTGAAGGAAGCGGTACACCAGCCCCTCGGGGATCTCCAGCCATGCCCCTTCGCGGATCTCGAACCGGAGATCGCGCAGCGACTCGGCGACGAGATGTTTCAAAAAGGTCCCCAAATGGCTTTTTTCGCCGTAGATCTGGCCTTCGGCGATGCCTTCGTTGTAGAAGCGCTTCCACACCTGGCGGAGGGTGTAATTGTGCGAATGCTCGGCTAGGGCGTCCTCCGCGTACACGATCTTCCACTTGCCCTGTTTCTTCAGCCGCCAGGACCACTCGATATCCTCCGAATACTGCATGCGGAGGTCGAAGGGTTCGGCCAGCAGCACCTCCCGGCGCGCCGCCGATACGGCGAGGCTGAAGAAGTGGCGCCAGCGGGCCGCCTCTTTGCCGTCGCCGAAACCGCGCAGGTAGTCCTTGCGGACCAGCGTTCGGGCGTCGGGGCGGCAGAGCTGGTTGGCGTAGACCGCGCCCACGGCGGGGTCCCCGGCGAAGGGGCGGGTCAGGTTGGCGAGAAAGTGTTCATCGAGCGGAACCGCGTCGGAGTTGTTGAAGACGACGATTTCGCCCTTCGTCTCCTGTACCGCCCGGTTCAGCACCCGGGCCGGATTGTAGGGGAGGTTTTCCTTCGGGAACATCTTGATTTCGGGGTAGGTGCGGATGATTTCCGGCGTCCGGTCGGTCGAGCCGTCGTCGAAGCTGAGCAGCTCGTACTCGCCGCACCCCTTCTGGCGGGTGAGGATCTCGAGCGTGCGCCCGATGATCTCTTCGTCGTTGTGCGAACGGATGATGACGCTGATCATAGTCTCGGATCCTTCACGCTTGGGTCGATGGGTTCCGCTCCCGGGCGGACGATCAGCTCCTCCTCCTCGCGGTTGCGGATGAAGAAGAGCGCGCCCCGGATGATCTGGCGGCGCTTCTTCTCATCGACGAAATCGAACCAGCCGAAGCTGAGGTAGACGATCCCCCCCACCGCCCCCAGGAGGCAGAGACGGAAGAAGACGGCCAGCTCCGGCAGGAACGGCTTCAGGATGAAGGCGTCGAAGAGCCAGATGGAGCTGGCGGCGAGGGTGGCGTCCAGCAGCGGGAAGAGGCAGATATCCTTCAGCAGCCGGAGCACCGAGTAGTCGATGAAGCGCGCCGTGAAGGGCAGCATGACGCAGAGGGAGATGATGACGTTGGGGATCAGCGTCCCCCAGACGACGCCCAGCAGCCCGATCTGGTGGACGAGGTAGATGCTGAGGGGCAATTTCACGAGGAGTTCGGCGGCGGCGATGCCGCAGATCAGCCGGTGCCGCCCCGACATCATCATGATGTGGTTGCCGAAGCTGCGGAACATCACCATGATCGCCTCCGAAATCAGCATGATCCGGCAGACGAGCAGCACCTCCTGGTTGTTCTCCTTGAAGAGGAAGAAGTAGATTTCGGGGGTCGTCATGTAAACGACGACGATGCCGCCCGCGACCAGCCAGGCGGTGAGGCGGAGCCCGTCGATGATGATCCGCCTGAGGAGGGGAATGTCGTCTTTTTTGCAGAGTTCGGCGGTCAGGGGGGCGACGTTGTCCTGGTATTGGGTGGTCATGCTGCGGGCCATTTCGGGAATCCGGGTGCCGAGCTGGAAGATTCCCACCTGGGCCAGCCCCATGACGCCGCTCAGAATCAGCCGGTCCGCCCGCACGATGAGGAGGTTGAAGATCGAGTAGAGGTAGGAGAACAAACTGAAATCCACCAGCTTTTTGAGGTCGCTCCAATGCAGGTGGAAGCGCAGCCGGAAGCCGGGAATCTTCTTGCGGATAGCCGCGAACATCCAGAAGTTGAGCGACAGGTTGAGGAGGACGGTAAACCAGACGAGGCTCAGCAGCGACCCCTTGAAGAAGGTGAAGATGGCGAAGATGCCCGCCATTTCAAGGATTCGCCCGGTCACCAGGGCGTAGTTGCGCAAGTACAGCGCCTTGAGGCCGATCAGGATCTCCGGGAAGATGCCCGTGGGGAAGGTGATGCCGATGCCGAGCCCGAAGATGATCATGCATTTGCGGCAATAGGCGATGGTTTCCGGGTCCTCGAGGTTGGTGAGGGCGGGGAGGAACAAGGTGGCGGCGAAGGTCAGCCCGACGATGACGAGGCTCATCAATGTGAGGAGGGTGAAGACGGTGGAGACCGTCCGGTTATACTCCTTGATGTCGGTTTCGAAGAGGTTTTCGGCGGTGCAGCGCTGGGCCGCTTTGCCGAAGCCGAAGTTCAGCACGAGAACGTAGAAGAAGATCTCCCAGAGCAGCGCCCAGAAGCCGTAGAACTCCTTGCCGAGATAGAGGTACATCCAGCGGGTGACCAGAATCCCCTCGACCAGCCGGACGCCGACGGTAAGGTAGTTGGTGAGGGTGTTTTTCCGGATCAGTTTCTGGAGTTCGACGCTCATCGGCGGCCCTCCGCTTCGCGGCGCATGAGCCGGAAAAAGTCGGCGATCTTCTGCGGCGCTTCGCCCGGGTCGCAGTTGGCGAGGCAGCTGGCGTAGGAGCCGGGGTCGTCCGGCGCGTAGCCGTGCATGCCGGGGATCGGCCGCGAACCCATATCCCCCGGAACCAGCTGCATGCCGGAATCGAGGAGGAAGATCTCATCGCCGTACATGCCGTCCTCGAAATCGATGCCGAAGGCGCGTTTTTCTTCCGCCGTCAGCCAGTGGCCGGGGGCGCCCAGCAAGGCTTCGCGGATCGGCGCGCGGCAGGCTTCGTTCAGAATGTAACAGCGGATCATGGTCGAATCGTAGTTGGCGGCGAAGTCCCGGCCGAACCGGAAGGGCAGTTTCTCCAGCCGGCTCCGGAGGTCGACCGCGCCCTTCAAGGGGGTCATGCCGTGGTCGGAGATCAGGTAGAAGCGGCAGGAGTCGTATTTTTCGCGCGCCGCCTCCAGGATTTGCCGGATGTCGGCGGCGAGCCCTTTGAGGCGCTCGGCGACGAAGTCCGGCTGGTGAACGTGGAAGTGGAGCATGGCGTCGATTTCGCCGGAGTAGATGAAGAGGAACTCCTTTTCCCCCTCTTTCAGGAGCCGGACCGCCTCGGCGAAGTTCTCGCAGTCGGGCCGCCGCCAGTCGGAGATATGCCATTTGAGGCCGCTTTTATCGAGCACATCGCGCAGATTTTCGGCGGGGGCGAGCGCGCCGGGGCCGTAGATGTCCCTCTTTTCGCAGTAGTCGAAGAGCGGGAGCCGCCGGTAGGGGAGCTGATAGATGTTGAAGTAGCCTGTGAAGCCCTTCCACTTGCGGATCAGGCGGTTGCAGAGATTGCGCACCCGGTGGTTGTTGAAGAGCTTCGCCGGGTGGAGGAAGGGGTGAAGCCAGCGGAACACCTTGAACGGCGTTTCCCCCTTGCGGTCGAAGAAAAAGAAGCAGAAATGGCGGTGCACCTGCGGCGGTTCGCCGCAGAGGATCGTCGGAACCGCGGCCGAGGAGTAGCCGAACTGGGTCTCCACCTTATAGCGGTACGGGAGCTCCGCCTCCATAAAACGGTGCCGGGTGACGATCTCATACCCGAGGGCGTCGCAAAAGAGAAAAATTTTTATTTCATTCGGCATGGAGCCTCAGTTTCATTGCATAATTAACCTGTATATACTATACTGCCGCGGTGGGGGAAATGCAACTGTTTTTCCATATGAAACGGTTGCAAAACTCCATGGCGCGGTTTTTTTGAGATTTTTTCATTCCGTCTCTTGACTGTCGCCTTCTTTTGCAGTATAATGTTAATAGATGCAGTTTGTTTTGATTAGCACTTTTAGCAATGTCGGGTGTTTTTATGACGGATACGTTATCGGCGGAGGCGCGGGAATCGATTCTCGCTATGATTAAAGAGAGGCTCCGGGAGCCGGGCGCCCGGTTGCCCACCGACCGGGAACTGGCCCGGGAGGGACGGGCGAGCTACGCGACCATCCGCCTGGTGATGAAGCAGCTGGAGAGGGATGGCTTCATTCGCCGCATTCGCGGTTCCGGGACGTATGTCGCTCCCGGCGCGCTTGAGCTCTTGCAGCGGCGCGACTGGAAGACCCTGCTCTTATTCGCTCCGCCCGTCGGCAGCGACCCGGAGCGGGATTTCGGCGCTTTCTTTCTCCGCGAGGTTCGGAGCGCGGCCGAAAAGGCGAGCTGGCGGGTCGAGCTTCTCCCGGTCTCCGGACACGACGCCTTTCTGCGGGAGCTGGCGAAACGTTGGCGGGGAGCCGACGCCGTCGCCTATCTGCCGCCCGGAGAGCCGTTTTCGATGCGCCAGCTGGGGCAGCTCGATTCGTTCGGCGACAAACCGCTGGCGATTCTCGATATGGAGCTGCCGAATGTTTCGATCTGCAATATCACCAGCGACAACCGCCGGGGCGGCGCGCTGGCGGCGCGGCAACTGCTCGAAAACGGCTTCCGCGCGCCCCTTCTTCTCATTTGCGAACCCCGCACGCGGCAGCTGGAGTCGCGCATTCTCGGCTTCTGCGAAACGCTTGAGCCTGCCGGCATCCGGCCGGAAGTGCTTGACTGCCGGGTCGCGCCGGGAGACTCCCGTCCGGATCTCGCCCGCAAATGCCTTCGCCGTTATCTGAAGGAGGGGAGGGGGGGCGATGCGGTTTTCGCCCTCTCCGACTCCGGCGCGTTCGGCGCGGCCGAAGCGATCCGGGAGAGCGGCCGCGAGATCGGCCTCATCGGTTTCGACGGGCTCCCCGCGGGCTGCGCCACGCTCGCCACCATCGAGCAGCCCGTCCGGGAGATCGCGACGGCCCTCTTCGACCTCTTCGCCGAGTGGCGCGAAGGGAAGTCCATTCAGTTGCAGTTGCTCCCGCGGTTCCGCCCGGGAGAGAGTCTTTCACCCAGTGAGAAAGGAGCGGCAATATGTTGAAGAGAACAGCCGCCGGAAATCCTCCGGCGGGGCGGCGTTGTTTTACGTTGATTGAGCTTTTGGTGGTAATCGCCGTCATCGCCATTCTGGCGGCGATGCTGCTGCCCGCCCTCTCGAAGGCGCGGGAGCGGGCCAGGGGAACCAGTTGCGTCAGCAACCACAAGCAGATCATGGCGTCAGTACTCGCCTATGCCGGGGATAATCTCGATCACATTACCCCGCACAATCTCGGCCCGGACTACGCCGGCCGGATCAACAAGAAGTGGTGGCCCAATCTCTTGGCGGAGGGCTATCTGCCGGTTAAGAAGTGGCGCGACGAGAATTACGGTACGCCGAATGACGGACCGATGGTCTGCCCCTCGGTTACCGATACCGCCACCGGCGGCGGCGTCGGCATCCACTCTTTCGGCGACAACCATCGGGTGGCCGGGTACGGTTTTGCGGTCAAGCTTTCGAAAATACGCCGGGCCTCGGGATTCATCGGCTATGGCGACGCCACGTTGTACAAGGCGGATGGCTCCAAAGTATCGGCGAACGCTTTTTCCTGCTGGTGCTGGAACGGCCGCTGGATGACTCCCGCCGACAACAATTACAATATGCTGCCGCGGCACGGCGATCGTTCCAACGGCGGTTTTCTCGATGGGCACGTCGAAGCGTTGAGCCACCGGCAGTTGACCGGGGACAGCTCCAACTATTTCGGACACATTACCAATTCCAACGGATATTAAGGAGGAAACAATTGATGGATGCTGTAAAAACCCTGATGCTGACGCTCCTGCCGCTGTCGCTGGCGGCGGCGGAGGTGGTGCTCGACCTCGAGTCCTCCGCACCGGAGCGTTACGGGGCCGCCACCCTGGTGAAAAAGAACGAAGTCGTCGCGGGCAAAGAGGGATTCGCCTTCAACGGCAAGGATTCCTACCTGATTCTCCGCACGCCGGAGCTGCCGCGCTCCTTCGCCGTCGCTTTTCAGGTGAAGCCGGAGCGGCTGCCGGAGAAAGAGGCGGTTTTCGCGGTTCGGCTGGGCTTCGACAACCGGCTCGGCTGCGACCGCGAAGGACGGGTTTTCTTCGAGATCTGGGGAAGCGACAAAAAGGAGCGCATTGTCGTCCGTTCGCAGCAGAAGCTGGTTCCCGGCCGAAGCAGCCGTATCGTCGGCATCTTCGACCGGGAGAGCAACCGGAATCAGCTTCAACTCCTGGTGGACGACGTCCTTGAGGGGGATGCGCGGCTCGGCACCACCCCCTTCGAATACGGCCGGAATATCGTTTTCGGGTTGCGCGACCCCTACGGCGGCTTCACCTTTCCCTTCGCGGGAACCTTGAACCATCTCCGCATCTGGAAGGGGCTCCCCGACGCCAAAGAGCTTGCGGCCTGGAGCGAATCCTGCCGGGCCGAAGCCCGGAAGGTGACTCCCGACGGTTCGGTTTCGGTGGCTGATTTCGGGGCGGTTCCCGGGGATGGCGCGGACGATACCCAGGCGGTGCGCCAGGCCTTTGAATTCGCCCTGAAGAACCAGGCCGCCCGGCTGGTTTTCCCCAAAGGCGTCTACGATTTCCACCAGGCCGCCACCGGACTCTGGACCCCCGGGCACTGGGTCTTCTGGATGGGGAGCGGCGAGAATCTCGAAATCGACGGCGGCGGCTCCACCTTCATGCTCTATGGCACCCAGTGCTTCGCCTTCACCCGGAACACCCGCAACATCACCTTCAAGAACTTCACGCTCGACTACCGGACGCCTCACTTTACCTATGGCGAAGTGGTTGCCGTTACGCCGGATCAATACGGCTTCGACGTGGCGTTCGACCCCTCCCGCTACCCGGCCAGAGGCGGGGAGCCGATTCCCTCCTGGAACGAGGTGGCCGGCGACGACTGGCTGAACGTCGACGGCGGCCTCTTCGTCAACTTCCGGGTGGCCCGGACGCAACTGGCGGCTCCCGGATTGCTTCGGGTATTCGCCTCGGATGCGATGATCCCCCTGAAGGCCGGCATGCGGCTGATGCTGCGGCACCACATCTACGCGGGGTCGCTCTTCCGGATGCACGACTCGGTCGGTCACCGGCTGGAGAACATTACCATCCACTCCGGCCGGGGCATGGGGGTGGTCGGGCAATACCTGGACGGACTCGAATTGAAAAACGTCCGGATCGCCCCCGCGCCTTATGCGCCGTGGCCGCTCTCGACTTCCAGCGACGCCATCAACCTTCTGGGGTGCTACGGCAAAATCGTGATCGAAGATTGCTATGTGAGAGGGGCTAAAGACGACTGCATCAACATCTTCAGCAACTTTTACGCGGTGAAGAAGCAGCTCGCGCCGGACCGGATTCTCATGCACAATCCGAAATTCAATTCCCGCGAGATGTCTCATGACCGGCCCGGCGACAAGCTGCTGTTTCTGCGCAGCAACTTCCGGGTCTACGTCGAGCGGACGGTAAAAAGCATCCGCCACTCCTACCCGGATAACCATAGCGAGGTCGAATTCACCGAACCCCTGCCGCCGGAGCTCGATCCGGAGAGCGACCTCATCATGGCGGCGAAACAGCCCGGCGAGGTGATCATCAAGG
>JAVBRV010000439.1:0-8623 GCA_031547585.1 Victivallaceae bacterium
AATCAGAGAGTGGCTCCGTCTACAAAACGGTCATCCAGTAGAGCACCATGGATATCGGCTAGGAAGTCGAATTCCTCGTCTCCGTCTTCAAGGACAACGCCGGCGTCATCACCTTCAACGACAAGATCGATCTTGTCTACAAGGTCGAAACCCATAACAGCCCCTCCGCGCTCGACCCCTACGGCGGCGCCATGACCGGCATCGTCGGCGTCAACCGCGACCCGATGGGCACCGGCCAGGGGGCCGACCTCCTCATCAACGTCTGGGGCTACTGCCTCGGTTCGCCCTTCACCCCGCCGGAAGAGGTTCCGGAGGGGCTGCTGCATCCCCGGCGGCTGCGCGACGGCGTCCACAAGGGCGTCATCGACGGCGGCAACCAGAGCGGCATTCCCTACGGCAACGGCTGGGAGTACTTCGACCCGCGCTACATCGGCAAACCCCTGGTCTACTGCGGCACCGTGGGGACGCTCCCCAAGACGGTCAACGGCGTCCCCGGCGCGTCGAAGAGCATCCGCCCCGGCGACCTTATCGTCATGGGCGGCGGACGCATCGGCAAGGACGGCATCCACGGCGCCACCTTCTCCAGCGAAGAATTGCATAAGGACAGCCCCGTTCAGGCGGTTCAGATCGGCGACCCGATCACCCAGAAAAAGCTCGGCGACTTCATCCGCGAAGCCCGTACCCGCGGCCTCTACCGCTTCATCACCGACAACGGCGCCGGCGGGCTCTCCTCCAGCATCGGCGAAATGGCCGAGCTCTGCAACGGCTGCCGCATGGATCTTGCCCTCGCCCCGGTGAAATACGCCGGGTTGCAGCCCTGGGAGATCCTGGTCTCCGAAGCGCAGGAGCGCATGAGCTTCGCGGTTCCGCCCGAGAAGATCGACGAATTCCGCCGCCTCGCCGAAGAGCGCGACGTGGAGGTCTCCGTCCTCGGCGAATTCACCGATTCCGGCAAGTTCCACATGGAGTACGACGGCCGCACGGTCGCCCTGCTCGACATCGCCTTCATGCACGACGGGCTCCCCCGCCTTCACCTCAAGGCGCGCTGGGAAACCCCGCAATTCACCGAACCCGTCCTCACCGGGCGCAATCCCGCCCGCGACCTCGAAGCCATGATGGGCCGCCTCAACCTCTGCTCCGACGAGTACAAGGCGCGCCAGTATGACCACGAAGTCAAAGGCCTCAGCGTCACCAAGCCCTTCGTCGGGCGCGGACGCGACGTGGCCGCCGACGCCACCGTCACCATGGTCGAACCTCTCGGCCGCGAAGGCGTGATCCTGACCTCGGCTCTCCTCCCGCGCTACAGCGACGTCGACACCTACCATATGGCGGCGAGTTCGCTCGACCTCGCGCTCCGCCGGGTGGTCGCCGCGGGCGGCAAAATCGGACGCACCGCCGCCCTCGACAACTTCTGCTGGCCCGACCCCGTCAAGAGCGAAAAGACCCCCGACGGCGAATACAAGCTCGCCCAGCTGGTCCGCGCCAACCAGGGGCTGTACGACTACACCAAGCGCTTCCGCGTGCCCCTGATCTCGGGCAAGGACTCGATGAAGAACGACAGCACCCGCGGCGGACGCAAGATTTCGATTCCGCCTTCGCTCCTCATCAGCGTCATTTCGAAGATGGACGACGTCTCGAAATCCCTGACGCCCGACGCCAAGGCGGCCGGCGACCTCGTCTACGTCATCGGCGAAACCAAGGCCGAACTCGGCGGCAGCGAATACTTCGCCATGCTGGACGCCACCGGCAACCGGGTCCCCAAGGTGGACGCCGCCGCCGCGCTCGCCATCTACGACCGCGTGTCGCAGGCCACCGGGGCTGAACTCGTCGCCTCGCTGCAGTCCCCCGCCCTCGGCGGACTCGGCGTCGCCTTCGCCAAAACCGCCATGGCCGGACGGCTCGGCCTCGACATCGATCTCAGCAAGGTTCCGGGCGAAGGCTCGCCCCTCGAACGCCTCTTCTCGGAGTCGAACAGCCGCTTCGTCGCCACCGTCGCCCCCGCCAAGCGCGCCGCTTTCGAGAAAGCCCTCGAAGGCGTCCCCTTCGCCTGCGTCGGTAAAGTGACCTCCGAAGAGCAACTGCAATTCAAGGCCGGAGAAGAGAAATTCGCGGTTTCCGTCGCGGCGCTTCTCGCCCGCTACAAGGAAACGCTCGACCAAATATAAAACCCTTACGGGGGGCGGATGGAAGATCATAAGAACCACCACCCCCGCAGTGAAGCCGAAGTCAAAGCGCTGATCGAGGACAATCTGCGGCTGGTGCTGAAAATCGCCAACGATTTCATCGGGCGGGGGCTCCCCTGGGAAGACCTGGTCTCCGAGGGGAACCGCGGCCTGATGACCGCCGCCCGGCGTTTCGACCCCAATCGCGGCGCGAAATTCAGCACCTACAGCGCCTGGTGGATCAAACAGGCCATCCGCCAGGCCATCATCGAGCAGGGAAAAACCGTCCGGATCCCCATCGGGACCCTGATGAACGTCCGCAAAATCCGCAAAACCGCCGCCATTTTGAATGAGGAGTTCGGCCGCGAAGCCACCGACCGCGAGATCGCCGAGCGCGCCAAGCTCGCCCTCCTCACCGTCACCCGCCTCCGCCATTACAACATCGCGGATATGCAGTCCCTCAACGCCCCCATTTCGAACAATGACCGCGACGGCGACGAATTCATCGACTTCATGTCCGACGACACCCCCGCGCCCGACCAGCAGATGATCGATCTCGAGGATATCGAGCAGCTCCTCGCCCTCCTCGACACCCTCAGCGAACGCGAACGCCAGGTGATCCGCCTCCGCTTCGGCCTCGACGGCGAACCCGTCCGCACCCTCGACGAAGTCGGCGAAGTCCTCCATTGCACCAACGAGCGCGTCCGCCAGATCCAGAACCAGGCGCTCCGCAAGCTCCAGAAGCGGATGGAAAGCGGACAGTGATTTACCCCCCCGACGCACTGATCCTGGCGCCCCTCTCCGGATTCACCGACCTCCCCTACCGCCGCGCCGCCCGCGAAGGCGGCTGCCGCTTCGCCTTCACCGAAATGGTCGACGCCGCCAGCCTCACCTACGCCCGCGCCCGCGGCGAAAAACTCCTGCTTCGCGGTCCCGAAGAGGAGTTCCTCGGCGTACAACTCGTCGGCAGGAACCCCGAATTCCTGAAATGCGCCGCCGACGTCTTGAACGAACACGACTTCTCCCTCCTCGACTTCAACCTCGGCTGCCCCGTCCCCAAAGTCGCCAAAAAAGGCGCCGGCGCCGAACTCGGGCGGCAAGTCGATCGCGCCCTCGAATGCTTCGCCCTCCTCAAAGAACGCACCCGCTTCCCCCTCACCGCCAAAATCCGCATCCTCTCCGAAACCGACCCCGAACCCACCCTCAAACTCACCCGGGGACTCGCCGCCATCGGCGCACCCGCCATCACCATCCACGGACGCATCAAAGAAGCCTTCTACTCCGGCCCCGTCCACTACGCCGTCATCCGCGCCGTCCGCGAAGCCCTCCCCAATACCGAAATCATCGCCAACGGCGGCGTCGCCAACCGCGCCAAATACGACGAAATCCGCCGCGAAACCGGCTGCACCCGCATCATGCTCGCCCGCGGAGCCATGGGCAACCCCTGGCTTTTCACCTTCCTCACCGATCCCGACGCTCTCCCCCCCTCCGTCGACGAGTGGAAAGCCCTCATCCTCCGCCACATCGACGGCATGATCGAACTCTACGGCGAAGAGAGCGCCATGTGCGCCGCCCGCAAAATCCTCCACGACTACTTCAAAGGACACGGCATCCCCGGCGAACTCCGCGCCCAAATCTCCCACCTCACCACCCGCTCCGCCCTCCTCCGCCTCCTCTCCCTTCAGCATAAGTTGATTTGGGACTTGGGGGAGGGGCGGCCGAACGTCGGCCTCGGGGTACGGCGCTGTTAGCGCCGCGCCGCTCGTTGGCGGCGTTCTGCAGTCGACGCTCAATAGCGCCTCCGTTTTCTCCGTTCTCCCCTTCCATAGCCGCTTGCAAATTACCGGTTGCGGTGATATTTTTCAGCTATGGAATACTTCAGCGGGCTTTTTTTTGCCATGGCCGAGGCCGATACGGCTTCGATCCGCGTCAAGCGGAATTATCCCTTCTATTACGGGCTGCAATATGTCTATGCGGGGAAGTTCTTTTTGCGCATCGATCAGGAGCGGGAGTTTCACCTTGAGGGGCCGGTGGTGTTTCTAACCAGTCCGCGGCACTACTTCGAGTATTGGAATGACGGCGGCGAGCCGCGCCACCATCTCTGGTGCTGCTTTCAGGGGCCGCGCGCCGAGCGGATGGTCGAAGGGGGGCTCTTCCCGGCGGAATCCGCCGCGCCGGTGTTCACGCCGTCCGACCCCGAGGGGTATCTGCTTCGCGTGCGTGAATTGATCGCCCTCGCCTCCTCCACCCGCCCCGGCGACGGCGACCGCGCGGTGATGCGCCTCGAAGAGCTGCTCTTCCGCCTTCAGGAACCCGTTGCCGCCGCTCCCAACAACGCCCCCTCCCCCCGCGGCGAGCACTTCGAAGAGCTCCTCGCCGCCATCGAGCGCCAACCCGAAAAGGAGTGGGATTTCGAGAAGGAGGCCCACCGGTTATTCATCAGCCTCAACCATTTCAACCGCCTGTTCCGCGCCTTCTGCCGCACCAGTCCGCACCGCGCCGTCCTCGACGCCCGGATGCGCCGCGCCGCCGGGCTCCTCCTCGAAACCCGCGACTCCATCCGCGAAATCGCCTTCGCCGTCGGCTTCGACAACGAATTCTACTTCTCCCGCCTTTTCAAGCAGCGTTACCGCCTCGCCCCCCTCGCCTACCGCCGCGAATTCCGCGGCAGCTGACGCCTTGCACGAAAAATGCATGGTTTCGCCGCAAATCTTCATGTTTCCGCAGCAATTATCGACTATAGTATAGGCATCCAACAGAAAGGGATGCTTTCATGGAAGAACTTGCCATCGGTCTGATGATCCGCTTCGCCGTCCCGCCGGAAGAGAGCTTCCAGCGGCTCCGGGGCTTCGGGCTCCGCCACTGCCAGCTCACCGCTCCCCCCGACCACTACCTCTACGGGGAGGAGGGGCGCGAAAACACCCGCAAGCTGCAAGAGGCCGCCGCCCGGCACGGCGTCCTGTTCACCTCGCTCTTCATCTCCTTCCCCGACCAGGATTGGCAGGATTGGCGAAACGGCATCGGCCTCGTTCCGGCCCATACCCGTACCGCCCGCTTCATCCGCGCCTGCCGCAGCGCCGACTGGGCCCGCGAACTCGGCATCACCCAGCTCACCTCCCACGTCGGGGCGGTTCCGGAAGACCCCGCTTCGCCGCTCTATCAAAGCTTCATCAGCGACATGCGTCCCTTCCTCCGCCTGCTGGAAGCCAACGGCCAATCCCTCGCCTACGAAACCGGCCAGGAGAGCGTCGCCACCCTGAAGCGCACCATGGAAGATATCGGCGCAGCCAATCAGGGCGTCAATTTCGACCCCGCCAACCTTCTCATCTACAACGAAGACGACCCCATGGTGCTGGTACGCGAATTGGGGGACCGCATCTTCCACATCCACTGCAAGGACGCGGTCCGGCCCGTCGAGGGTCAGGAGTTCGGCCGCGAAACCCGGCTCGGCGAAGGCGCCACCCGCTTCCCTGAACTCCTCCGGGAACTGATTGCCCGGGGCTACCGCGGCCCCCTCACCATCGAACGCGAAATCGCGCCGGGTCCCGAGCTCGACCGCGACACCGCCGAAGCCATTATTCGCATCAACCAATGGAAACAGGAGTTCACCATATGATCCGCTACGGAGTCATCGGGGGCGGGCGCATGGGGCGCGCCCACGCCGGACAGATAGAAGCCCTCCCCAACGCCGCCGTCACCGCCGTCTACGACCTCGATCCGGAGGCCGCTTCCCGCTTCGCCGCCGACTTCGGCGCACGCATCGAACCCTCGGCCGCCAAGCTCGCCTCCGCCGCCGACGTCGATTGCGTCATCATCACCAGCCCGACCTACTGCCACCAGGAGGGGGTCCGGGCGGCCATGGCCGCCGGAAAGGCGGTCTTCTGCGAAAAAGCTCTCTGCCGCGACCCGAAAGTCGCCGACGAACTCCTCGCCGAAGTCGAAAAGTACGACAAACTCTTCACCGTCGGCTTCGTCCGGCGGCATATGCCGAAGACCCGCCTCCTTAAAAAACTGCTGGAGGAAGGGCGGATCGGCCGCCTCCGCTTCTGCAACGTCGACCTCCCGCTCGGGATCTACCGCCGGATGCCCGGCGACTGGTTCGCCGACTTCGAACTCTGCGGCGGCGTCATCATCGACATGATGGCCCACCACGTCGACCTCGCCAACTGGTTCTTCGGCCCGGTGAAGCGCCTCTACGCCGACGGGCTCCTCCTCTCGAAGGATCAGCCGGAACCGGCCGACTACGCCGCCTCGGTCGTCACCTACGAAAGCGGCGTCATCTGCAATATTCTCTGCTCCTGGCAGCGTTTCGGGCGCTCCAACGAGCTGATGGAGATCCACGGCGACGACGGCGTCCTCTCCATCGACGGCGGGCCGAACGTCCTCTGGACCCCGAAGGGCGGCGAAGCGCAACAGCTGGAGCCCGAAGAAAAAGAGTGTCTTCAATTCCGCAACCTCACCGCCGCCCTCGAAGGCAAAAAAGTGGAGCTCCCCACCGTCCGCGACGCCTGGGATAGCCTCGCCGTCGCCTTCGCCATGATCGAATCGGTCAAATCCGGAAAGGCGGTCTCGTTCAAATGAAGTGGACCCCCATCGCCGACTACGCCGAAATGAGCGAGTACGGCGCGGAGCAGATCTTCCGCGCCCTCGCCGCCAGTCCGGGCCCCTTCAACCTCGGCCTCGCCACCGGCAACACCATGCTGGAGCTCTACCGCCTCCTCGCGGAGAAGCTGAACCGGGCCCGCACCGACCTCTCGCGCCTCCGCACCTGGAACCTCGACGAATATGTCGATGACCGCGGCCGTCCGGTCGGGGAGAGTCACCCCCTCTCCTACCGCCGCTACATGCAAACCAACTTCTTCTCGCGCCTCGACCCGGCGCTCGGCTTCCAGGAGGCGCACTTCCCCGGTCCCGAAGCGCCGGAGGAGTTCGACGCCCGGCTCGCCGCCACGGGCGGGCTCGACTTCCAGCTCCTCGGCATCGGCTTCAACGGCCATATCGCCTTCAACGAGCCGATTCCCGAAACCCGAATCAGCGCCTGCGACTTCGCCCGCCTCCCCTCGCGCCTCATCGACCTCGAACCCCTCACCATCGAAACCAACCGCCGCCTGACCGCCGGAGGCGCGGATATCGTCCCGCGCCGCGCCGCCACCATGGGGATGAAACCGATCCTGGGAGCGAAGAAGCTGCTGCTCCTCGCCTGCTTCCTCGAGCAGAAAAAGCCCCTCGAAGCCATCCGCACCGGGAAAATCTCCCCCGAGCTCCCCGCCTCCTGCCTCCTCGCCGCCTCCGACGCGGAAATCGTCTGGACGGCCGACACCATCGGTCTCTCATGACCCGGCTCTACACCCACGCCCATCTCGTCTCCCCCGGCTGGGAGCTCTTCGACGCCTCCCTCGCCGTCGACGGCGAACGGATCGCCGCCGTCCTCCCCGCCGGTTCCCCCCTGCCCCCGGCGGAGGAAGTCATCGACCTCCACGGCGACCTCATCCTCCCCGGCTTCTTCGACATCCACGCCCACGGCGGCAGCGGCGTCGACTTCTGCGACGCCACCCCCGAAGCCATCGACGCCCTCGCCCGCCACAAGCTCGCCGAAGGCGTCGCCACCTTCCTCCCCACCACCCTCAGCCTCGATGAAGAAGCCCTCACCGCCGCCTTCCACACCGCCCGCGAATACCAGCTTCGCCCCACCGGAGCCAACCTCGCCGGAATCCACCTCGAAGGCCCCTTCTTCACCCCCGAATTCGCCGGTGCCCAGAACCCCGCCCACCTCAAAGCCCCCGACATCGGCCTCGTCGACCGCCTGAACGCCATCTTCCCCATCCGCATCGTCAGCTACTCCCCCGAACTCGACCCCGATTTCACCTTCCTTTCCGCCCTGGTCGAACGCGGCATCACCCCCTCCGCCGCCCATACCGGCGCCGCCTACGAGCTCTTCCGCGAAGCCGTCAAGCACGGGCTCCGCCACCTCACCCACTTCTGCAACTGCATGACCCCCCTCCACCACCTCCATTTCGGCCTGGTCGGCGGCGGGCTCCGGCACCGCGAAACCCGCCTCGAACTCATCTGCGACGGCATCCACCTCCTCCCCGAAATGGTCGAGCTCATCTTCCAGACCGCCGGATGCGAGCGCATCATGCTCATCACCGACGCCATGCGCGCCGCCGGCATGCCCGACGGAGAATACACCCTCGGCGGACTCCCCGTCACCGTCGCCAACCGCCGCGCCACCCTCGATAACGGAGCCGTCGCCGGGAGCACCCTCCGCCTCAACGAAGCCCTCCAAAACGTCCAACACTGGACCGGCCTCCCCCTCACCGAACTCGTCCGCACCACCTCCCTCAACCAAGCCCTCTCCCTCAACATCCCCGACCTCGGCCGCCTCGACCCCGGCTACCGCGCCCGCCTCACCCGCCTCCCTTTACAAGCATAGGCTGTGGGAATCGGGGAGGGGCAGGGGG
>JAVBRV010000310.1:0-12030 GCA_031547585.1 Victivallaceae bacterium
TCATAAATGCAAGGTTTTTACGAGCAGCTGTCAGATTTTGTCATCATTGCCGCTACCAGAGGTAACGGCTGTGATGACAAGGTCTGTCAGATGCCGTAAAAATGAGGCATTTGTGATTTTTCAATCCGGAAAGCGTATCAGTAGATGGTCAGCGGGACGAATTGCCGGCTGATCGTGTACTTGATCTGCATGGGGCCGTCGCGCAATTCGCGGGCGGCCCGCGCCCCGACGTGGCCGTCGCCGAAGCCGACATTGGCCCGGTCGTTGTGGACGCGGGAGACGCCGGCGGCGTTGGTGCTTTCCACGGCCCCGTTCGGATTCCAATACCAGATGGAGTTGCCCTGTTTGGCCCCGACCCCGGAAGCGACGGTATCGGCGAGCAGCACGATGGCGGCGGGGCTCTTCATCCGCTGCGTCAGGTAGAAGCTCTTGCCCTCCGCATCGACGTAGTACATGAAGTCACCGGACTTTTCCGCGCGGTTGTCGGAGCTGAAGCTCTGCCCCTTGTAAAAGCCGTAGTTTCCCCAGAAACGGTCGAAACCGGGAGGGGCGACAGTCGCGGGGCAGCGGATCGTTTTACTGGTCAGGTAGCCGTTGCCGAGCGGCAGCAGTCCCGTGTTGCTGGCTTCGCGGGTCAACATGCACGTCCACAATTCATAGCTGGCGCCATAGGGGGCCATCACCACCATCCGCCCCTGGTAGTCGTTGGCGTACTGAACCTGGCCGAGCATGGTCTGCTTCTGGTTCGAGGTGCACTGGGCCGCCTTGGCTTTGTCGCGCGCCTTATTCAGCGCCGGCAGGAGCAGCGACGCCAGGATGGCGATGATGGCGATCACGATCAGGAGTTCAATGAGAGTAAAACGGTTTTTCATGGTCCACCTCCTACTTGAAGATCAACAGGTTGTATAAACTGGGATTCTTGCCGATGCCGATGCCTTCGCCCCAGGCGAGAAAGCCTTTGCGTCCGTCGCCGTCGTTGTCGTTGACCAGGAAGGCGGCGGTCAGCAGCATTCCCTCTTCGAAGGCCTTCACCCCCAAGAGCGGGGCGGGGATGGTTAGGCGGTAGACGGTCGTTCGGCCATTGCGGTCGATGACCGAGGCGGGGGTTTTGCTCCGGTCGCCCTGGGCTTCGCGGACGAGGGTGAGGGCTTTGCCGCCGATCAGTGCGGCGTCCAGCTCGGTGCGGGCGGCGGATTCGGAATCCGGAAGCTGGAAGGCGAGCTGGAGGCTGTCACCGCGCCAGGCGTTGGCGATATCGGTTTCCGTCTGGTGAAAAACATCGTCGGTGACGGTAACAGCGAGGTAAAGATTGTCCCGGTCGTAGCTGCATTCGAAGGCGGCGGCGAGGTCTTCCGCGCCGCGGTACTCCTGCTTACCGAGCTTCTGGAAGCCGCGGAAGGAGGTGGCGACCGATTTTCCCCCCTCTTTCGCCACTTCGGCGAAGAGGCGCGGCAGCTGGAGGCGGCTCTGCTGCGGCCGGTCGGCCCGGGGGAAGGCGTACTTGCGGACGGCCGCGACCTTCACCTTTGCGAGGTCGCCGGTGAGAAGCAGCGGCATCTCCCCCGCGAGAACAGCGATCTGATTCGGATTCGCTTTCGCTTGCCGTTTCGGCCAGTCGCGGTATCCCCAGGGCCGGGTTACGGGCGCGGAGCCGATCACTTCGATGGAGAGCGGCGTTTCGGGTACGGAGCTTTCGAGCACCAGCTGCAGATCGCTGCTCCCCGAATGGTTGATGACCGCCCAGAAGCCGTCGAACCGGAGCAGATAGCCGCCGTCGAGGGTTTCAGTCGACAGCAGCCGGGCGCGCGAAAGCCGACTGGCGAGCGACTTCATCGCGAAGAACGGCGCTTTGGGGGTGAGATCGGGACGCACCAGGCCGAAGTTGTTCTCGTGGTGCTTATAATCCCAGCCGTCGTCCTGAAAATCGTACCACCAGATCCCTTTGAGGTGGGGAAGCATCCGGCCGTAGAGATAGAGGCGGGCGAGCTTAACCGCCGACTCCTGCTCGGTGCTGCCGGTTTTGTTGACCTGGTTCGGCCAACCGATCTCGGTGATGTAAAGGGGCTTATCCTCGCCCTTCGGGTAGCGTTTCATCAGCTCGCGCAGCCGCTTCATCCGTTCGAACCAGGCTTCGGCGGTGTTGTCGGCGCCGTTGTAGTTGTAGGGGTGGAAGGCGATGGCGTCGCAATACTCGAGCACCCCCTGCTTGAAGGTCTCCTCGAGGAAGGTTTCGCCGGTACAGACGGAATTGGCGATGAACACCGCGTCGGGGGCGAGCTTCTTGAGGCGCGGATACACCTCCTTCAGCATGCGGACGTATCCGGCGGCGGTGCCGCGCCCGAAGCCGAGGTAGCTCATGCCGCAGCCGCCGTCCCACTCGTTCCAGATCTGGTAGAGCTTCACCCGGTCGCCCGCGTAGCGAATCACCGCTTCACAGTAGCGGGCGAAGCCTTCGACCGCCTCCGGGCTGACCGGGTAGTTCCCCTTGTCGTAGAAGGGGTTGCTGTAGTTGAGCAGAATCAGCGGCCGGATGCCGCGCTTGACGGCCTCGTCGAGGTAGACGCCGAAGGAGTCGGGGATCTTGAGCACTCCCTTCTCCTTCTCCACACTGGACCAGGAGACTTCGTCGCGGATGGAGGTGACTCCGGCCTGGGCCGCGAGGTCGAGGTTCGACGCGGCGTCCCCCTTGTTCTGGGCGAAGTGGGTACAGACGCCGAGGTAGAACTCCGGCGCTTCCGCCCGCGAGGCGGCGGCGAGGAGGAGCAGGAATCCGGTCAAAAGAGCTTTTTTCATGATCGGCCTCTCGGTTATTTGGTGACCCAGGCGAGCTTATCCAGAAGGAAGCGGACTTCGCCGGGGGCGCTGTTGTCGAAATCGGCGGTGACGGCCTGGAAACGGATCGGGTAATCGAGCTTCTTATCCTTATTACCGCCCCAGACGCTGGCCGGTTTGGCGGCGGGAATCGTCAGCTTCGCCCAGACGCCCGGCCGGAGCTTGGCACTGACCCGGTACTGAAAGGTTTCACCCGTTGCATCCTGGACCCGGATCGAGACGAAACGCAGCGCCTCGGCGGGTTCCGCGAAGACGTCGAGCGTGAACTCCCCCTTCCAGTCGGCGGCGGCGATTTCGACCGGTTCGCGGAGGTTCAGTTCGCAGTAGGAGAAGTGGCCGGGTTCGAGGCGGACTTCAAGCACCTTGCCGATCGCGGCGGAGTAGTCCGGGGCGGCGAGGGTCTGCTTACGCTGCTTCGCCAGCCGGAGTTCCCAGGGTTTCTCCGAAGCGGTCGGGAGCTCCGCCCCGGCGGCGGCAAGGGAGACGAATAGAAAGAGGGCAAAGAGTCTGTTCACGGCGAGGTCCTCGTTTAGGGTATAATCAATTGCGGTTGAATAGCTTTGCTGAAAGAATCCGAAGGCTCTTCCCCGGCCCGGAGGCGGCGGAGGATCAGCTCCACCGCTTCGGCTCCGATCTCGAGGTCGTTTTTATCGACGGTCGCGAAGGGCGGGGTGGGTTCCCACTGGTAGGGCCGGGTCGCGGCGTAGTAGTTGTCGTACCCGGCGACCGGGATCGTCCCCAAGGGGACCCCAAGTTCGGCGAGGGCGCGCTGGAAGTAGGGGACGGCGATATCACTGTCCACCACAATCGCCTCCGGCGGCGCGCCGCTTTGCAGATGCGGCGCCAGCACCCCGGCGACCACGCGGACGTAGCGGAGGAAATTTTCTTCCGTGCCGACCCGGTTGTCGATCGGCAGCGTCCCTTCGAGGGGAAGGAGTTCGACGCCGGTTTCGGCCGCCGCCTCCCGGTAGCCGGCCTCCCGCTCCCGCTGCCAGGAGAGGGTCGCCCGGTTCCCTTCGGGGTAGTACCAGAGCGCCCGGCGGACGCCGTGCCCGGCGAGATGGCGCAGCAGGAGGAGCGGTCCCTGCCGGTGATCGGAGCCGCAGCGCTCGAAGCCGGGAACCTCGCCGAGATCGCAGCGCTCGGTGTCGCCGAAGGTGGCGAGGGGGAGCCGCCCCGGCAGAATGTGATAGAGCAGCTCCTCCATCTCGGGGGAGAGGGGGAAGTTCTCGTTGACGTAGATGAGTCCGCAGAGCTTGTAGGCGGCCAGCTGCTCGAGAATCATCGCCGGCGGCCAGCTGTGCGACAGGTTGAGGGAGCTGAGTCCGCCCTCGTTGAGCCGCTTGAAGATGCCCTGGATGCGCCGCTGGCTGACGAAAAGCTGTTCCACCGGCGCGGCGATGAAGTCGCTGGCGCCGATCACGCCGACCAGCCGCGAACCGGCATGGAACACCGTCGGCGGCTGCGAGGCGGAGACCCGCCGTTTGCGCGGCGAAATCATCTCGAGGTAATGCTCGCTCTCCAACCGCTTCAGGATGCCGCGGATGACGGTCCGGCTGGCCTCGAATTCATCGGCGATATCGCGTTCGCTCGGCAGCGTACCCTCCCGGGGGTAGAACTCCCGGCAGATCCGGCGGCGAAGAATCGTGTAAATTTCCTGTGTCGAATGCATCATGGCCCAAAATCGTTTATTTCCCGTTGTTTTGGTTTAATAGTGATAGTATACCATAAAACGGAAGCGATGCCAATAGGCCATATGGACTTTTTTCGCACTTTTTTGGGCTTTCAATAGGCCCAAAATGCATTATCGTTTGTCGCGGGTCAACTCGTAAGCAACGAAGACTCCTTTCGTGGTGACGTTCTTCAGCGTAAACCGGGTTTTCCCTTCCTGGACGGTCATCGGGATTTCAAAAGCGCGGCTGCCGTCGAGGTCGACCGCATAGAGCTTGTGGCTGGAGAAGTCGCGGTTGAGCGTGATTTCCGCTTCGCCGCGCCGAACGAGAAGCGGCGTCCGCCCCCAGGCTTCGATGACTTCGCCGTCGGCGTTGCGGAATCTCTGGCCGGTATTCCGGGTTCCGGTCAGGTGAAGAAGCAGCAGCCGGTCGCTTGATTCCAGCGGACGCTCGTCGCGGGCGGCAATCAGGAACGCCCCGAAGGCCAGGCGATTGGAAACGGCGGTAAACGCTCCGGCAAGTTCCTGACCCGCTTTCAGCACGAAGGATTCACTGCGCGGCGTGATTGATTGGAAGGTGCCGTTCCGGCGGTCGAGGCGCAATTCCCCGGTGCTGCTTTGATAACAATCCCTTTCCGGATCGTACTCTTCACGAGCGACGGCCCCCTGTTTTTGCAGGGCCGTCAAATCCTGGCGGGGGACCGAATCGGCGGCGGCGACAAGGTAAGGGACCGGGAAGGTGGTTTTGCTCCACTCGCCGCCGAGACCGATCAAGGCCCGGGTACCGGGGGGAAGGAGGAGCGGCATGCCGGAATCGGCGAGCAGGGTTCCGGTTTTACCGATCAGGCCGAGCCGCTGAATCAACGCCGGGTAGTCATCCGGATTCTCCGGGTTGTCAAGATGCTTCCGGCTCAGCAGAAAGGGATAGTTCACCTTGGAGCTTTTCACGTCGCCGCGAAGGAAGGCCACCACCCCCGCAATCTCCGACAGCCTTCGCAGGGGGTCGTTGATCGTTTCGAAGAGCCGGGCGGGTGAATCATCCTCTGCCACTTGCCGCGGAGAGTTGCAATAGGCGAAACGGCAGAGGATGCTCCAATCCTGAAGCGCGGCGTAAGCGCCGGTCAGGAAGGCCCCTTCCACCGCGTAGCTGTTGGGATTCAGGTAGTCCCACTCGGTTATCGAGAAGGGCTTGCCGTAGATCCGGGTCGGGAACATCTCCCGCAATCCGCCCGCGTGGCGGTCGATTGAGCTGAGGTTGGCGACGATGGCCGGCAGAGTCCAGTTTTTGCCGATGAATTGCGGATGGCTCCAATAAAAGTGGTTGTCCACAAAGTCGTAACGTTCGCGCAGCAGGGTGGTGGACAGCGTGGAAATGTAGTTCTGGTCGGTCAGCAATGGCCGCACGCCGAGGTTGCGGAAAAATGCTTCCAGGCGGTTGAATCCCCGCAGATAGATCTCCGCGAGGAATTGCCGCCGGTATCCCCCCAGATTCCGGCCGTTCGGGGAGATTTTGCGTTCCTCCAGCCAGGCGTCGAATTTCGCCTGGTAGAGCCGGGCGACGGGCGGTGTGCGGAAGGCGAGGTGAAACAGGGTGTCTTCGTTGATCATGCTCATGGTGATGATGGCCGGGTCTTCCTTCCAGGCGAGTCCGGTGTGGGGATTCACGTGATTCAGCAAATTGGCGGCGAACTCTTCGTAGTTGCGCATCGCGGCGTCGCTGATGAAGAGCAGGGCTTTGTACTCCTCCAGCGTCGGGGTCCAATCCGGATTTTCCGGGAATTCCCCTCGGGCGGTCTCCCGCATCATGAAGAGGTCGATGGTGGTGTAGACGCCCCGTTTGCGAAGCGCGGCGAGAAGATAATCCATCCGCTCGAGCCGTTCGGGATGGAGTGTGGTACAACGTCCGCCGCGCCGTTCGACCAGCTCCCGGTCGAAGTGGTGCATCCGGATCAGGTTGTAACCGGTGCGCGCGCAATGTTCGGCCAATTTGTCGGTCAGTTCCCGATCCATGAAATGGGTGTCGAAGGCGATGTTGGCCCCGTAAAAACGAACCGGCACGCCGAAGCGCTTCTCAAATTCGAGGCGTCCATTCACATTGCGGGCGAAGCCGTGCTTCCCCGCCGGAGCGTCGAGCAGATGGGAGAAATCGAGAATGCCGCCCGGTTTCACATCCTTCCGGTTCTTCAACTCGACCCAGTCATGATCCGGACGCATCACCACCGGCGATTCGCCGAGGGGAGCCCCCCGGCGGTCCGAGAGGGTCACCGCTGCAATCAGCCAGCCGGCGGCGCCGTTGCTCTCGAAAGTGATTTTTCGGACCGGTTTGCCGGAAAGCCGGAAGCGGGTCACATAAAGTCCGGCCGGGGATTTCGGCGTATTTCTTTGCCAGCCGACGGCTGCATTTTTGAGTTCGCGCGGTTGCCGGAATCCGGCGACGTCAATGCCTCCGGTTACCGGGAAAACCTGTTCGCCTTTCGCCACATAGCGGTCATCGTCGTACTCACAGACGATCGTGCCGATTTCGACCGCGCTTTCCAACTCCCGATCGAGCGCGCCGAGCACATAGAGGCAGCGGGCCGCCGCGGGGCTTTCAAGCCGCACTGTCGCCGAAGTGCCCTGCAGCCTGATGATGTCGCCACGGGAGTCGAAGCCGATACCGGCATATTCGGCGGAACCGGCCGGGAAGGCGGACAAATCGAATGTCGCGCCGGTTGCCGAACGCAGATCGAGGGGGAGATTGAGGTGGGGGGCATAATCCAGGGTGAGCCGGAGGGCCGCCTCCCGGGTTTCCGAAGCTTCGCGGTCCGGTTGAATGCGGATCGACCATTGATCGAGCCGATACCGGCGATTATCCTGAAAACGCACCCGGAAGTCGCCGGTAAGCGTCAGGTTCCCCTTATCCAGCGGCAGCACCAGCTGATTGAGCCGCATGGTTTTAACATCGTCGTTCTCGTTGAACTGTTTTTCGAAATTGACGGTTTTCCCGTTGGCCCGAATTGGCCGGTCGAGATAGTTTTTTGCAGGGAGCAGCACTTCCAGGGCGAGATCGCTGGTGAAAACCGGCGCGGAGGAGGTGAGCCGCAGCTGGAAGTCCGCCTGATATTTTCGCGTGCAAACCATGGCTTCGCCCAGCTTGAAGACGCCGTTGGAGACCTTGTAGTCGCCATTCAGTTCAAATGAGTCGGCGGTACTGACCGGATATCCCTCGGCGGGCGTAACGCACTCCGGCTTCTGGATGGTGATGGCCCAGTTAACGCCGAAATGGGTGAGGCGGAAAACCGCGTCGTCCACCCGAAATCCGCCGGCCGGCTCCATATCGAGAAAACCGCCGATCGGAGATGCGGCGGGAAGCGTCGTCGCGGCCAGGAGGAGGATTGCCGGAAGAAGCGTTTTCATGATGTCTCCCTGATTCCCGGTTCAGTTTCTTTTGCCGGTCCAGAAGACGTCGCTGTTGCTACCGGGGACTTTGCCCTTCGGCAGGGGCGCCGCGTGGAAATCAAAGTAGAGAATATTTGAAGTATCGCGGGGATGAATCGGTTCGGGACGGCTGTTCCAGGCCAGATGGGTATCGTACCAGCCGCTGAGATTCCAGTGTGCGTCTCCGGCCAGGCAGAGCTGCGAAGGGGCTTGAATGGAAGAGAGCTTGACCGGTTTCTCCACGACGGGCGTGCGCATGCCGTAATTGACCGTGTCTTTGCCGGTGGCGAAAAAGCCGGTCTGGCAGCGGAGCCCGGCGGCGGCGAGTTCCGTGGTGCGCGTTTGCCAGGCGACGTTCCGGGCACCGTAGTAGGGGCCGATCTGGTAACGCCAGAAGCCTTCGCCGGTGCCGTCGAAATTAACCGCCGGAATCATGCCGTTATAGTCCTCGCTGTACAGGGCGAACATACCGCCGAGTGTTTTCAGCGTATTCACGCAGCCGGTGGCTTGTGCCCGCGCCCGCGCTTTATTCAGAGCGGGCAAGAGGATGGCGGCGAGGATGGCGATGATCGCGATCACGACCAGGAGTTCGATCAAGGTGAAATTTTTTCGCATTTTCGGCGCGTTCCTTTCTTGGACTTTTCTTTGAAGGTGCTCTTGATTCTCTACCCATAATATACTATATTGCGGGTGTGACTGCAAGATGCATTTTCAATCAACAGGGAGAACCTTATCTCAAATGGATGAACTTGCCCCGGATCGGCAAAAAAACTTCTTTCGCACCCGCCAGAACTCGAATCTCCCGCCGGATGTTCCGCTCCCCTTTTACGCGCACAATACCGGGATCAGCGTTTTGCGGGAGGGGCAGGAACAGCGTTCAGGAGGCATTTTAAATCCGTTCGTGCGAATCTCCTGGATTCTTTCGGGCCATGGCGAGATTCTGGTCGCCGACCGGGCGGTGACGGCGGGGGCGGGTTTCGTCTCTTACGCGCTGTACGGCGAGGAGCGGGTAATCCGATGCGTTTCCGAAGAGTGCCGGATCCGCTTTCTCTGTTTCGACGGTCCGTTGGCGGAGGCGGTGCTGCTTTCGTTCCGCTACCCGCGCTCCTTCGTCTGCGGCGAGTACCCGGAGCGGCTGTTTGAGGAGCTTGACCGGATTATGTGCGACGATTCACCCGCCCGCATCCGCCGTAAAAGCAGCCTGGTCTGGGAGGTTATCGCCTCGCTGGCTCCGGAGGAAGAGACGCCGAATTCGGCGGAAATCGTGCCGCAGTGCATCCTCCTGATCCGCCGGAACCTCGCCGATGCGAACTTCGGGTTGGAGACACTGTGCGATCACTTCCATATTTCTCCGGCCACGCTTTCGCGGCTGTTCCGGAAGCACGCCCAGCTGTCGCCGGGGCGGTACATTCTCAACATGAAGCTGGCGAGGGCGGTGTCGCTGTTGACCGGAACCGTCCTGCCGATCGAGGAGGTCGCCCGCCAATGCGGTTTTCGCGACCGCCCCTCCTTCACGCGCTTCATCCGGCGCTCCCATGGATGCAGCCCCACGGAATACCGCGAACGGCACGTCCAGCGCTCATGAGGGGGAAACGGCCTACGGGCACCACTCGACGATGCCTTGAACGGGGTTGCGTTCGCGCCAGGCGGCGAATTCCGGCCGGGTGCGGACGCCGCCCTCGATCACCGCGCGGTAATATTCGATGCCCATGATGGATTCGGTTTCCGGCGCGGCGTATTTGAGTTCGAGGATGGTCCGCCGGGTCTCCGGCGTCAGGACCGCCTTGATCCGTTCGGCGACGCGCTCGAACCAGCCGTCGTACCTCGAACCCCGCTTGATCTGGATCATATCGATCTGCCACTCGTCGCCGTCGCGGGCGGCGAACCGGAGGTGCCACTCGAAGCAGCATTCCTCGGTGCCGGCCAGGTTGCGGAACTCCATCCATTTCGCCGCCGGATTGCGGCAGACGGCGGCCAGCGCCCGGAAGCCCGCCTCCGCCTTCAATTCATCGGTGTAGAGGTGAAAGTCGATATCGCGGTGCTTCATCAAAAGCCCCATCGGCAGGGACCCCACCGGACGCACCTCGGCCCCGACCGCCTCCCAGGCGGCGATGACGCCGCTTTCCTCAATCACCTCCCGCGCCCGCGCCTGGTTCCGCCGGGCAATTTCCAAGACATCACAGCTCATAAATTTTCAGCCTCCGGTTTTTCTAAAAAATACCCCCCGCCCCGGCGGCTTTCAAGCCCGAATCGGGAAATTACTGCGGGAAGGCCAGGCAGGGGCTGTTCACGGGGTCGTTCTCGGGGGAGATGAGGGTCTGTTTGAACCATTCGAGGAACATCTTATCCGGCGCGATGCCCGCCGGTCCGGAGACGGTCGAGACGTGGCCGTCGAACCAGAGCACGTTGCTGTAGCGGCTGTTGCGCCACGGATAGATAATGCCGGAGGCGGGCGCGTTGCCGGTAGAGCGAACGCGGTAGTACGGCATCATCACGCTGCTGCCGAGACCGTTCACGTAGTGGTTGACGGCGTAGCAGCACTGCTGCCAGACCGAGTGGCTGGTGGAGTCTTCCGACGTCAGGTCGGGCTTGCCGCCCCAGAAATTCCGTGTTTCTCCGTGTGGACCGGCCGCCACAGCTCATCGTCTCTCGCCCCCCCTGCCAAAACGTTGCCCGCGAGCTGCCCCAAAACAACGTTTTGGCAGGTTTGTTGGCAATGATAATTGATTCAACAGCATGAACACGTCCTGGGGTAAGACGGGAGCTTGTAGCCGGAGTCCCCCGCAGATATATCGACAATAGTCGTTTATTATCAACGTGCTGCATAAACAACGCCTGTCCGACGATGAAATTGCGTCTCCCCCCTGTTGAATTACCTGGGATCGGATGTAGATTATCAGTAAAGACCTGCGAACGATAATGGAGAAAAGCATGAGGTTTGGCGCAATATGCATAGAGACGGACAACGCACCCCGTCTCGCGGAATTTTACAAGATCGTCTTTCAAGAGGAGCCGATTATCGAAGGCAGCCATTACGGTTTCAGTACTATCGCCGTCTATGATCCGGGCGAAGTGACAATGGCAAAAGAGAAAAATATTTGGCTACAATGCTTTGTCGCGGATTTGGATATCGAATACGAGCGATTAATGCGGGAAATCGCCGACATTAAGATCATCTCGCCACCTGAAAGAAGACCGTGGGGAGCATATTCATTCTGGTTTGCCGACCCCGATGGCAACAAGATCGCCGTCGCGCAAGCAGAGCAATAAAATCAAATCCCCGCCGGGCGACAGAATCTAATTCCAATTATAAGTCAAATTGAGGATGAGACTTTTGATGATTGTGGAATTGCGGGAACGTCGGAAGTCGTTGCCGCTACCGGAGGTAACGGAAATGATTTTCGACGTTTTCGCAAACCGCAAGCGCAAAAGTATAGACGCAATTTGATTTATAATTGGAATAATTCGGATTCAGAGGGTAAAAATTGCGGCATTGCGAAATGCCCATGTGCTCCAGGGTCTGCTCGGCCAGTCCGGGGCAGCGGACGTCGAGGATCTGCGAAGCAATCTCCTCGAAGGACTTGCGGAAAGCGATGGTCGATTTGACCACCACGATTTCTTCAGTTCGGGGGTCGATTCCACACTCCTCGAAGCTCCGCCATGAAAAGACCTGCTGACGGATGTCGGCGACCAGAAGATGCACGGCCTTGATCCGCAATAAAGCGACATGGCCATAGGTCAAAAAGAATTCAAGTTTTTAACCTGATTGAGTATATACCGGGCATCAGGATAACTGACGACGCGATCGTTTTGCCGACCCGCGCCGACTCGCTGATGGGTATGGAAGCCAGGCTGATGCATACGCACCTATTTTTTCGGATTCAGGGAATAGCCGCGAATCTGTCCTTTATCCACAGCATCGTCGACGATATAATTGACGACATAGATTTCTCCATCCGGGAACTGGGCCCAGCCGGAATAACCGAGGTCGGCTTTGGGCGAGGCGTCGTAATCGACCGGGATAATCCGGGTCCAGGCGTCGTCGCGGCGGATCGTCAATGCCGATTCCCGATCGGTGACAGCTGCGAAAAAGTTCTGGGTCCAGGTCC
>JAVBRV010000317.1:0-7770 GCA_031547585.1 Victivallaceae bacterium
TCTTGACACGGGGGAGTCTTTGCGGTATAATTATATTGTCTAGGCCATATTGGGCCAATCGAAAGGAAAAGCATGGCAAACAAGCGCGTCGACCATTTAGCGGGGATGAAGATCCGCCACTATGTTTTCGGACTCTTGCGCAGCGGGGGCGAGGCTTCCGTGGCGTTGCCTTCGTCGTACGAGCTGGCGGAGATGTTCGAAACCACCCGGCGGGTGGCGCGCTATGAGCTGGAACGGCTGATTGCCGAGGGGGTTTTAATCAGCAAGCCCCGGATTGGAACCTTCACCAATCCCCGGCGGAACTACGTCAGCGCCACTCCGTCGCAGAAACGGATGCCGCTCATCGGAGTCATTCACTGTAACGGCGAGTGGTTCTGTTACGGCTGCGCCGAGAACCGGATCTTCTCTCATCTGGGGTTGGCGCTGGCGGAGAGAAAGTGCTATGTGCATCACGCCGGATTTTCCTGCAACGACGATGAGTCGCGCTTGCGGGAGCTTAAGGTGCTGGGGCTGGATGGAATCATCTGGAACCGTCCGGATCATCTCGGCTTTCCGTCGGCGGAATTTCTCAACCAGCTTGAGGCGGAGGGAATTCCGGTGGTTTCCATCGGGCTTGCGGAACAGGTGTTCCGGCACGCCATTCGCTTCAGCACCACGGCGGCGGAGGAGGAGTTGATTCGGGTGTTCCGGGCCGAAGGACGCCGGACGATGCTGCTTCTCAGCAATACGCATCTTGAGGTCCCTTTCGCCGCACGCCTTCTGGCCGGGCTGGGGCAGCCGCCGGAGAGTTTGCGGATGTTCGACACGGAGCTTTTTCGCGATCGCATTGAGCTGGCGCGCCGGCGTCTGGCGGAAGGGGAGGTGCCGGATATCATCATTTGCGATCCGATGGCGGCGGAAACCATTCCGGAACTCCTGGCCGAAGCCGGTATTGCGCCGGATCGCTGCCGCCTGGTCGCCTGCAACGAGCTGAACGGCGAAGACGATTTTCGCGGCTATATCGTTGCGCCGGACCCCGCCGAAATCGCCCGGGAAGCGGTCGAACTCCTGTTCGACCTCCGGAGCGGCAAAGACGGCTCTCGCGAAGTTCCCTGCCGATTGCATAAAGTCGAAGGATAAACCAAAGAAAGGCGAAACCATGAAGACAAGAAGGCCTCCTTTTACGCTGATTGAATTATTGGTAGTTATTGCGATCATCGCCATTCTCGCTGCGATCCTCCTCCCGGCGCTCTCCTCCGCCCGGATGCGGGCGAAGAGCATCGATTGCGCGGCCCGCCTGAAGCAGCAGGGAACCGCCTTCGAATTCTATCTGCACGACAACGCGAACTTCTTTCTCAATTCATCCGTGTCGGGCTGGGATCGGGGCGACGGAGTGGGCGGCGGCTTTATGCCCTGGGGGGGAAATGGGAAAAACGGATATGGGCCGCAGCGTAATTCGCTGGGGCCGTATGTCGATCACCTGATCCGGCGCGTCTGTCCGGCGGTCGGGGGAGACTATGATCCAAGTTCGCCGGAGCCCGTTCCGGCCGGCTGCGACTATCGTACCTATGGTTCTTTTACCCTGAATCCGCGGGTTTCCGGGGTAAAAGCGTCCACCTTCAAACATATCGGCCGGATGTTCGTCAGCATGGATTATCACGGGGATGCCCATTGCGCATATGGTTGGGATAAAGGAGATTATATCGCCGGGTGGACCTCTTTGCAGTTGCTGGAGTGGTTCCGTCACCCCGGCAAGAGCATCAATATACTGCATGGCGACGGTCATGTGAAAAATTATGGCATGCACTCCGTACCTGCCCCGTGGACGGGTCACCCCTTTTACACCGGTCAATAGAAAGGTTTCCCCATGAACAGAACTCTCCTTGCCTTCATGTCTCTCGCGGCGGGCGGACTCGCCGCCGCTCCGGTCTGGCAGCTCGGCGTCGACGACGGCTCCGCAAAGGAATTCCAAATTCAGTATCACGCCTGGGAATACGGGAACGCGCCCGCCATCCAAAGCTCGAAAGCCATGGATCACAAGACGCACACGTTCCGCTATGCCATCGGCGAAAATGTGGTGATTCCAGCTCCGGATATGGTCAGCGGACTCTACACCGTCAGCGAACGCGCCTGGATGAACGCTGACGAAATCGTCTGCAACCTCGCCCTCAGCTGGAGGGAAAAGGAAGCCGGCCGCCGGCTTCTCACCGTCAAATGCGCCAAGTGGGCCAACCAGCATAACGGCGTGGACGGCATCGAAGTTCTGCTTCCCGGGGGCAAAAAGCAGGTGTTCAACCTGCCGGATGGACATTCCAGCGCCAATGGGCCTTTCTCCTTCGAGGTCGTTTTCGACGCGGCGGCGGGGGAAAATACGCTGACGATCCGGAACGTCTCGCGGGCCAAGCACTACAGCTTCAGCTTCGATTGCATCCGGCTGGAGGCGACCGACCGCGCCCCCCTGCTGCCGCCGGTTCTCGAGCCCGCCATCGAAGGCTTCAGCGGCATCCTCCATCCCGGCGAACCGGTCAACCTGACGCTTCGGGTGTTAAATCAGGGCGTGGGCAAGGCCGAGTACACGGTAAAAGATCTCCGGGAAGCCGTGGTGAAGTCGGGCTCGATCTCGATTTCCGGCGGACAGGGGAAGGCCTTGCTGCCGTCGGATCGCAAAGGCTGGTACTCCGTCGAATGCCGCTTTGACGGCGTGGCGGCGAAGACCTCGTATGTGGTGGTGGAACCGGTTACGCCGGAATACCTTGCCGATTCCCGCTTCGGCAGCCACGCCATCACCGCGGATGGCTACCGTCTGCGTGACCGGGATGTCGAACGGGAAGAGCTGAAAATGCGCCGCGCTTCCCTCGGCGGCACCCGCTGGGTCCGGATGCACAGCCTCCGTTGGTCGCTCCGGGAGCCGGAGAAGGGGAAATTCGTCTGGGATAACGCGGATGAGCGTTTCGCGCTGGCGGAACGTTATCAAATGCATATTTTGCTCACCCTCGGCTACCAGCCGCTCTGGGCGTCGGCTTCGACCGACAGGACGCTGACCATGTGCGGCGACGAACGGTTTACCCACTATCCGCCGAAGGACCCCCGCGACTGGGCGGAGTTCCTGACGACTCTCGTCGGCCGCTATAAGGATCGCATCAGGCATTATGAGATCGGCAACGAGCCGGCCTACACTTCGGCGTTCTGGTGCAACGGCTCCCCCGTCGATTTCGGGACCTACCTCAAAACCGCTTATGAGGCGATCAAGGCCGCGCAGCCCGAGGCGGTGGTCTACCCCGGGGCGCCGATTCAGGTCGACTTCCTCGAGGAGGCGGTCAAAAGCAACGGGGGGAAACCCTATTTTGACCTCCTCTCCGCCCACTACCTCCGCAATAACAAGCGCGGCAGCGTCAAAGCGGAGGAGTGGAAACGGATGCTGATCAATTTCGGCATGAAGCCGGAACTCGTCAACTCGGAGGATATGGGTTGGATCGACAGCAAGGACCCGGTGGAGGCCCTCGCCAATGTGGTGCGGCTTCATATCCGCGACGCCTCGCAGGGGGTGCTGCGCACCTTCGGTTTCGAGATGTTCGACGACAACAGCAGCATGAACTACTCCTTCTTTGACCGCCAGGATAATCCCCTGCCGCACTTCGCCCTCTACCGGGCCATGACCCACCGGCTTGAAGGCGCGGCCTATGTCGGCGATCTCTCCGGCGCGGAATTCGAAGCCTACCTTTTCAACCGTAACGGCGTGCCGGTCATCGCTTTCTGGAGCGACCGCGAAGTGACGTTCCGGCTTCCGGTCGGGAGTGCCCCGGTGAAGCTGGTCAGCGCCGAGGACAACGAAAGCGCGGCTGCCGGTAAAGACGGCATCCTCGAAGTGACTTCCCGCTTCCTGCCGCAGTATCTGGAGGGCGGCGACCTTGCGCTGCTGAAGAGCCTGGCCGATGCCATGGCGGTGCTGCCGAAGGAACTGCTGCTCGGAGCCGGGAAGACCGCCTCCTCGGTGATCGCCCTCCCGGAAGGGGTCGCTTGCGAGAAGCTGGAACTGCCCGCGGGCTGGAGCGGCAAGCTGGCGAACTCCCGGCTGGAAGTCGCGGTTCCCGCCGCGGCGTCGGCGGGCGTCTACGATGCGGCTTTCTCGCTGAAACTCAAAGGATTGGCAGCCGCGATTCCGGTTCCCTTCATGCTGGAAATTTCAACGGGGAGCTCCGGCAACCTGGCGGTGAACGGTGATTTTGAGCAGGGGGGGAGCTGCTGGTTCTACCCCAATGACAAAGCGGTGTGGAACGTCCTTCCCGGCGTCGGCGTCGACGGCTCATCGGGCGTTCGGACCAAAGGAACGGCTCACTTCGGCACGGCGGGCAAACCCAAGGTGCGTCCCGGCGAACGGTATCTCCTTGCCTACGATGTGCGCGGCGAAGGCACGGTTGGCGTCGCCTACGGCTTCCTGAATAAAGAGTGGAAGACCGTCTTCCCGGCCAATCCCGGCATCAACGCCCTCTATACCCAGGCTTCGCCCGAGTGGAAAAGGGTCTGGGAGGTTATTCCCGTCAATCACCCGGAAGCGGCCTATCTAAGCTTTTCGGTGCTGACGAACCACGGCGACACTACCGGCAAGGAGCTCTTTATCGACAATGTCGTGATCGCCCGCCTGGCCGGGAGCACGACCGTCAATAAAGTGTTGAACCAAGGCACTTTTGTCGGGAAGAAAACGGAGTGGAATCTGGTTCCGGCCGTTAAACTCGACCAGGCCGCCAAGGTGGTGCTCGATTCGGAAAAGGAGCCGTGGCGCGGACCGGCGGATCTCAGCGGAACCATGCGGATGATGCTTGACGGCAAGAACATGTACCTTCGCTTCGACATTCGCGACGATAAATTGATGCCGGGGACGGACGACCTCGAGAAGGCCTGGCAGGGCGACTCCCTCCAGTTCGCCATCGACCCCCTGAACGACAACCGGGGCTGTACCGAGTTTTTGGTTGGCCGCCGTCCGGACGGCAAAGCCTTCGTCTATAAATACACGAACTACTGGACCCCGGAGCTGCCGGACAACATCACCCGGCGCGGACTCGTTCCCGGCGCGGAAGCCACGGCGCGGCCCGTGGAGGGCGGCATCGTCTACGAAATCCGCATCCCTCTCTATGAGCTTTACCCCTTGAAGGCGGATGTGGAGGAGTTCGGCTTCAACTTCCTCTTCAACGACGACGACGGCCGCGGACGCAAGTACATCGAGTGGTCCGGCGGCATCGGCAAGACCAAGAACCCCGGTGAATACGGCGTCATGCGAAGGCAGAAATAAATCCGGATCCTGACCGACGCGGAATGGAAATCCGCGCCGGAACTCCCTGAACCCGTTCTCGAAAGAATAATCGTATGAATCTCATTGCTCCCGATCATCCCCTCTCCCGTTCCCTCTGGCTGTGGCCGCACGGAAATATCTATCTCGAGAACAGCTACGCGCAGTTCCGGCACGACTTCAAATTGACCGCCGTGCCGGAGAAAGCTCCTCTCTATATCACCGCCGACCAGTTTTACCGGCTCTACGTCAACGGCCGCTACGTCTGTCGCGGTCCGGCGCGCGGCTACCAGAGCCATTGGCCCTGCGACGAGGTCGAGGTGAGCGCGTATCTGCATGAGGGAGAAAATTTTATCGCCGTTGAAGCCTACAACCCCGGCATCGGCACCTTTCAGTACCTTCACCAGTCGGCAGCCGGGTTTCTCTGCGCCGCCGAGTGGGAGGGGGCCTCCATCCACACTTCGAAGGCGACCTGGCGGATGCGCCGCGCGCCCGGGAACAATTCCAGGGTCGCCCGGCTGTCGCGGCAGATGGGCTTTCAGGAGGATTTCGACGCTTCGCGCGACGACTCCAGCTGGATCACCTCCCCCACTCCCCCGGAGTGGCGCGAAGAGGTGTGCTACCGCTGGGCCGGAGAGGCCAGCTTCGGCAGGCCGCCATGGGATACGCTTGAGGAGCGCGGCATCCCGCTGCTCCGTGAGGAGATCGTTGTTCCGGAGAGAATTACGGTTCACGGCACCGGCCGTATGGAGCCGGGCTGGGAAGGCGCTTTCAATATCGCCTGGCAGTGGATGGAGAAGGAGGCCTTCGGCGTCCGCGAGTGGCTGCCGGGGAGCGCGCTCAATGCTTCCCGCGACGAAAAGGGACTCTCTTTTACGGTTACTCCGGCGGGGGAGGGGGAGTTCCGGGCGGTGGTGGTCGACCTCGGCGCGATCCGGGTCGGGACTTTCGGGGTAGAAGCCTTCGGCTGCGCCGGCGGCGAGATTATCGATTGCCTTTATTATCAGTACCTTGATGGGGGAGTTCCCGTGGACCTCATCCCCGTCGGCAACGGTGGGCTGATCGCGCTGGCCAGCCGGATGCGGACCGCCCCCGGCGACTGCGGGCGGATGTTTTACCAGCTTCAGGGGGCGCGCTACATTGTTCTGGTACTGCGAAACCTGACCCGGCCGATTCGGCTGCTAACCTGTTGGCGCACCGCTGAATATCCATTCTCGATGCGCGGCCGCTTCGAAACTTCCGACGCCCTGTTGAATGATATCTACGCCCTTTGCCGCCACACCCAGCAGATTTGCTCCATCGACGCCTACGTCGACACACCGTGGCGCGAACAGGGGCAATGGTGGGGCGACGCCCGGGTCCAGGCGAAGAACACCTTTTTTCTCGACGGCGACGACCGCCTGCTGCGCCGCGGCATCGACTCCATCGCCGGGCAGGAGAGCCGCGAGGGGGTTACCTATGGCGTGGCTCCCTGCTGCACCGGCTGTATTCTGCCGGATTTCTCGCTGACCTGGGTTCTCACCCTCTTCGATCTCTACTGGCAGACCGGCGACCTTGCTCCCTTCCTCGCGCACCATGACCGGGTCCGGAAGATCTTCGCCTACTTCGAATCCCCGGCGGCCCGCGATATCGACGGACTCCTCCGTTACGACCCGCGTTACTGGCTCTTCGAGGATTGGGCCCCCCTCTTCAAAGCGGGCAAACCCGCCTTCCTCAACCTCTGGCACCTCTACACGCTGGAACACTATGAGAAGCTGCTGGCCGCCGCCGGATTCACGGCGGAGCAGGCGTCCACCGCCCTGGAGGTGAGAGAACGCAAAGAGTTGATCGAAAATAACTTTTTCGATGTTTCCTCCGGCCTCTTCATCGGCGGCTTGAAGGACGACGGGACGCCTTGCGACGAACCCCCGTCGCTCCACGATCAGGTGCTGGCAATCCTCTGCGGCCTGAAACCGGAATTCCACCCCGGCATGATTGAAAAGCGGCTGCTCCCTTTCCTGCGCGGGGAGAAAACCGACTTCGCCACGCCGACCTCCTTCTGGTGCACCTATCTCTTCGACGCGGCAAAACTTCTCGGTTTGAACCGCGAAGTCCTGGAATTCATCCGCAACCACTGGGCGAAGATGATCCCCGCCGGAGGCGCCTGGGAACACTTCATCTGGGACCGCAACGACGGCCAATCCTGCTGCCACGCCTGGAGTGCGCACCCGGTCAGCCACCTCGTCGAACTCCTCGGCGGAATCCGCCAACTCGCCCCGGGCTGGAAAGAACTCGAGTGCCGCCCCAACCCGGAACTGCTGCCCGAACACGGCGTCATCCGGCTCTCTCTCCCACCCGGCGACCTCATTCTCGAATGGAACCACGGCGCCATCCATCTCACCCCCCCGCCCAACTGCCTCATCCGGCGTTGACGCGTTGGGAATCGGGGGGGGGGAGGGGGGGGGTTGTTGTGGGGGAGAAAAAAAACCCCACCCCAAAACCACCCCACCCCCACCCCCCCCCCCACA
>JAVBRV010000193.1:0-8271 GCA_031547585.1 Victivallaceae bacterium
AGCTTTGAGATGGCTTGCGATTTTAAACCGCAGGCCGATATGAATATCGGACGAGGATTTAAGGTCGCAAGCGGCTCAAAGATATGCAACGTCATCTATGTTTGAAAGCGAAATAGTATGATTACGTAAAACGGCGTTGCCGTTTTACGGACGCAGAATATCTCCATGGCGCAATCCGCAATCTATATCATTTGCCGTGGGTGACGGTGAGGATCTTGCCGGTGGCGCCATCGATCTCCGCCATGGCGACGCCGCCGGGAGTGAGAAGCCACATGTTGCCCCGGACGCTCCACTTGTCCCCCCCGCGGGTTACGGAGTAGGGCTTCTGGCGGTTCAGGGAGTCGGCCGGATAGCATTTGGCAAACTCCTCCGCCGCAATTTTATAGGCGTCGGCGGCCGTCGCCGCTTTCCAGCCCTTTTCACCTTTTTCGGGAATGGCGAACGACGCGGCATAATCCAGCAGATCGAGGTATGCCTGGTCGTCGACGGTATTGGTCATCAAGGTAAACACCAGCACCGAATCCTCGCCGATGCGAAGAGCGCCGCCGGTCAGGTACTTCCACTCTTCGGCGGGCGGTTCGCTCTCGGCGTATTTCTTATCGGTGATCCGCATGGCGAAACCGAACCGGCCGGCAGGAGTGAAGGGGCGGACCTGGACCCGGAGTTTCTGCTCTTTCTCCAGCGATTCATTGAAAAACTGCACCATCGAGCGTTGAAAAACTCGTTTCAGTTTTTCGGGAGTGTCATATTTCGCCAGGTCCTTCGTGTCGCAGATGAAGTTCAGCTGCAGGCTGAACCGGTCCTCCGGTCCGCGAATCAGGACGCTCCCGAAACGAAGCTCCAGCTCCCGCTGCGGATGCATCGTCCAACCCGGCTTCGGAACCACCTCGAAGGTCTCATCGAGCGACATCATGTAGGAGAGCTTCTGCGGGTAAACCAGCGTCTTTTCGGCGGCGGAAACCGGCAGGAGCGCCATAAGCATGCAAAGCCAATATAGCGACTTCTTCATCGTACACCTCCTCTGAAAGTTGGGGGGATACGGCCTCAAGCTCTGACACTATAATAACACCCGAACCCCTTTCTGTCAACTTCCAGAAGGTTGTTTTTCCTGCCGCCGTTTGGCGATCAGCCTCAGCATGGTAAGAAAGTTTGATCTCCCCTGAAATCCGCTGAAAGCAATTTGATTTTTTCCGATTCAGATGCTATTTCTATTGGGAGCAAAATATTTCAACATGGGAGGAAGCCATGAAACATAAAATTACTTTGCACGTGCTGATGGCCTTGTTCGCCGCTGTCATGCTTACCTCCTGCGCCTCCATTGAATCCGGTGGCAATATGAATCCTTCGCCGAAGAAGAATTATCGTCCGGCATCCCTGACGGTGTACGAAAGCAGCAATTGGGGGCAAGGCGCCTGGGCCGGCGCTTCGCTGCTGGCTTTTCCGGCCATCGCCCTGCTGACGGCGCCCGGCTGTGAAACCTACGCCTATTTTGCCGGACGCGAAGACAACTTTTTCTTTTCGCCGGTAAAATCTTATCGTTTTAACCCCTACACCAGATATACTTCGGATAAATTCTTAATCCAGCCGATCTATTATACCCTATCGATTCCGCTGGTACCCTGCAAGCATATATACGATCTATTCTGATAGGTAAATGCCGATGTTGGAGCCGACGGGGCGCTCGTAGCCTTTTTCGGTGTGGCGGTTGACGGTGACGGGCTTCTGCCGGGCGTTATCCCAGTAACAGAGGGTGGCGGAGCCGCCGCCATCCATGTTGATGGCGTCGACGGCGCCGGCGTCTTTCAGGAGGGCGGCGGTTTCGAGGCCGGTGGCGCCGAGGCTCCACTCTTTCTGGCGGCCGTCGATGGTGATGATGTAGAGCCGGCGCCGGTCCGGGGAGAGTCCGTAGGCGATCCGGGGGTGCAGCACCTTTTCGTAATTGCCCCCTTCCTGAAATTCGCCCTGTTTCAGGATAATGGCGAAACCGGAGGCCGCCACCCGGATCTTCGGGTAATCCGCCTTGGGGACGGCGGGAACGATATCCACCTTGCCATCCTCATACACCACGAAGACCGCTTTGGTTTTGGTGTCGCAGATCACTTCGCCCTCGAGGATTCCGAGTCCGGAGGGGTGGGCGTACTCGTGGGTGAACGGCTTCTCCCACGGCCACCAGGGCGCGGAGTTGGCGGCGACGATCATATTGAGCTTCTGTTCCCTCCTGGCGTTGAGCAGAAAATCGCGGGTGCGGATCCGTTTGGTGCGGATCACGTGCTTCTCGTGGTCGGGCATCGGTTTCCCCCAATCGGCATCGCGGGCGCTCCCGGTGAAGCGGAGTCCCGGCATCGCCAGATCGATACGCATCAGGCTGACCTTCATCAGCCGGGGCTGGTCGAGTTCGAGCTTCAGCAGCCGGACTCCCGTCTGCACCTCTTCGGCCCGGTTCCAATCGATCTCCGCGGCCCCCAGTAAAACGCCGCAAAAAACGGCAACGACCCAAAATACCTTTCGCATACCATGCCTCCTGCGAAGAATATACCCCCGCAAGGTCCATCCGGCAAGCGGGAATGGGAAGAAACTACTCTCCCTGACTGGCGCGGCGGCGGTATTGCAGCGGCGTCATGCCGAAGCGCTCGCGGAACAGGCGGCACATGTAATAGGAGTAGCGGAAGTTCGCTTCACGGGCGATCGCGTGAACCGGCAGCGAACTCTCCGCCAGCTGGGTGCGGACGTGCTGCAGCTTGAGTTCGCGAAGGTATTCGGTCGGCGGCAGCTCGTGAAATTTCACCCAATAACGCTGGAAGGTGCGGCGGGAGAGGCCGTGGCTCCGCAACAATTTATCGAGGTCGAAATCCTCGGCGAAGTGAAGGTGAAAATAGGTGGCGATCCGGTCGATCTTCTGCCGCAGTTCGCGGGGGACTTCGTCGCGGCGGGAGTCCTGGCCGATCAGCTCCTGGACCAGCTGCATCGCCAGGAGGTCGATCTGGTCGATCACGCCGGGTTCAAGCAGGCGGTCGATGTCGTCGCGGATCTTCTGGAGCAGGGAACGGATCTCCGGCGTCAGCCGAACCGGCCAGATGCGCGGCATTTCGAAGAGACCGGCTTTCCGCATGGCCGCCTCCAATTCCGGCGAATACTGCACGTAGACGGCTTCGCGCTCCGTCTCCACCTCATAGACATGCTCCGAATGCGGCAATTTCAGGAGTACATGCGGGAACGGCGTAACGTAGGAAACACCGTCAAGCTCGTCCCGGGCCGGACTGCCGTCCGCCGAAGTGAGCCGGAGGCAGAACTCCAGCTTGTCGGAGAATACCCGCCGCCCCTGAATCAGGCCGGGCATTCGATAGCCGATCCGCGAGACGGGAAACCCCACCTGAAAACGCCGCGGAATATTCTTCAGATTGGCGATCACCGGTTTCATATCATGCCCTCCTGACGGTAAAGATAACTGCTGATTCCAGCAAATGCAAGGTGAAATTGGCGCAAGATTATTATTTTTTTGGCCGATTCAAGGCTGGACAAATCCCCCTGTTTCCGGTATAATATAGATACTGAAATCAGAAGGCCTTAAAGAAAGGAAACGAAATGAATTTTCAACAACATCGGCAGCCAAGCCGAAATTTCACCCTTATTGAACTCCTGGTCGTAATCGCGATCATCGCCCTTCTGGCGGCCATTTTGCTCCCCGCCCTGAGCAAGGCCCGCAACCGCGCCCGCGGAGCCAACTGTATAAGCAACTTGAAGCAAATGGTGTTCACCGTCGACCTGTATACGAGTTCCTATGGCGGAAACATCTTCGGCGAATCCCCAACCTACTCGGACTGCCTGTGGAAAACCGGTTTCATCAAGAAAGACACCCGGTACAGCATGTGCCCGATGTCGGACCCCGCCCCTCCCGGCGTAACCTCGACGGACCAAATCCCCATGACCTTCGCGTACGGATTCAATTACGAAGGACGCCGGGGAACCCTGGATGGTGTTTATTCCTCCGGCGAATGCAGAACCGTCCTCAGCAGCAGCAGCTCCTACATCAAGGTCGCCGCCATCAAAAAGCCTTCGCTGTTCATCCTTTTAGGCGATAACAAGATCTCCACTTCGAACAACAACGCCGCCAAATTCTACCGTCTCAGCGTCAACTGGGGCGGTAACCCGTGGCTGATTCACAGCACAAACTACGTCAACATCGGTTGGGCGGACGGCCATGTGTCAGCGGCTTCGCTGGCGCAGATACGGCAGCTGTACAGCCCCACAGTCGTATTCGCCCTGTAAGCAACAACCGGATAGAGTGCTTGAATGCTGAAATACTGTTTATATGTTTTGCCCGCCGTGTTTTGCCTGGCGGCTGCCGCTCCGGCGGAGATTCCGGTGGAAGTGACGCCCAAGGGAGTACTCCGGATCGATGGAAACCTGTTCCAGGTGATTTGCCATGATGCCGAATGGCGCCCGGCGACGCAGGAATCCAATGCGTTCCGGGTTCGCAGCCACTCCGGCGACGCCGCCGATTTCAAGCTGGAGGGCGAATTCAGGCTGAAGGAATCGACCGGCTCGTTTCAGCAAAATCTGCGGCGGACGGCCGAGGGGAGCTTCGCCTACCGCGCCGACCTCCGTTTCCCCGCGCCCCTCAACCTCAAGGCCGTCGCCCTGACGACATCGCTGCCGGTGACGAATTTCGGCGGGCAGGAAATTCTCGTGAACGGCAAGCAGAAAATCCTCTTGCCGGCCGATTATAAACCGGGCGCCGGCCATATGCTCCACCAGGCGCCCGTCACCGAACTCCAGCTGCCGGTGAAAAACGGGAAGCTGACGATCCGCGGCAACTTCGAGCTCGCCATACAGGACGGCCGTGCTTTCAAGAGCGACCGTTATACATTCCGCCTCCTCTTCACCCCTCCGCGCGGAGACATATCCGCCGCATCGCTGGCGCTCGAGCTGCAAACCGCCTCCTACCGAACCACCCCCCTCGACCTTTCAGGCGCCGTCAACGCCGGTTTCGTCGATGAGACCGAAGGCGACCGCAAAGGCGGCTGGACCGATCAGGGCCCCGTCAACGACCTCCGAATGCTCAAAACCGGCCGGGTCAACCTGAACGGCGTCAAGTTCGACATCATCGACCCGGAGCGCAACCACGGCAACAGCTGCATTATGCTGGCCGGCCCGGCGCGCCAGTATTTCGCCAGGCGGGCCGAAGCCGTACAATCCCGTCCCGTCCAAGGCAACTACCTTTATCTGCTGCATGCTCTGGCCTGGCCGGTCCAGCGCAACGAAATCGGCAAAGTGACGGTGAATTACCTCGACGGCGGCAGCTGTTCATTCCCGGTGACCAGCGAAGTCGACGTCGGCAACTGGTGGGCTCCCACCGGCCTGAAAAACGGCGAAGTCGCCTGGACGGTCGAAAATTCAAGCGCCAATGTCGGGCTTTACCGCTCCAATCACCCCATTGAAAACAAACCGATCAAGAGCGTTGTTTTCGATTCGGCCAACCGTTCCGTCTGGGGAGTGGTCGCCGCCTCGGTCGGCATGGATGCGATTCCTCTGCAGCGCATCCGGCCCTACACGGTAACGGAAAACGCGGAGTGGAAGCCGGTCACTTTCAACAAGGATGTGGAACGGGGGTCCATTCTGGATTTCTCCGGACGCCTCGACGCTCCCGCCGGGAAGCACGGCCCGGTGGTGAACCGCAACGGGAAATTCAGCTTTCGCGACCGCCCGGAAACGCCGGTGCGCTTTTACGGAACCAACCTCTGCATGACCGCGCAGTACCTGTCGAAAGAGTGGGCGGAAAAACTGGCCGACCGGCTGGCCGCCGCCGGCTACAATGCCGTACGTTACCATCACCAGGACGCCCGGCTCTCCGGGCTGGACGAAGCGAACAAGCGCTCCACCGATCTCCACCGGGAGCGGCTCGACCAGCTTGACTACCTGATGTACTGCATGGCCAGGCGCGGAATCTATTATACGACCGATCTTTACGTTTCGCGCCCGCTTGCGGAAGGGGAACTGCCGGAAATTCCGGATCGGAAAATTGTCCAGCGTGAATTCAAGGCCTTGGTTTTCGTTCTCGACTCCGCGATGGCGAACTGGAAGACCTTTGCCAAAAACTGGCTGACCCACGTCAACCCCTATACCGGATATGCGCTCAAGGATGATCCGGCGCTGATTTCGCTGTCGCTGATTAACGAGAACGTCCCCAAAGCCTGCTGGAACGCCACCCCGGAGTCGGAGAAGCTCTACCGCGCCAGATTCGAGGTCTGGGAAACGGAGAATCCGTCGATCGCCAATGACCAAAAACTCTCCGGCGAACAGCGGTTTTCGCTCTTTCTCACCGACAACTACGAGCGCGGCTACCGGGAGATGCGGGACTTTCTGCGCCATGAACTCGGCGTGGAAAAGCTGTTGACCGATATGAACCACCACCCGGAAATCATTCTGCAATTCTCGCGCAATTTGTATGATTACGTGGATAACCACTTCTACCACGACCATCCGAATTTCCCGGAAAAACGCTGGCGGCTGCCCTCCACGCTGTCGAATGGTTCAGTGCTGCGCCGGACCGCCAATCCGCCGAGCCGGATGTTTGCCACCCGGATCTTCGGCAAACCGATGACCATCACCGAATTCGACTATGCGAAGCCGAATGGGTTCCGGGCGGAAGGACCGGTGGTCGCGGGAGCCTACGCGGCACTGCAGGATTGGGATGCGCTCTTCCACTTCGCCTACGCCCACAACCGGGAAGGCGTCATGAACGAAACAAGCCGGGGCGGCCACTTCGACTCTTCCGACGACGTCGTGAAAACGCTTTCGCAGCGGATCGGAATCCGGCTTTTCCTGGGCGGGGAGATGAAGGCCGCTCCGGTGGCTTTCCCCATCGTGCTGGACACGCCGAACGGACTTTCGATCGCCGAAACCTTTCCGCCGCAAATCCTGGAGCTCGGCTTGATCGCCCGCACCGGCTCGCTGATTCTGCGGAACGGCGACCAGCCTCCCCCGGGATATCGCGGATTTGTCGGCATAGGCCGGAACTCTCCCAAACAGGCGGGGGGTACGCCGGTCTTCGACGGCGCCAAAGAGAACCGGCAACTGCTGAAGCAGATGATTGCCGCCGGAGCTCTGGCGCCGGAGTGGTATGACGCCGAAAACGGCATCTATCGCTCTTCCTCCGGGCAAATCGTGCTGAATACGAAAAAGCTGACGTTTCAGGCGGTCTCTTCCGGCTGCGAAGCGTTTGTCCTGCCGGAAAAACGGACGGCGGAAGGCGAGTTCCTGAAGGTGGAAAACCGGATCGGCCGCGGCGTTTTCGCCCTTATGTCGGTCGACGGGAAACCGCTGTCCGAGGCTTCGCGGCTCCTGCTCTTCCATCTGACCGACTCGCAGCGAAGCCAGAGCAGATTTGCCGACAAAACGATGACGCGCGTGGAATCCTTCGGCGAACCGCCACACCTCATCCGACGCGGCGAAGCGGAGATTTACCTGAAAACCCCCGCCAATTACCGGCTGTACGCAGTCGACACCGCCGGGAAGCGTCTGGCGGAAATCCCGCTCACGCGCCAGGACACAGCCTTGCATTTCTCCGCTAAGGTATTCACACCGCAAGGCCCGGTATTGGCATACGAGCTGGAACGGCAATGAAGCTCCGCGCCCCAAGGGACGCGGTATCGGGGATTTCGCTCGCTACCGCGAGCGACCAGCGTTTCGCCGCTGGACCGCGCCCGGCAAGGTGCCGGTGCCATCCACGAAATTGCTTTTCGCGTTGCGAAAAACAATTTCGGAACTTTTGAAAGGCGACCCGAGGGTCGCGGTATTGAACCCACTGGAATCAGCTACCATTGATATAATTGATTATTCCCGAAACCACAATTATTCCAATATACACGAACATTTAATTTATCAGTTAGGGCAATCCATCGCCAACTGCCGGACTTGTCCGGCAGCTCCCAACGCGATATACGTATTGCGTCATGGGAGTCAGGAGGGGTCTGACTCCCCTCCTGAACCACCCCCGGGTGTGGGGAAGCCACCTGATGTGACGGGGCGACCCCGCCCCGGTTCGCCGCGGCCGCTTGCGCGGCCTTAATCGACCCTTCGGGTCGCCCTCAGTCGGCGGGGCCTCTCGCTTCGTTACGCTCGGCTTCGTCGCAATTGCTCCTCGCTCATTTGCTGCCGCAAATGAGTACCCTCGCATCCACTCCGCGGCGCTTCGCGTCCCTGTGGGCGGCAATATGAGGTGCCGCATTTCGGTTACCAACAACGTGGTTACTTTTCTTCTTCGCGGTCTCT
>JAVBRV010000428.1:0-3067 GCA_031547585.1 Victivallaceae bacterium
GTTCAAAACGTACGAAACCGGCGTTCCCGACAGCGCCGGGAAGGCGAATTGCACCGTGAAACCGTAGGCGTGAAAGAGCGGCAGGTTCCCGACCAGCCGGTCGGTGCGGCGGTTCCACGAGATCACCCGCCAGAAGGCGAGAAGGTCGCAGTTGATGTTGCGGTGGGTCAGCATGACCGCCTTGGGCTTGCCGGTCGAGCCCGACGAAAAGAGAAGCACCGCCTGCCGGTGGACGTTGAGACACGAAAGGGGCGCCAGGCGCCGGGCGAGAAGCCGCCGGGGCGTGAGAAGAATCCGGAGGAGGGTTTTCCGCTTTTCGGCCGGGGTTACCTTTTTTGCCAGGTCCTCCAGGAAGAGCATCTCAGGGGTCGCCTTCCAGCCGAGTTTATCGATAAAACGGCGGCTGGTGAGGATGCGGGTGACGCCCGCGCGACGGGAGGCTTCGAGGGCGACTTCGACCCCCGCGCTGAAGTTGATCACCGCCGGGGTGCGGTCCGCGAAAAGGACGCCGTGCATCGTGGCCGCGAGGACGACCGAGTTGGGCAGGAGAACCCCGACATACCCGGAGCTCCCGGTATCCATCGCCCGGATGTGCGCCGACAAAATCGCCGCCCGGGTCAGCATTTCGAGGTTGCGGCAGGGGCCGCCGTCGGCGTCGTAGTAGATCGCCCGGAAGGGGTGCCGCTTCGCCATCGAGAGGAAGGAGGTGTGAATCGGCGTTTCGCCGGGCTGCGGGTGGCGTTCATCCTCGGCCCCCAGCTCGGAGATGCGCTGACGGAGCCGGAAGGGCGACAGGTCTTCGCGCAGCGGCTCCCCGATGTGCAGGCTGAAGGGAACCGGGATCGACCGCGGCCGGATCCAATGCAGCCGCTTTTGGTACCAGGCCACCAGCCGCCCCATGAACATCCCCACCCGGATCGGAATCACCGTCACCTGAATTTCGGGCGGCAAAAGGGGCGAAGCCCCCGATTTGAAACGCATCAGCGTGCCGTTGCCGGAAACCACCCCTTCGGGGAAAAGGCAGAGAACGTTCCCTTTGCGCAACTCGTTGCGGCTGCGTTCGAGGAAGCGCTTCATCGCCTTGGGGCGGCGCCCGTTGGGGACCAGCAGCACGCCGAGCCAGCGCAGCACCCAGTTCCAGGGGGCGATCTCCAGCACCTCCTGCTGCACCATGAAGCGCACCGGCCGGTGCGACACCAGCTGGATCAGCACCATGTCGATCAAAGAAACGTGGTTGGCCACCAGGAGCACCGGTCCGGAGTCGGGAATATTCTCCTTGCCCCGGATGCGAAGGCTGATGAGGGTGGAGCGGAGCAGGAACCCGAAGAGCCGCAAGGCGTGCGCGGGGGAGAAGATGACGTGAAGAATTTCCAGAAACAGGAGGAGCCCGAGACACAAAAAAAGAATTTCAACACATTCCATCAGCTTACTCCAGATGCTTCAACGCTTCTTTGAACGCCTCCAGCGTTTCGCAGCGGAGGTAGGGGTTCAACGCCTTCTCCTCGCCGAGCGTCCGGCAGGGAACCGGCCCGTAATCGTGGCCGGAATAGACCATCAGCCGGTCGGAGAGGGGCAGAATTTTCTTGGTCAGCGAGGTGAACATATCCGCCGAACGGCAGAAACCGATGCAGCCCACGAAGACGGTGTCGCCGGTGAACAGCGCCGAGTCGTCGGTGAGGCGATACACCACCGCGTCGCGGGTATGCCCCGGCGTGAAGATGACCTCGATGCCGCCGTCGCCGAACGGGAGCTCCTTGCCGTCGCGAAGGCGCGTTTTGCCCGCCGCCGGATGATTCGGGTGGGCGATGATTTCGCCGGGGAAGAATTCGAGCGCTTCGCCGAGAGCCTGGAAGTGGTCGAGGTGGCCGTGGGTGAGGAGGATGTAGCGGGGGGTGATTTCCCCCGCCTTTTCCACCGCCTGCCGGATGATCTCGGGGTCGCCGGTGGGGTCGACGAGGGCGGCGTCGCCGTTCTCCGCAAGAATGAGGTAGGAGAAATTCTGGTCGAAACCGCCGACCCGGAGCTGTTGAACCTGGTATGCCATACTCAGAACTCCCCCGCCGCCAGCGCCAGGGCGGAATAGTCGCCGATCTTCTCGCCGAGCTGGGCCGAAACGATTTCGCAGGCCCGGGCGGCGGCCGGAATGGCTTCGGCGGCGATGCTCCGCTCCATGGCGGGGCGAAGCAGTGCTTCCGAGCGGGCGAAGATGCTGCCGATGACGATCATTTCGAGGTTGAGAAGGTCGATGAGCAGGGAGAGCCCGCGCCCGAGATATTCGCCGCATTCGGCGTAAATCTGCCGGGCCAAGGGTTCGCCGACGTCGGCGGCTTCGGCCACCAGCTTCGCGGTGATGTCGCCGATCCGGAAAAGGTTGGGGCACCAGGGGGGCCCCTGCCCCAGCTGGATCGCTTCACGCGCCCGGAGCGCCGCCAGCTGGGCGATGCCGCCGCCTGAGCAGAAGCCTTCGAAGGAGCCGGCTTTGCCGAATCCGGCGGGCCCCCAGGGCGCGAGGCGGAGGTGCCCGCATTCACCCGCAAGGTCGCTGACGCCGGAGTAGAGCCGTCCGTCGAGAATCAGGCCCGAACCCATGCCAGTGCCGAAAGTGAGGAAGGCGAGGGATTGCACCCCCCTGCCCGCGCCGTACTTCCATTCGGCGATGGCTCCGGTATTGGCGTCGTTCTGAAGCCGCACCGGGCAGGCGAAGGACTTTTTAAGGTATTCGACCGCCGGAATATCGTCCCAGCCGGGGAGATTGGGGGGCGACAGGATCACCCCCCGGCGGCTGTCGAGCGGTCCGCCGCAGGAAAGCCCGAGGCCGTGGAGGTGCCCGGTGACCGCGCCATGCTCGGCGAGGAGAACCTGGCCCAGGCGGGTCATCTCATCGAGCGCGGCATAGGGGGAGTGAAACTCCCGGGTGGCGAAGACGCTCCGGCCATGAAACACCATATCGCCGTTACTCTTCATGCCGCCCAGAATGACGGCGCACTTGGTGCCGCCGACGTCGAATCCCAGAAGCAGTTTTTCAGACATATCCATAAACCTTTCGGTATTTTTTCCCAACCGGTTT
>JAVBRV010000157.1:0-6348 GCA_031547585.1 Victivallaceae bacterium
CCCACCTGCCCCAAGAACAGCGGGGTGGGGCAATTCGAGCTTGCGCAGGCAAGCTCAAATTGCCGAGGGAGTGGAGGAGTCAGTTTGAGGTTTTGCCCGGTCAATATCGAGGGAGGGCTGCCTGTCCCCAGGCAGCCGTTCTCGTTGGAGGCACTATCGGGTATGAATTTTAAGTAAACCGCGGTTAAGGTCTTCTCCGGTATAGGCTCGGGGCGCGGTTTTACCCCCAGTATATGCAACGTGAACGGCGCTCTGGGGACAGAGCGCCCTACCTATGACGTCAACAGCGATTTTCTATAAAATGTCCGCCGGTTTCAGTTTGCCAACGGCAAAGTGGAGCCGGCGTTACTACGCTTTTTTTGAAAGGTTGGGGTGGGGTTTGGGGAGGGGAAGGGAAACTTTTTTTCCTCGTGAAAAAAAGTTTCCCTTCCCCTCCCCAAGTCCCAACGTAAAATTTGAAAGAGGGTTGTGATGGATTGGTGGCAGTTGGCTGCTTTGATGGTGGCGGCGGTATTGATTGGGGTTAACAAGACGGCTTTACCTGGGATCGGGTTATTGCCGGTGGTATTGTTATCGCTTTCGTTTGAGACTCGTATGTCGACGGGTCTTCAGTTGGGGATGTTGGCGATGGCTGACATTATGGCGGTTGTCTGGTATCGCCGGAGTGTGGACTGGCGTTTATTGGCGAAGTTGTTGCCGTGGGCGTTGGTTGGTTTGGCGTTGGGGGCGTGGATTATCGATTGTTTGCCGGAGGGGAATGACCGGTTGATGCGCTTGGTGTTGGGTGGGATTGTGTTGTTTCTGGCGGTATTGGGATTTATCCGCAGTCGTTTCCCGTTGGACGGGGTATTTGCCGGGCGTTATGCGCGTGGCGGGTGGGGGATTCTGATGGGTTCGTCGACGATGGTGGCGAATGCGGCGGGACCGGTGGCGTCGATTTATTTATTGGCGATGCGTTTGCCGAAGGAGAAGTTTCTGGGGTGCAACGCCTGGTTGTTTTTGATTTTGAATTGGATCAAGCTGCCGGTGTTTGTCTGGCAGGGGCGGATTACGGCGCAATCGGCGTGGATGGATGTGATGATGATTCCGTTTCTTCTGGTGGGCGGGGCGCTGGGGATCCTCCTGTTGCGGAGGATCCCTCAGAAGGTGTTCGAGAACATCATTCAGGTGCTGATCGTGATTTCGGCCCTGCGGCTGTTGTTGTCTTAAATGGAGGAGAGAGCGGCGGTGCCGACTTTAAGGAAGTACCTTTCGATCTGGGTGGCGGAGAAGTAGAGTCCGTAATAGTCGGTGACGCCGCCGATCAGGATGTTCGGGTTCTGGAAGAACTGCCGCGGGGTGCGGTTGGCGCAGTGTCCGTCAAGAAAAAGAAAGTTGGCGGTTCCCCGATGGCGGGTGATGACATAATAGCTGTAACCGGTTTTGGGTTCGATGATATTGAGATTGGCGATCTGCGTCTGGTGATGGGACTCCGAGGCGATCACGGTGCTGGAAAGCGGAGCTTTTGGAGAATTTGTCGACGAAGTGCGTATTTCGGCTGGTTTTTTGTAGGCTGCGAGGGTGAAGGTGGTGCGGTTGGCGCGTGTCATGACGCCGTAGACGCCCCGGTCGTCGGTATAGTAGCGATCCGGGCAGTAGAGGACGGGGGGAATCCATGACCAGTCGCTGGCGTCCCGTTCCAGGATCTGATCCTTGCTCGGGCCGCCGAGGTAGCTGGCCAGATAGAAATGGTACTTCATCTCCCAGCTGGTGCGGGTGGCTCCGACGGAATCGTTGATGGGGAAGACGCCGTTGTTGTCGTTGCCGTACATATTGGCGGCGTTCCCCAGATTCTTCAGGTTCGAATTGCAGATCGTAACGTGGCTTTTGTTCACGGCCCGGTTCAGCGCCGGGAGCAGCAGGGCCGCCAGCACGGCGATGATGGCGATCACGACGAGAAGTTCTATCAAGGTGAAATGTATCGGCTTATGCGTTTTCATAATGCTCCTCCTTTCCGTTAGAACGTGACGACGCTGAGATCTTTTCGCCCGATGACCGCCATGGCGTTGGCAGCGTCGGGAATGGTTGCTTTCAGACACTCTTTATACTGCTTCTGCTTCACTTTATCCGCATGTCCGTCGGCGAACCAGGCGTTGGCGCCGTCGCCGCCGTGGCGCAGGTGGACGTACCCCTGACTGGCATTGTAGGCCCCGAAACCGTAGGATTGCACCCGGCCCTGGCCCCAGGTCGGTTCATAGATGCTGTCGGCGAAGTGGAAGTAGCTTGAGGGCGCATTGATCTGGCTGAGCCGCAGATAGCGGGAGTTGATCGTGCCGCCGGCGTTGGTGAAGGCGGAGTTGGCGTCGTAGCGCCAGACGCCGTAGATGAGGTAGCGGTTGTCGGCGCGGGCGATGGCGGCGGTGAAGGTGAAGGGCTCCCAATCCGGGCACATGGCGACGGCCTGCGCCGAACCGTAATAGCCGCCCGCGCCCATATTGGTGGCGATGTACTTGTTATCCACCAGCATATAGAGCCAGTTCCCTTCGGTGCTGACGCCCTCCCGATTGATATAGGTGGCCTGCTGGATGGGGGTGAATTGCATGAAGTCCGTTCCGTAGGTGACCGCGGCGGTGCCGCACTGCTTCAGGTTCGAGAGGCACTTGGTCTCCCGGCTTCGGGCCCTCGATTTGCTCAGGGCGGGCAGCAGGATTCCCGCCAGAATGGCGATGATCGCTATTACGACGAGGAGTTCAATGAGGGTGAAATTTTTCTTCATGGAGTGGCTCCGATCATGGGTTACCAGGAGAACGCTCGGGTCTCATACGGCTTCAGCGTCAGGGTTTTCGCTTCGACGACCTTGCCGTCGAAGAGTCCGGTGAGGCGGGGGACGCCGCGCAGTTCCGGGCAGGAATCCAGCTCGAAGCGGAATTCGCCTTTCTTTTCGGGGTTGACCAGGAGGAGAAGATTTTTCCCGCCGGGTTCGCGGCAGAAGAGGCCGTGGATTTTCCCGTCGGCGGATTTCACCTGGCGCCTGCCGCCGTTCATCAGGGCGGGGGCGAGGGCTTTGATTTCGGCGGTCAGCTCTTTCAAGGCCGCCTGGGTTTCCGGATAGTATTTGGCGCCGATGCCTTTTTTGTCGCGCCCCTTGCCGTCGTTCCAGGGGTAGTAGAGCAGGCCGCGCGATTCGTGGATCAACGCAAGGTAGGTCATCGCCGCCAGCTCCGCCTTCGATTCGAAACCGAAGGATTGGGCCACGAAGAGCACCGGCTTATTGCCGCCGGTGGCCTTCCAGGCGAGGTCGATCCGGTCGGAGAGGGCGGTCAGGGGATGGGTGGGGACGGGGTAGTTGTCGATGCCGAGGATGTCCCCCGTGTCGGCGTGCTGGCCGTAGAGCTTGGGCTGGTTCGAAACCATGAACACGGGGTGGTTGCGATCGGCTTTGTGGAATTCACTCTGTACGTCCAGCGCGTTCTGGTACTGGCTCTCCTCGGGTTCGTCGACGCCGTACCACATAAGGAGGCCGGGGGTGTTTTTCCACTTCGCCGCCTCTTTGGCGATGGTCGCCGGGTTCGACCGGTGGTTGAATTCATAGATGGAGTAGAGGCCCGCTTCGAAGGCTTTGGCGATGCCCTCCTTGTGCCAGCTCCACAGCTGGATGGTGTTGAAGCCCAAGGCGGCGACCGCCTGGAAATCCGCCGGTTCGACGTGATAGATGCCGATGGGGAAGAAGGGCTTGCCGCCGACGGTGAGATTCATGTCGTCGTCGATGAGGACCGCGCCGGCTTCCTCGCGGACGACTTCGAAGGGGCGTTGCTCGCGGGTCAGCACTTTCCCTTTGAGGGAGAGTTCGGCCGCGAGGGTGTACTCGCCGGCGGGGAGCTTCCCGGTATGGACGGGGAGGAGGAAATTCGCCTCTTTGACGTCGAGGCTCTCCGCCTTGCCGACCCGCCGGTTCTGTTTGTCGAGGACGGAGACGGTGGCTTTGAGGGCGGTCAACGTTTCGTCATAGGGGGTGATCCGGATTCCGGCGATGATTTTGCCGGACTTCGCCACCGCCGCTTCCGGGACGAAGCCGCGATAACGCGGCGGCAGCACCGTCAACAGCTTCGGCAGCTCGAGGCTCCGGTCGAAAAGAATCGCCTGGACGCCGCTGCCGGAGAGGGTGAAGTCGGCCCGCACCCGGCCGCGGATGGAGATGTCGTAGGGACTGTTCAGCTCAAGCGTTTTGGCTGCGGGGACGGTTCCTTTGCGGTCGAAAAGGAGGGCTTCGCCGGTTGCGGGAGCGATCCGCAGCCCGGCCGCGAGGTCGACGGGGTTCGCGGTGAGGTTTTGCAGAGTGATGGCGATGGCTCCCTTGCCGACCCGGAGGGCGGGCATGTCGAACTTCGCCACGCTGAGGCCCATGCGCTGCAATTCGAGGCAGGCGCGGAGGTTCTCCAGCGCGGAGACGTTGGGCTGCCGGAAAGCGGTCGCATAGACGAAGCCTTTATTCAATCGCCGGATGACGCCGGCGGGGTCGTTGTCGCCGCATTTGACCGTCAGCTCCCAGGAGGAACCGGCGGGGAGGACGAGGTGTCCCCAGGAGTTGCGGTCGCGCGGGGTGTTCGGCAGATAGCGCAGGGGGTGCGGCGGCTCGGTGTCCTCCGGATCCTTGTGCGCCTGGCAGTGGGCCTGCGACAGGGCCAGCGAGGGATCCAGCTCCGGCAGCCAGGCGGCGCTTTGCGCATAGACGGCGTCGACGATCACCAGCGCGCCGCCGTTTTCGACGAACTTCCGGAAGGCTCCGGCATAGGGACGCGCATCGACCGCCGGAGTAACCTTGAAATAGAGCGGGGCGAAGTAGACGATGTCGTACTGATCGAGCGAGGCGGTGAGTTCCTGGAAACCGGCCTCGTCGGCGACGAATTTCGTCAGTTGCCAGCCGAGTTCTTTGGCGGGGCGGTCGATTTCGTCATGATGCAGATTTTTCCGGCCGGTCTGGTTGCTGTGGGTGCCGTGAAGCACGGCCACGCGCGGCGCTGCCGCCGCCAGAGGCAGGACGCCGAGCAGGGCGGCTGCGAGAAGGGTGAGGATCGGTTTCATGTTGATGTTTACTCCAAGGGGGTTAACGTTGTATTTTCCGGATAATCGATTCGCCTTCAATCAGGGTGCAGTCGTCGGCTTCCCATAGGAGTTCGCCTTCCCAGGGGCCGCCGCCCGCCAGCCATTGCAGATAGCGCCGGAAGTAGGGGAGGGGATTCGCGCTGTCGATCGAGGTGATGGCCGGGACGTTCATTTCGGCATGCATTTCGCTGCCGATGCTGGCGAGGGAGTAGTCGCGCCCGGCGGCGAGTCCGAGGTCGGCGGCGGCGCGCAGAAAGACGGTGGCGCCGACGATGGTGGTGGTCAGGATCAGGCGGTTCATGTCGAAGAAGGAGTCCTGAATCCGGCGGCGCATGATGTCGCGCAGTTCGCGGAAGGGGAGGTGGCCGTCGGCGAGGCTGAAGTCGCAGAAGCGGCCTTTCCCGCCGGAGGTTCGCAAGGCTTTCTCCCAGGCGAAGATGCGGTTGTCGATAGCGCTGCTGCGGGGGGTGATGTTGATGAGCTCCATATCGCGGAACCCCTCACTGGCCAGGTAGTCGAGCAGTTTGCCGATGGTGCGGTCGGGGAAGAAGTGCAGCGACGGGAAGCCGTGGCCCGAGTAGTCGTATTCGAGCACCCAGACCGGTTTGCCGCAGTTTTGCAGCTTGCGGATCAGCCAATCCGGAATATTCGGGCGGGGGTGCAGAATGATCGCTTCGACCGCTTCGAAACCTTCGGTCAGGGCGGGGTCGGCCCAGAAGTCGTAGTAGATGGGCCGGATCTTCATGCCGAATTCCCCGGCGATGCCGCTCAGCAGCTGATATTGCTCTTCATAATGCCACGACCCCAGGCTGGGGTAGAAGTAGCCGATCTGCTTCAAACGCCGGTCGTGGCCGTTCAGCTTCAGCCGTCCGTTCTCCTGGCGGTGGAGGATGTCGTCTTCGAGCATGGATTCCAGCGCCCGCCGCAGGGTCGGGCGGGAGACGCCGAGTTCAGCGGCGAGATCCCGCTCCGAGGGCAGCAGATTCTCCGGGTAGCCGCCGGAACCGAGACGCTGGCGCAGAACTTCCGCAATCTTCTGTGAGGTTGTTGCCATTTTTTATACCAAATCTGGTTTTTTGTTTCGAAACAATGTTTACCATATTTGGTATATATTATAGTGTAAAACTTCACAAAGTCAAGATGCAAAAAAATAAAAAGACGATTTTTGTAACCTCCTCCCCTATTAAAACGAAGTCTCGCAAAAAGAGCGGCTCGCCAACGGCAAGCCGCTCATTTTGCTCTTACAACGCTTTTTTTGAAGTGATG
>JAVBRV010000381.1:0-4226 GCA_031547585.1 Victivallaceae bacterium
CCTTGAAAGAACGGATTTGGAGCACTACATTTTGTCATAGGCAGACCTCGACGTTATATTGTGACGTAAGATATTACAATATAATGCCTTATTTGAGAGTCTGCCTCCTTTTTTCTAAAGATTCACGCAATATCCAGGTTAGCCGCCGGATCAATAATCACAATATAGACTTCTTCAAGAATTCGCCAAAAAGCGTTTGACTTTCGACGCACAATCTCAGACGGCGGGGCCTTCGCTGCGTTACGTTCGGCTTCCTCTGTCGCGCTTCGCGCTATGGAGGACAAGTCGTCACAATTGCTCCTTGCTCGTTTGCCTCCGGCAAACGAGTTCCCACATCCACTCCGCGGCGCTTCGCGTTCCTGTGGGCGGCAACGTGGTTATGCAATCCCTTTAGCCAATATATTATCCCCGATGACGAAAACTCGAAAATTCCCGGAAAAAAGTCGTTACCCCCCCTTGACATGCCGCCTTCTTTACGGTATAATTATAGTGTACCGATTAAGTGTATCGAAAAAGGAGCGGGGTATGGCCGGGAACCGAATGACCGAGGTGATGAAGGTGCGTCACTATGTGATGAACCTGATCTACCGGAGCCGGGGCGAGGAGCGCCGGATTCCTTCGGTGCGCCAGCTGGCGCGGGAGTTCGGGGTGGCCAACAGCACCGTTCAACTGGCGCTGGAAGAGATGATCCGCGAGAAGTTCCTGGTCGGGAAGCCCGGCGTCGGAACCTTCACCGTACCCGGCCAGTCCTTCATTCTCCCCGGCGGCGGCAAGAATACTCCCCTCATCGGCATCTGTATCGGCAGCGGCGACTTCTTCTATTACGGCCATACCGGCTGGCGGCTGGTGGCGGAGGCGGGGCGGGCGCTGACCGATTTCGGCTGCAACGTCCGGCTGCTGGCGCAGCGGACGGATTCCCCCGACGCGGTCGCCGAAGAGATCCGCCACTCCTACCTCGACGGTTTTTTCGCCATCGATATCTCCAATTCGGAGGTGACACAGGCGGCCGCCCGAGTGATTCCGACGGTCAGTTTCGGGAATCCGCCCGTTCCCGGCTTGAGCAATGTTTTCTTCGATAACACCGCCGCCGCGAAAGAACTCACCGATGAATTGGTGAAGGAGGGGCGTTCGCGTTTCTTCTTCCTCCGGACCGGGCGACGCATGGAGGCGCTTACCGCTCAGCTCGATTCGCGCCGGATCCGCTACCGTGACCGGAGTGTGATCGATATCGAACTCGCCGACGTCCTCCGCGAGCTCTTTCGGACCGATCCCCCCGACTGCCTTTTCCACTACGGTCAGCATGCCGAATTGGTCATGGGAGTGCTCCGCGAACTCGGCGTCGATCCCCGCCGCGACTGCCGCCTCATCGCCGACGTCGAACCGCCCGCAAAGGTCGATTACACCGGCTACTACCTCACGCTCCCCTACGAAACAGCCATGGAGAAGGCGGCGGAGCTCCTGATGCGTCACCTCGCCGGCGACCGGAATTGCGAACAGATTTCCCTCGATATCGAACTCGGCAGGAAAGGATTCTGAAAAAATCATATTTTGAATTGATTGGGTTTATTATTGTTATTTTCTACAAAGGCAGCATATGATCAAGGTATCGGTCGAAATCAACGGCGCGTGGCGAAACATGGATGCGGTTCCCGGAATGGAGTTGACGCTGGAGAGGGTGGCGGGGAGCGAACCAGTCTGGCGCGCCGCGCTGGTCAACCGTTCCGGCAAAACGGTCCGGTTCGGCGGCTTCCGCTTTGAAGGCGTGGAATTCCCCGGCGTTCCCGGCGAACGGCTCCGGGTCTATCTGGAGAGCTGGACGGCGGTCAGCCCCGCCGGAACCCGCCGCTTCGGCCAGGCGAACTTCGCCAGCAGTCCCGCTTACCGGCCTTTCGCGGTGGTTGATCCGGCCGGCTGGAAGGAGACGCCCAACTTTTTCTCCGCCGCGAACGTGGCAGTGCTGAACGACCGCGACGGCCGGTCGCTATTGGTCGGCTTCATCACCACCGGGGAACAGATGACCCGAATCGACATCACGCTCGAAGACGCCGGGCTCGGCAATCTCTCGGCCTTCTCCCTCGGCGACGATATCGAGCTGGACGACGGTGAAACGATCCACTCCGAAGAGCTGCTGGTGCTGGAGGGCGCGGACGGCTGGACGCTCCTCGAACGCTACGCCGAACTCTGGGGCGGCCGGATGAAAACGCGCATCACCGCCCCCATCCCCACCGGCTGGTGCAGCTGGTACTACTACTACCGCAACATCACCGAGAGGGACATGCGTGAAAACCTCGCCTACCTCGCCGCACACCGCGAGGAGTTTCCCATCGAGTACTTCCAGATCGACGACGGCTATCAGCCCGCCGCCGGAGACTGGCTGGAGCCCTCCGCGGGCTTTCCGCGCGGCATCGGCCCCCTGTTGCGGGAGATCGTCGACGCCGGATTCAAACCGGCGCTGTGGTTCGGCCCCTTCATGGTGCAGAACACGTCCCGCCTGTTCGCCGAACACCCCGAATGGCTGATCCGCAACGCCGGGGGGGAGATCCTGTATCCGATCAACTGGCGGGGAATTCCCACTGCCATCCTCGATTGCACGATTCCCGAGGTTTGCGATTTCCTGCGGGATCTGTTCCGGCGGGCGCGGGAGTTCGGCTGCCGCTATGTGAAGCTCGATTTCATGATGTACGAGTGCGCCACCCCGGGCGGCGTCTACGCCGACCGCAAGGCGACCCGGGCGCAGGCGCTCCGCCGCGGCCTCGAGGCGATCCGGCAGGGCATCGGCGGCGACGGCTTCATGCTCGGCGGCACCATGGTGCTCGGTCCGGCGGCGGGAATCGTCGACGGCGAGCGGATCGGCGCGGATATCACCCCCTACTGGGACCGCCCCGACCAGCGTCCTTGCGCGGAGGCCCCCAGCGTCCCCAACGCCTGCCGCAATATCATCTGCCGCACCTACATGCATAAACGTCTGTGGCTCAACGATCCGGACGTCCACATCGCCCGCCTCGACAACAACAAGCTGACCGAGAGCGAGGTGAAGCTGTGGACCACCGCCCTCTATCTCGCCGGCGGCATGACGCTGCTCTCGGACCGCTTCAGCACCCTCACCCCGGAGCGGGCCGCCCTCTCCAAACTCCTGCTGGCCGAACAGGACGTGTTCGAGGTTCGTCCGCTCGACCTCTTCGACCGGGACTACCCCTCGCTCTGGTACGGCAAACGCCGCAAGGACGGGCTCCCGGTGCTCGGCGTATTCAACTTCGGGGACGAGGCGGAAACCCATCGTCTCGAGCTCGGGCGGCTGCTGGCCCCCGCAACCGCCTTCAAAGATTTCTGGAGCGGGAAGGTGTGGCAGGGGAATAACGTGGAAATCGAGCTCCCGCCCCACTCCTGTTTGCTGTTTGAGCCGCGGCCCTGATCATAAAACCGATACCGGAAAGGAAGTAGACCATGAAGCGATCACTTTTCACCCTTATTGAACTCCTGGTCGTAATCGCCATCATCGCCATCCTGGCGGCCATGCTGTTGCCGGCGCTGGGTAAAGCGCGGGAGCGGGGACGGCTTTCCGCCTGTGCCGGCAATCTCAAGAACATGTCGCTGGCCCTCCTCCAATACTCCGACCAGTACCAGGGCTGGCTGCCGAGGGCGTGGGATAACCCCGGAACAAGCGCCATGTGGTTCCAGACGCTGGAAAAGGCCGGCCTGCTGCCCGCCAGCCAAGGGGTGACCGCTACCGATCCCGGCGCAGTTCGGGGGATCTTCGCCTGCCCGAGCGAGAAGGGGCCCACCGCCGACGGCACCCGCTGCCATTACGGCCTGAACCGCATGGACATCGTCTGGGGAGGCTGGTTTAAAAACAACCAGTTCCGGCAGCCGTCGAAAACCGTGACTTTGTACGACACCTCCATCAACCCGAATTACGACAATCACGTCAGCTCCTCCGACCTTCTCACCGCCAAAAACATCAACGCCAACCGCCACAATGGCGGACTCGGACGCAATCTCACCTTCGTCGACGGACATCTTGAGTACGCCGATAAACAAAAGGTCGCCCAAACCGGCGTCTACATCTGGAAGCTGCGGTACAACGGCGCCGTCTTAGCCGCCACCCACGCCGAAATCTGGAAACTGTAACCATGCGAAACTCTCTTATTGCCATGTCCCTTGTTATCGGTCTCTCGCTCGCGGCCGCCCCCGAAATCGCCTTCCGGCTGCTGCCCGTCGCCAACGCC
>JAVBRV010000388.1:0-9601 GCA_031547585.1 Victivallaceae bacterium
ACGGGTTGCGAGCGCGACGCACCGCTCTGCCGGCTTTTTTGCCGACGCAGGGATGCGCGCACAGCCAGCTGGCGCCCGCTGTTCGCGGTCAAAGGCGCTGTAGGTTGCAGATCGTTTGACTGTTATATGCCCGTATAGAAACGTCGCCAAGCCGGCAACGCCATCGGCTGTCGGACCAGTCAGACTCGTCCGACCCGTCCGACAGAACCGGCCGCCACAGCGGGTTCGCCCCTTGTCACATCGCCGAAAACGTTGCTGCTTACAGGCGAAATCTAAAAATACCTCACTCGCAGGTACGAGTACGGCCGGAGGCCGCACGGAGTACCGGAGAGCGGGGCCCCCGGAAAGTGCCCCCTTGCTTTTGCAAAGCAAAAGACCGAGCCCCGTGGGCGAAGGTGGGGTACTTTTTGGGGAGTCGGGTGCAGGGCGGAGCCCGCCGGGGTGGTCTGGGCCAGGCTGGCCCAGAGAAAACCGTTTGCATTTAGATGATTTCGACGTTTTTCATGCTGATTTTCCGGATATCGCTGCAATGCATGGCGTTTCGGGCTTCCAGCCGGATATTTTCGAGATCGATGGATTCCAGCGGATGCTCGGGCAGGCCACGGATTTCCACGGCGATTGCCGCGCCTTTGCCGGATATGTGGGAAAGATGGATATTGCGGAAATCGGACGGGGTTTGCGAACGAGGGTTGACCGTGCTGAACGGATAAAACATGGTGACCTGAATCGCTTCGTGGCTGACTTCGTCGATGGTGATGTTGCGGAACCAGACATTTTCGACGAAGCCGCCGCGTCCGCGCATGGATTTGAGACGTACTCCCTGGAAGGTTCCGGAGATCCGGCAATCGTGTGCCAGGAGGTTGCGCACGCCGCCGGACATGCCGCTGCCGATCACGACGCCGCCGTGGCCCTGGGTCATGACGCAGTTCCGGATGACGATGTTTTCGCACGGACGGCCGACGCGCCAGCCGTCTTCGTTCATCCCTGAGTTGATGGCGATGCAGTCGTCGCCGGTGGCGAAGCGGCAATTCTCGATCAGGACGTTCCGGCAGGAATCCGGGTTGAGACCGTCGGTATTGTGACCGCTGCTCACCACCTCCACGCCCTGGATCAAGACATTTTCACAATACACCGGATGCAGCATCCATTGCGGACCGTTTTCCACCCGGATGCCTTCGATCCAGACATTCCGGCAGTGGATGAACTGGGTGAAGGAGGGGCGCAGGGCGGCTTGCTCCGTGCCGTAAATGCGCTTTTCGACCGGAACGCCGTCAGCTTCCGCATAGCACAATTGGTTCGCGGCCTCCTGCTGGAGCTTCTTCCAATGCCACCAGGCTTCACCGTTGCCGATCAGGGTTCCGGCCCCGGTGACGGCGACGTTTTCGCAGCCGTTGGCGTAGATCAAGGGCGAATAGTTGTAGCACTCCATACCCTCCCAGCGGGTGAACACCACCGGCAGATAATCGGCATACCGCTTGCTGAAGACGATGACCGCATCCTTTTCGACCGACAGGCGGATATGGCTCTTCAGGTGAATCGGACCCGACACCCAGCGGCCGGAGGTGACGGCCACCGTGCCGCCGCCCATCCCGGCGCAGGCGTCGACCGCGGCCTGGATGGTCGGGTAATCTTTCGCATAAATTATCAGTCGGGGAAATACCGGCGGAAGAATCTCCGCCATCTCAAACGGTGTTCCGTAGACATTTGCGCTCATGACAGTTCCCTCTTAAAGTGTTTGCGGACGACGTCGAAGGCCAGCTTCGGGCGGCGGTATTCGTCGAAGAGCCCCTTGTTGTTGAAGGCGCGCGGACGGCCCAGCGCGTAGGAGGTGGAGAAGGTCCGGCAATCGATGAACTGCCACAGCGCCACTCCGGCAATGCGGTCGGTTTCGTCGACGTAGGAGCAGACTTCATCGAGGTAGTCCGCCTGATACTCTTCGCTCCAGTGGGCGTGGAAGCGGTCGCGCCAGCCGTAGATGGCCCCGGCGCCGATTTCGCTCAGGATGAAGGGCTTGTCGTCGAAACCGGCCTCCCGCAGGAAGGCGAGGAAGACGTCGAGGCGGCTGCGGATTTCGCCCAGCGGGCGCATCGCCTCGGGGTCGTTGGCGTACCAGCCGGGATAGGCGTTCAGGCTGATGATATCGACGAGATCGAAGTTGATGTCCTTCTCGTAGAACATCGAGGCGTAGGTGATCGGGCGGCTGCCGTCGAGGCGGCGGAGCGTCTCCGCCATTTCCTGATAAAACGGCCGGGCGGCGGGAAGGCTGGAATCCGCTTCGTTCAGAAAGCCCCAGATGATGACCGCCGGGTGGTTGAAGCTGTTCTTCACCATCCACGGCAGTTGGCGGAGCTGGGCGGAGCGGAAATTCGGATCGCCCAGGTGATTTTCGCGGTCGCCCCAGCCGATAGTTTCTTCCCAGACCAGGATGCCGTTTTCGTCGCAGAGGTCGAGGAAGCGCTGGTCCTGCGGATAGTGGGAGCCGCGCACGAAATTGCAGCCGGTCTTCCGGAGAAGCTGAAGATCTTCGATCACCACTTGCAGCGGCAGGGCCGGACCGAATTCCGGGTGGGATTCATGACGGCAGTAGCCATGCAGCTTCAGGGGGTCGCCGTTCAGGAGGAGTTTTCCCGTTTTCGCTTCGATGGTCCGCAGGCCGAAGCGCTCGATGATCCGGTCGCCGTTCGGCAGGGTCAGCTCCAGCGTATGCAGCGCGGGCGTCGCCGGGCTCCACTGCGCCGGGTCAGCCAGCTGCGCCTCAAAGGAAACAACGCCGTCCAGTACCGGCAGGGTAAGCTTCGCCACCGGCTCCCGGTCGAAGCGGCAGCCGACCTCCACTTGCTCCGGCAGTTCTCCGGAGAGATGCGCCCGGACTTCCACCCTCCCATTCAAATCCAGCGTCCGCACCCCGGCCCGGCCGAGGGAGAGGGTCGGCAGCTCATGGAGCTCAAGGCTGCGGAAGATGCCGCCATGGCAGTAGTAATCGTAAAACTGCGACAAGAGCGGCTGGCGCTGATAATCGAAGCGGTTGTCGATGACCACCACCAGCTCATGTTCGCCGCCGGAACCGGCTTCGAACTCGAACTCCATGCCGGAATAGGGCAGATCGGCGACGCCGACCCGGCGGCCGTCCCAGAAGAGGGCTCCCCACAGGCCGAGCCCGCCGGATTTCAGCAGCAGGCGGCCGGGGCCGGTCTCGACCCGCGTCCGGTAGAAAGCGGTGCCGCGTTGGCCGGCATACTCCGGCAGCGCATCGAAAACGCCGGGGACGGCCTGGCGGTCAGTGTAAGAAACCCTCCCGAGGTCGGGGGCGGCGGGGTCGGCGCAGCCGGGGGTGAAGGCGAAATCCCAGAGTCCATCGAGCCGGATGACCTTGCGGCCCGGGTAGTGCGGATAAGCGTGCATAGTGATTAACCTTTCTTATTATTCCGGAATCGGTGCTTGATAGGCCGCGTCGCCGCCGAGTTTCAGGTAGCCGCGATAGACCTTGTAAAGGAGGAGGGCCGCGGTGAGGGTGATGGCTCCGCCGAAGAGGAAGAGATAGCGGTAGTCGTGACCAACGGCGTCCAGCGTCTTGCCGATCACCGGACCCGCCACCATCGCGAACGCGGAGCTGACGATGCTGACCGCGGAACCGAACTGGGCGAAGAGCGCCCGCGGCAGGAGGCGCGCCCCCAGCGAGGCGGACAAGGTGAAGTAGCAGCCGGAGACCACCCCGTGAGCGACGAAGACGAGGCCGAAGTAGCGGGGGTCTCCCATCACGGCCCAGCCGGCGATCATCACCAGTGTGTAGAGGGCGAGGGCGGTGATGCCGCAGCGCAGCGGGTGGAACTTATCGGCGACGGCGCCGAGCGTGTAGCTGAGAACCAGCGAAAAGGTATAGGTGATGACGAGGTAGATGCCGTATTGATCCATGCCGATCCCGAGTTTTTTCGCGTACTGGATCGAAAAGAAGTTGATCGGGGTGAAGGCCAGGGCCGCGAAGGCGACCGCCAGCATATACCAGCGGTAGTAGGGGAGCGAGAAGCTCTGGCGGAAGTAGGTGACGACCGAGCGGAACACCTTGAGCACGACCCTGCCGCTGAACTCCCCTTCCGTCGGGAACTCTTCGGGCGGCGGCGGATACGTCCCCTCTTTCACCTTAAGGCAGAGCGAGAGGAGCCCGATGCCGTACAAAGTGCCGACCCCGAGGAAGATCTCCAGGGTATAGGTTTCGACCTTGTCGATCAGCCAGGCGTTGAAGATCATGCCGGCGCCGAGGCTGACCATCCGGAACAGGCCGAAGAAACGGCCGAGAAGCTCCCGGGGAACCACGTCGTTGGCCAGCGCGTTGAAGAGCGACGAAGCGAGCGTGGTGCCGAAATCGAGCAGCACCCAGGAGATGCAGAAGAAAATCAGCATGGCGGTGTTTAGCGGAATCGAGGGTACGGCTTCGGAGAGGGCCGTGCCGAGCATCCGGGTCAGCCCCAGCCCGTAGAGCCCCAAAACAATGAAGGGGGTGGTGAAGAGAAGGAAGGGGATGCGCCGCCCCCAGCGGCCGCGGTGGCGGTCCGAAATGTAACTGATGATCGGCGACAGGAAGGTGTTGGTGAAGTTCGGGAAGCCGACGATGATCAGCCCGTAGACGAATTCGGAGACGCCGATCTGTTTGATCAGCAGCGTGGCCGAAGGAGCGACCGCGCGGTCCTTCAGAGTCCAGGGGAAATCCCCCCACAGCAGCCAGAAGCCGAGCATGAACAGGCCGCCGAGAGTGTAGGTGAGCGTTCCGGCGTGCCAGAGCTTCTGCTGCGGCCGGGAGTCGGGATCGGGTTGATTGTTCATTGTTGACCTCCATAGTCGTGGAACAATTGCGGATACATGTAACTAAAAATGTAAAATATGAATGTTACATAGATATCATATATCATATTACATTATTTTCAAGAGGAAAAAAGAAAAAAATCGTTCTTTTTTTCTGCTTGAGGCAAAAAACGGGCAAAGGGGGATTGCGGATGAAACAAACCGCGTTGTTACAGGAGGGAACGCGACCGAAGAAACGGTCAGTCGGCGCGGCTCTCCGAATCGCCGGGAACGGCTTCCGGGATCATCAGCGAAGGTTTCAGCAAGTGGGTCACGGGGAGCATTTGCGGGTGCTGCAGCCGCCAGAGCATCAGCTCGAACGCCTGCTCCCCGAGCTCGCGGGCGTGGATGTCGATCCGCACCGGCTCCGGGTTGAGGTATCCGTTGCAGACCTCCTTGTCGCCGGCCACCATTTCCAGATCCCGCGAGGGGAGAATGCCGTTTCGGACCAGCTCCGAGTAGACGGGGAGCCCGAGGGCGTTGGTCACAAAGAGCCCCGGGAGGCGCTTTTTCCCTTTCCGGATTTTCTCCACAATCTCCCGGGCGGCTTTCACCTGAAGCTCCATCGGGCTGCTGATGCTGCCGCCCTGCTCCGTTCGAATCAGCCGGCAATCGACGCCCGCCGCCTCGGCGGCCGTGCGGAACGCCAGTTCCCGCGTCTGCCAGTAGTTGGGGACGACGCTGTAGGGGGCGCTGCTGACGCAGTACAGCTCGCGGCAGCCCTTCCCGTACAGATACTCGAAAGCGAGCAGGCCGACGTGGCTGTGATCGGGCTGCACCCGATCGCCGAAGTCGCGGGCCCCGGCCTGGAGCAGCCAGACGACCGGCAGATGCCGGATCCGCTCCAGGAAGGGAGCCGGCCAGTTCCGGCCGTTCAAAAAGATGCCGTCCGTCTTTTTCTGCAGGGTGGGCGGCAGCTCCCCGTTCGGCTGAACGGCGTCGATATTGAGAGTCGCCCCCGCTTTGCTGACCGCCTCGGAGAGACCGAGCATCATCGCCTGGGCGGTGCCGCCGGTCAGGGCCGCAACCCCGCCGGACCACAGCATCGAAAACCGGTAGCTTCTGGGCGAAACCATCCGGCCCGAAGCGGGACGCTTCTTTTTGGCCGCGCCGCCGGAAGGGTATTTCTCCGCATCGATGATCTTCTGAATCGCGCTGCGGGTCTCTTCGCTGACAAAGCCGTTGTTGTGGATCACGCGCGAAACGGTCGCGATGGAAAAGCCGGTTTTCCTGGCTATATCCCGAATGGTGGCCCCCATGTGCGTGCTCCTCGATGTTGAATTGTATCAATATAGTTTACATGGTATTTGTGTAACATGCAAACGAAAGAGTGGAAAAAAATCAGTATTGATTGGTCAGAATGTTGACGCCGCCGTTGTTGCCGAGGTTGCGGTGAGCGAGGTCGGAGCGGCTCCATTTGACGTGTGCGTCGACATAGAGCAGGTTGATGCCGCCCAGGTGCCAGCTGGGAATGGCGGCGGATTGCAGATAGTAGAAGTTGGTGGCGGGGGGATTGGTGCCGTCCTTATCCGTCATGTGAAGCGCCGTGGAGGGCGACTTCAGACGCGACCGCCGGATGTTGACGTTGTCCGGCATGGTGTAGTACGCCTTCGGATAGCTCGATTTCAGGACGCAGTACCGCAGCTTGTTGTCCCACTCCGTCTGCGACTTGGTCACGTAGGAGGAGATGGGGCCGCCCCAGTGGTACCAGGTCAGGTTGGAGCCGTTCTTCTTCCCCTCCTTGTTCACCACCAGCCAGCCCTGATAATCGTTGGAATACACGGCCCAGTTCAGGCCGAACTGTTTCAAAGAGGAGGTGCAGCTCGCGCTCTTCGAGCGTTCGCGCGCCTTGCTCAGCGCCGGCAGCAGGATGGCGGCCAGGATGGCGATGATCGCCACCACGACGAGGAGCTCGATAAGCGTGAATCTCCGTAAAACGCGGCCCTCTTTCATAGTGCGGACTCCTTTTGCCCTGCGGGCTTGTTACTTATTGTTACATCAATCACTCATATGGCCTGCTATAATTATATAACATTCTGATACGTTTGTCAATATGCACAAGATAAAAAAATCGAAAAAAGTGACTTGAAACATGAAAAAATGAAAGTAACTTTATTTTTGTTCCATATTTTTTCTTACTCCCGCCCTTGAAAAAACCGTCGCGCCCGGTTATACTTATAGGGAAGGCATATCGCCATACAATCAAAAATAAGGAACAGGAGCCATGAAAAACGCATTGTTCGACATCGAAGGGAAAGTCATCGTCGTAACGGGAGCCGCCGGCGTACTGGCCGGAGGAACCGCCCGCTACCTCTTGAGCCAGGGGGCGAAGCTCGTCCTCCTGGACCTCCGCCAGGAGGCGGTGGAGCAGGCCGTGGCGGAGTGCAAGAAAGAGATCTCCCCCCTGGTTTCCGGCTACGCCTGCAGCGTTCTCGACCAGGCGGGGCTGGATGAAGCCTACGCCAAAGTGATGGCGGAGCACGGCCGGGTCGACGTCCTCATCAACGGCGCGGGGGGCAACATGCCGGGCGCGACCATTGCCCCCAACCAGACGGTTTTCGACCTCAAAATCGAAGACTACACCAAGGTCCTCGACCTCAATCTGAAGGGCACCGTGATGCCGACCATCACCTTCGCGCGGGCGATGGCGGCGCAGAAATCCGGCTGCGTGGTCAACTTCTCGTCGATGTCCGCCACCCAGGCGATCACCCGCGTGCTCGGCTACTCCAACGCCAAGGGCGCGATCGACAACTTCACCCGCTGGATGGCGACCGAGCTCGGCCAGAAGTTCGGCGGCGGCATCCGGGTCAACGCGATCGCCCCGGGCTTCTTCGTCAGCAACCAGAACCGGGCGCTGCTGCTCAATCCCGACGGCACCTATACCGCCCGCGGCAACCAGGTCATCGCCAAGACGCCAATGGGCCGCTTCGGCGAGCAGGATGAGGTCTACGGCTGCATCCATTACCTGATTTCGGACGCGGCCAAATTCGTCACCGGCGCAGTGGTTCCGGTCGACGGCGGCTTCTCGGCCTTCAGCGGAGTCTAATCATGTTCATGGAAGAAACCTTTCGCTGGTACGGGCCGAACGACCCGGTTTCCCTGCAGGACATCCGCCAGACCGGCGCCACCGGCGTGGTCACTTCGCTGCACCAGATTCCCTACGGGGAACTCTGGACCGTCGAAGCGATCCGCGAGCGGCAGAAGATGGTCGAGGCGGCCGGACTCACCTGGAGCGTGGTCGAGAGCCTGCCGGTCCATGAGGACATCAAGACCCGTTCCGGGCGCTACCTGGAGTACCTCGAGACCTACAAGGAGTCGCTCCGCAACCTCGGCCGCTGCGGCATCCAGGTCATCACCTACAACTTCATGCCGGTGCTGGACTGGATCCGCACCGATCTGCGCTACAAGCTGGCGGACGGCTCCGAAGCGCTGTTCTTCGAGCGCAAGGTCTTCGCGGCCTTCGACCTCTACATCCTCGCCCGCCCCGGCGCGGAGAAGGATTACACGCCGGAGCTGCTGGCCAAGGCCAAAGCCTACTGGGACAACCTGCCCTCCGAAGGCCGCAAGCAGCTGGAGGAGACCATCGTCAACAACTTCCCCGGCTTCAAGGGAATGACCCTGGCCGACGTCCGCCGGATGCTGGCGAAATACAGCGACATCGACCGCGACAAGCTGAAGGAGCACCTGCGGCTGTTCCTCGCTGAAGTCTGCCCGGTGGCGGAAGAAGCGGGCTGCCGGATGGTCATCCATCCGGACGACCCGCCCTTCCCCGTGCTCGGACTGCCGCGCATTTTCAGCACGGCCGAGGACATCAAGGGACTGCTGGCGATGGTGGACAGCCCCGCCAACGGCATCTGCTTCTGCACCGGCTCCTTCAGCGGCCGGCAGGATAACAACCTGGTCGAGATGTTCAAAAGCTGCGCCGGCCGGGTCGGCTTCCTGCATCTGCGGAGCACCCAGCATGACGCCGAGGGCAACTTCTACGAGGCGAACCATCTGCAGGGCTGCGTCGACATGTACGGCATGGTCAAAGCAATTGCCGAGGAGCAGATCCGCCGCCTGGAAGCGGGCCGCGCGGACTGGCGGCTGCCCTTCCGTCCGGATCACGGCCACACCATGCTCGACGACCTCCGCAAGCCGCCGGTTCCGAACCCCGGCTACTCGGCGATCGGCCGCCTGCGCGGTCTCGCGGAGGTCCGCGGCGTCGAATACGGCGTTATGCACGCCCTCCACCCGGAGTATCTGGACCGCTGCACCTTGCAGTAACCAACCCCCGCACCAACGGCACTCCCCTCCCCGGGAAGTGCCGTTTTTTGCCTAACGACGGTTCTCTCTGGGGCGGCCCGCCCCAGACCCTCCGCCGGGCTCCGCCCTGGACCCGCAAGGGCTACTGCCCTTGACCCCTGGTACGGGTTGCGAGCGCGACGATTTTTGTGCCCAATCGATTTTTTCAAAATCGATTGGGTCCCCTACAAAAACCTGGCAGGCAGTGCCACGCACCGCTGCGCCGGCTTTTTTGTCGACGCAGGGATGCGCGCACAGCCAGCTGGCGCTCACTGTTCCCGGTCAATGGCGCTGTAGGTTACAGGTAGCTTGGCTGTTATATGCCGCACAGAAATGTGATTAGCCTGGATATTGCGTGAATCTTTAGAAAAAAGGAGGCAGACTCTCAAATAAGGCATTATATTGTAATATCTTACGTCACAATATAACGTCGAGGTCTGCCTATGACAAAATGTAGTGCTCCAAATCCGTTCTTTCAAGG
>JAVBRV010000508.1:0-3455 GCA_031547585.1 Victivallaceae bacterium
TACCCTCGTCACCCTCCCGGACGGCAGGAAACTCATCGTCGGCATCGGCATCGACCTCACCCATGAACGCGAACTCGAGCAGAAGCTGGTCGCCAATATCCGCGATCTCGACGCCCATATCCGCAACGAACGCAGCATCAACCGCTGCTTCGCCATGATCTCGCGGACCGATGACCTTCAGCGCAGCGTCCCCTTCTTCCTCCGCGAAAACAGCCGGCTCGCGGGAGCCGATCGTGCGGTTATTCTCCTCTTCGATAAAGACTATGCCGGCCTCCGTCCCGTCAGCGGCTGGTCGCGCGATGAGAAGAAACTATCCGCCAAGAGCTTCCCGCTTCTTCAGACGGTGGATTTCGGGCAACTCCATGAGGTTATGCGGACCCGGCGGGTCATCGGGCTCGAAGACACGGGCAACCCGCCGCCCGGCATGGAGACCTTCGCCGGAAAGATGCGGGAATTCCGGGTCGGCGCCGTTCTGTCGCACGGCATTTTCGAAGACGGGAAGTTGATCGGTATTGCCGCCTTCGACTATCTCGACCCCCGGGAGTTCAGCGAAAACGATCACCAGCGCCTCCGTAATGTCTGCAACTTCTACCTCCTTGCCCGCGATCGCGACCGGCGCCTCTCCGAGCTTCGCGAGAATGCCGCGTTCCACCGCCAGATCTTCGACAGCATAACCATGCCGATTCTGCTGTTCGATCTCGATTTCAACATTGTTTCGGTCAACCACCAGACCGTCGTCAGTACCGGCATCCCCGAAGATCAATTGCTCGGGCATAAGTGCTACAAGGCCCTCTGCCATCTGGATCAGCCGCCGGAGTGGTGCCCCATGATGCGCACTGTCGCCGACGGCGGTTCCTCCCAGATCGATTTCGCCGGGCACGGCAATCAGTACATTGTCACCACCCACCCGGTTTACAACCAGGACGGCGCCGTGGGGTACGTTCTCGAAACCGCTTTCGACGTCACCGCGCAGAAGGTTCAGGCGCGCGAAGTGCGCAATCTCAACCAGTTGATGAGCAGTGCTTCGGAGCTGGCGCACGTCACCTGTTTCGCCGGGGACGCCGCGGCGAACATCTCCATTATCGGTGATCGCAACATCATCGGCTTCCCCGGGGAGCCGGGGGAGGTTCACAGCCTCGCCGAATGGATTGTTCCGGAAGATCGTTCGAGTTTCGACCGCGAGCGCTGTACGACCGTGGCGGACGGCGACTACCGGTTGGAATTGATCGTCCGCTCCGACGCCACCGGCGAACGCCGGAGCTACCGCCTGACCGCCATGCGGAGCAAAGACAACCCCGAGCTCTACCTCGGCGTCATTCAGGATATTACCGAAAGCCTCGCTCGCGAAGAGGAGCGCAAGGAGCTGATTAAGAGGCTCCATAACTACGTTGAAAGCGAGCGGATCGTCAATGCCTGCCTGTCGCAGATCGTCACCGAGGATGATTTCATCCGGAACACCGGCGAGATCCTGAAGATCGTCGCCATGCAGTTCGACTGCGACCGGGCCTTCTTCGGCGTGTTCGATGAGACGGAGGAGGCCTTCCGCTTCATGGGCGACTGGCGGCGCGAGGGCATCGCCTTCCCCGTGGAAGCGGTGGAATTGCCGAGGCGGCTGGTGGAATGGCGTTCGCGTTTCCTTCGCGACGAGCTGCTGGCGGTCAACGGCTTCGGCAGCCGGACGCTGATGTGCGTGCCGGTCTGGGTCGGGAAACGTTTCTTCGGCGTCCTCGGCATCGCTTTCAACCGGCAGAAGCGGGAGATTTCCGAGCTGGATAAAAACATCCTCCGCTCGATTTCCCGGATTATCGCCCTGGCCCGCGAACATCAGCTGCAGCGGGAGAAATTCGAAGCCGTCGACCGGCAGAGCAGCCTGATTTTCAACGCCTTGCCGGTTCCGGTCGCGCTTTTCAGCAGCGAGCGCCGGATCATCCGGGTCAACCCCGCGCTGAACACACTGACCGGGCTCACCGATGAAGAGCTTATCAGCCGCCCTTGCTTCGAAAGCCTGTGCCATGTGATGGACGGCCCCGAGGATTGTCCGGTCACGGCCTCGGTGATGAAGGGGTCCAGCCAGTTCCGCGAGGTGCAGACCAATGGCCGGCAGATCAACGTCGTCGCCATGCCGATTTTCGATTTCGACGGCTCGGTCAAGCACGTGCTGGAGTGTTTCATCGACGTCACCGAAATCCAGGAGGGCAAGCGCCGCCTGGAGGTCGCGCTGACCGCCGCCGAAGCGGCCAACCGCGCCAAGAGTTTCTTCTTCGCCACCATGAGCCATGAGCTGCGGACGCCTCTCAATGCCGTGATCGGCTTCAGTGAACTTCTTCGCAATTCGGAGCTTACGGAGGAAGAGAGGAACGAGTACCTGCAATCGATCAATCTCGCCGGGAATTCGCTCTTGTACCTCATCAACGACATTCTTGACCTCTCCAAGCTGGAGGCCGATCAGGTGGTGTTGGTGCCGCAGGAGACCGACATCCCCGCGCTCCTCGATGAGCTGCGGGCGGTCTTCAAGTACAAGCTCCAGGAGAAAAAGCTCGAATTCAAGCTGCTCTACCCCGGGGATTTCCCCCGGGTGAAGCTCGACTCGCAGCGGTTGCGCCAGGTGTTGCTCAACCTGATCGGGAACGCGGTCAAATTTACGCCCGAGGGGGGGATTACGGTGACGCTCACCTGGCAGCCGCTGCCGGGGGAGGGGAGTTTCTGCGATCTCGCCGTCAGTGTGCGCGATACCGGCATCGGGATTTCGAAAGAGGCGCAGAGGACTATTTTCGACCCCTTCGTCCAGCAGAACGTGCTGCGCGACACGCACGTGTACAAGGGAACCGGCCTCGGGCTGACCATCACCCGGCATCTGGTGAACCGCATGGGCGGCTCGATCCGGATCGAAAGCGAACCGGGGGAGGGAAGCGATTTCATGGTGGAATTCCGCCGGGTGGAGTATGCCGCGCCGACCGTGGCGAAGCTCGCGGAGGAGCCGGAATCCGTCGTGTCGATGCGCCGTTACCGGCTGCTGCTGGTGGACGACGTCGACCTCAATTTGAAGGTCCTTGGCAAGATGCTTCAGGGGATGGGGGTGGAGTGCCGGACGGCTTCTTCCGGAGCCGGGGCATTGGCGATTTTGCGTGAGGACCGCGCTTTCGACGCGGTGTTGACCGATATGTGGATGCCCGAGATGAACGGCGCGGAGCTGGCGGAGGCAATCCGCAGGGACGCCTCCTGCGACGGCGTGCGGGTGGTGGCGGTGACCGCCGACACGGATGCGCGCAGCAACTTCCCGGATGGGAAGTTTGCGGGATTCCTGCTGAAGCCGATCACCGGGCGGAAGGTCGAAAAGATGTTCCGCCTGCTTGAAAACTCCGAAACCGGCTGGAATATCGTTTAGCGTCAGCTGTTCATGCTGAGGGTGAAGGCGGCGAGGAAGCCGAGCACGGTGACGAGGCCCGCGTAGTCGT
>JAVBRV010000128.1:0-2607 GCA_031547585.1 Victivallaceae bacterium
CAGCAAGCTGGACTTGCCGACGCCGTCCGGGCCTATCAGGCCGACCATCTGGCGCGGCGGAATCTCCACCGTCACCCGGTCCAGCGCCTGAACCTTCCCGTAGCGCAGGCTGACTTCCGTCAGCCGGACGACGGGGTCGGCCATTATTTCGCCCTCTTCGACTGCAGGAAAGCCGGCCACTCCTCTTTCGGATCGCTCTTCACCCAGGCCACGCCGGGAATGCCGGTCTTGACCATTTCAATGTATTTCTTCAAAAGCGCCGGGTCGATGCGCGCTTTGACCCGGAACATCAATTTTTGCCGTTCGCTCTGGGTCTCCACCGTCTTCGGCGTGAACTGCGCGACGCTGGCGACGAACGAAACCTTCGCCGGAATCGACACCTCCGGCAGCGCGTCGAACACCAGACGGACGTCCGCCCCGATCGGCACCCGCCCCGCCACCTCTTCCGGCAAAAAGAAGGTCATATAGACGTCGGTCAGGTCCACCAGGTTCAGCACCCGGCCGCCCGCCGACAACACTTCACCGGGCTGAGCAATCCGATACTGGATCCGCCCCTCGCGGGGAGCGGTAAGCAAGCTGTCGTCGATATCCGCCTGAATCCGGGCGATATCGGCTTCCGCCGCCTGGATGGCCGCCGCGGCGCCGACCGCGTCGGCCTTCGCCGCCTCGATCACGGCTTCCGCCTGTTTGACGCTGGCTTGCGCGGCAATGAGTTCCGCCTTGGCGGTGAGGAAAGCGGTTTCATCGTCATCGAACTGCTGCTTCGAAGTGGCTTCCGCCTGGCTCAGGGTCTTTGAGCGCTCGTAGCGCTTCCGGGCGCCGTCGAGCGAGCTCTCCTTCTGGAGAACGACCGCCTTGGCCGCCTCCCGCTCGCTGACGCGCACGTCGATCATCGCCTTGGCGCTGGCCTCGGCGGTAACCTCCTGGCTGCGTTTCGCTTTCGCCTGCGCCAGTTCGGCATTCAGGACGTTGGTCTGCATAATCGCCAGCTTCTGCCCCTGGGTCACGTAGTCGCCTTCATTGACCAGGATGTCCTCGATGCGTCCGGCCAGCTTGGCGGCGATGCTGACTTCCGTCGCCTCCAGCCGCCCGTTGCCGGAGAAGAGCCACGCATGGGCGCTCTTCTCCTTCTCCTGGTACTGCCGGTAGAAATGATACCCGGCCCCGGCCACCACCACAATCACCAACAGAATAATGATTTTTTTCATAATGCAGCCATCTCCTGAGTAAAAAAAAAGGGAGGGTTCTGCACCCTCGCCTTTTCAGTTGCGTAACGATTACTTCGCGCGGCGGATGCCGAGCTCGTTCGTCAGCTCAATGTACCGGGTGCGGTTTTCGCGGGCCAGGTAAGCGAGCAGTTTCTTGCGGAGGCTGACCATCGCGAGGAGGCCGCGGCGGGTGCTGTGGTCCTTGCGGTTGATCTTGAGGTGCTCGGTCAGTTCATTGATGCGCCCGGTAAGCAGCGCGACCTGAACTTCGGGGGAACCGGTATCGCCCTCTTTGCGGGCGTACTTCTGCATGATTTCGGTTCTTTGCGCTTTGTCCATAATGTCATCCTTTCGTGTGTTTCGCGTTCGGCAGCAAATCCTTTCCGGACAAATGGAAAGGCAACCAGCCCGAACCGTTGAATCCATAAGATATCGCCTGCCCGTACGGTTTGCAAACGGAGGGCGAAAAAAATCCCGATTTTTCCCCGTTCCGGATTTGCTTTCCCGCCAAAACAGGGAACATTACCTGAATAACATTTTAAGGATGGACATCATGACCCGAACCCGCCTCATCATCGCCGGCTTCGGCCAGATCGGCCGGATGCTCTGCCGCGTCGCGCAAAAACGCCGCGACCTCGAAATCGTCGGCGTCCTCGACACCGACCCGCAACTCACCGGAGCCGACGCCGGAACCGCCGCCGGCATCAATCCCCTCGGCGTCGCCGTCGTCAACGACCCCCGCCTCCTCCCGAACGACGCCGACGCCGCCATCGTCACCACCGTCTCCCGCGCCGACGAATGCGCCGCCATCATCGCCTCGTTGTTGGAAGCGCGCCCCCTCCCCATCGTCACCACCTGCGAGGAGCTCTTCTACCCCTGGCCGCTCCACGCCGCCGCCGCGGAAACCATCGACCGCGCCGCCCGCCAAGCCGCGAAGCCGGTCCTCTCCGTCGGCATCAACCCGGGCTTTTTGATGGACTACCTGCCCGTCGTCCTCTCCGGGGCCACCACCGGCGTCGCCGGGGTCGAAGTCGAACGCATCCAGGACGCCGCCCCCCGCCGCCCCGCCTTCCAGAAAAAAATCGGCGCCGGGCTCACCCTCGCCGGATTCGAAGCCGCCCGCGACGCCGGCAGCCTGCGCCACGTCGGGCTCCCCGAATCCATCCACTTCATCGCCGCCGGACTCGGCTGGCAGCTCGACGAAGTCACCGAAGCCATCGAACCCGTCATCGCCGCCGCCGACCTCGCCCTCCCCGGAGCCATTCCGGTTCCGGCCGGATGCGTCCGCGGCGTCCGCCAGATCGGCCTCGGCAAAGTCAAAGGCGTCACCGTCATCCGCCTCCACTTCGTCGCCGCCATCGCCGAACCCGACCCCCGCGACCGCATCCGCATCCTCGGC
>JAVBRV010000324.1:0-5987 GCA_031547585.1 Victivallaceae bacterium
GCGACGGCGAAGATCCAGTCGACCTCGGGGTGCCGCTTAAGACACTCTGCGACGGCCTCTTCGTCGAAGGGCGCGCCCCAGGGGAACGCCACCGTCAGAAGGTCGGGACGGCAGGAGCGGCACTGCTCCGCCAGCCGCCGCCCGAATTCGCCGTTGACCACCGCCAGCACTCGCCGGGCGGGGAGGGCGAAGTTCCAGACCATCAGCTCGTTGGCCCAGGTTCCGGTTCCCGCGGCGATCACCGGAACCGCATCCGGAGCGCCGGAGAGCCGCATCAGATTGGTCAGTACCCGCCGGTGAACCCGGTCGAACTCCGGCGAGCGGTGGGAGTATGCCGGGCGCCGCAACGCCTGTTCCGCCGCCGGAAACAGCCGCGCGACGGTCGGAACCAATTCCAGGCGGCTCATGCGAGGCACCTCGTCATGGCTCCCCGGCCGAGGGTCAATACGGTGGCGAGGTCGGTTGCCATCGGGTGAAAGACGGCGTTGCCATCGCGCACCGCTTCTCCGACGATCCGGAAGCCGATGCGTTCGTAAAGGCGCCGCCGCTCTTCGTAGCCGGAGATGATCAGCCTTTTCACGCCGCGCCGCGACAGTTCCGCGAGGAGCGAGGCCGCCAGCCGCAACGGCAGCGGCGTCCGGCGGAACTCCGGGCGAACCGCAAAGAGGCGGATTTCAGCGGTTTCCCCCGGCAGTACCTGATCGGCCATGCTTTGGCCGAAGCGCTCCACCGCCGAGAAGGGCGCCTGGAAGTGGGCGGTGATCATACCCGCCGCGCGTTCGTCTTGCCAGGCGACCCGGTAGAGGTTTCCCGCGTGGAAGCGATCGGTCAGCCGCCCATCCGCCGCTACGGGGTGCTGCCCGAGTTCGGCGGAGAAGACCGCATGGTTGAGTTCCCAGACCGATTGCCAGTCGGCTTCGCTGTCGGGAAGGCGAAAAGTGAAGGTTTTCATGCTTCCACCTCCCGGATGCCTTTTTGCATCCGCGCCGCGAGGGCGGTCAGAGTTTCGAGTTCGGCTTCGGAGAATCCGGCCATGATTCGCCGGACCCGTTCGCGGTAGGGAGCTTCGGCCTGGTCGAGAAGTACGTTCCCTGCTTCGGTCAGGGCCAGAGCATAGGCGCGCTGGTCGCCGGGATCGGTTCGGCGGGTGATGAGGCCGGCCTCCTCCATGCGTCCGCAAAGGCCGGTGATGTTCGACTTATCCACCAGCAGCCGTTCGCCCAGCTCCCGCTGGGTCAGCGGCGCTTCGGCGTAACGGAGCAGAATGAGGATATTGAACTGCGCCTCGGATAATCCATACGCCTGAAAGAACCGCCGCGCCTGCTGCTTCAGCAGAAGTCCGGTCCACCAGACCCCCATCAATGCCTCGTGATCCCGGTCATCGAATCGCAGAATTTCATGGAATGCCATCGGTCACCTCCGTTGTTTCTGATATAGTTTATATGTCAACTGTTGATTTGTCAACTGAATTTTGAAAAAAAATGACGATTTTGTAAAACGTGGGCCGCCGACACGGAGGGGAGGGGCCGTGTCCCTCCGTGTCGACGATCACATAACGAAAAAAGCCCGCTCCGGTTTTCCGGAACGGGCTTTGGGATGCGGGGAGATTACAGCTCTTCGCCGACGCCCCAGCGGATCATACGGCGGACCTTGAGGGCCGGCTTGAACTTCGCCAGAGTGGTCTTGTCGTCCTTAACCCAGGGCTGATCCATCAGGCAGACCTCGGAGAAGAAACGGCCGATTTTGCCGGCCAGGATCTTTTCGAGCATCTCGGCAGGCTTGCCCGCCAGCTTGGGATCGGCCGCGGCGGCGATCTCTTTCTCCTTGGCAATCACTTCCGCCGGAATATCCTTGGAGGTGATGAAGCGCGGATTGAAGGCCGCGATGTGGAGGCAGATGTCGTTCAACACCGCCGGATCGGTTTCGCCTTCGACTTCGACCAGCACGCTCACGCGGCCATCCATGTGATGATAGCTGGCGAATACGGTGGAAGCGTCGCCGTTCCATTTGACGGCGCGGCGGATCTGCATGTTCTCGCCGATCACGCCGATGTGATCGGTCAGCACAGTCTTCTGGGCTTCGTTGACCGCTTCCGTTACATCGCCTTCGCCCGCAACCTTGGCGGCGGCGGCGGCGACGGAGGTCACGAGACCGGCGAACTTGTCGGTCTTGGCGGCGAAGTCGGTTTCGCAGAGAACTTCCACAATGGCGGCGGCTTTGCCGTCGATCGCGGTCCAGACCTTGCCCTGGTTGGTGGCGCGGCCGGACTTCTTCTCCGCCTTGGCGGCGCCCGCTTTGCGGAGGTTTTCAATCGCGAGGTTCATGTCGCCGTTGGCGACGGTGAGAGCCTTCTTGCAATCCATCATGCCCGCTCCGGTCTTTTCACGGAGCTCCTGAACCATCTGGGCAGTAATCATTCTTCTGTTCCTCTCGTCAATACCAGGGTTACTTCTCTTCGGTCGCGGCCGGAGCGGCTTCCACGGCCGGAGCCTCTTCCGCCTTCACCTCTTCGACCTTCTTCTCGGCCTTCACCGCCGGCTTTTCGCCCGCTTCGGGCTTGCGGCGGGGAGCGCGACGGGGCTTGTCGGCCTTATCGGCCTTATCGGCGTCGTCGGCGTTTTCCTGGGCGATCCGCTTGGCCGCTTCGACGGCGTCGCGCTCTTCGACCACACGCTTCTGGTAGATTTCACGGGCGACCTTGATCGCTTCAGCGAAGAGGCCGGTGATGACTTCGACCGATTTCACGGCGTCGTCGTTGGCGGCCACCGGGAAGTCGACCAGCGTCGGGTCGCCGTTGGTGTCGACGACGGCGACGATGGGAATATTCAGCTTGCGGGCTTCGCGGACCGCGTTCAGCTCGTTGCAGACGTCGATCACCACCAGCGCGGCGGGGAGACGCTTCATGCTGGCGATGCCGTCGAGGTCGCGGTGGAGCTTCTCGGCATGGCGGGCCATGCTGGAAAGCTCTTTCTTCTTCATCGACTTGGCCGCGTCGGAGACAAGCATCTGGTCGATTTCGGCCATCTTGCTGATGCTCTTGCGGATCGTCACGTTGTTGGTCAGCGTGCCGCCGAGCCAGCGCTCGGAGACCGAGTACATATTGGTCGTTTCCGCCAAGCCTTTGACCAGGTCGCGGATCTGACGTTTGGTGCCGACAAACAGGATGTCGCCGCCACCGGCGACGATGCGCTGCAGAAAGTTGCAGGCCGCCGCGATCTGGTACATGGTTTTGGTGAGGTCGATGATCGAGATTCCGTTTTTCGCCCCGTAGACGTAGGGTTTCATCCGGGGATTCCAGCGACGGGTCTGGTGACCAAAGTGGCATCCGGCTTCGAGCAAGTCCTTAATGGAGATCTTCGCCATTTTCACGGCTTCCTTTCCTGTTTGCGGCGCTTTGTATATCAAGTCGCCTTCGGTTTGGTTTTTATTGCGCGTCACTACAATAGTGCGCACGATCGTTTACTATAGCATTCCCGGGTGGGGAATTCAACTCATTTTCAGCTCTTTTTTCCAGAATTCCAGCTGTTTTTCGACCTGGCGGAAGCCGGTGGCGCCGGTGACGTCGCGTTTCGAGACGCTGACCTCGGGGTCGAAGAGAGTGAGAAATTCGGCGGTCGCCTCGGGGATACTTTCGCGCATCTCCTCCAGCGTCACCCGGTCGAGGGGACGTTGACGCTCGCGGCACCAGCGCACGAAGGAGCCGACCCGGTGGTGCGCCGTCCGGAAGGGGAGCTTCAGCTCCACCAGCTTCTCCGCGAGGTCGGTCGCCATCAGCGCCGGATCGGCGGCGGCGGCGGCCATGCGCTCGGCTTTGATGGTCATGGTTTCGATCATCGGCGGGTAGACCTTGAGGATCATCCGCACGGTGTCGATGGCGTCGAAGATGGCGACCTTGTCTTCCTGGAGGTCGCGGTCGTAGGTGAGGGGGAGGTTCTTGCACATGGCGAGCAGCGCGGTGAGGTCGCCGTAGACCCGGGCGCACTTGCCGCGGGTGAGTTCGCAGACGTCGGGATTCTTCTTCTGCGGCATCAGGCTCGAACCGGTGGTGAAGGCGTCGGCGAGCTCGATGAAGTCGAACTCCTGGCTGCACCAGAGAATCAGGTCCTCGCTGAGGCGCGAGGCGTGCATGGCGAAGATGGCCAGCGCGCCGACGAATTCAATGGCGAAATCGCGGTCGGCGACGGCGTCCATGCTGTTGCGGCCGACCCGGTCGAATTGCAGGAGCTCGGCGACCCGCTCGCGGTTGATGGGGAGCGTGGTTCCGGCCAGCGCGCCGGAGCCGAGGGGGAGGGTATTGAGCCGTTTGCGGCAGTCTGCCAGGCGTTCGGCGTCGCGCCCGAGCATTTCGACATAGGCGAGAAGGTGGTGGGCGTAGAGCACCACCTGGGCGTGCTGCAAATGGGTGAAGCCGGGGAGGTAGGCCTTTTTATTGGCCTCGGCCTGGGCGACGAGGGCGCGCTGGAAATTCCGGATGCCTTCCGTGAGAAGGTCGGCTTCTTCGCGCAGATAGAGGCGGACGTCGAGGGCGACCTGGTCGTTGCGGCTCCGGGCGGAGTGAACCCGCGCCCCCTCGGGGCCGAGGACGTCAATGAGGGCGCTCTCGATGTGCATATGGATGTCTTCGAGGGCGACGTCGTAGGTGAAGTCGCCGGATTCGATGCGCCGCCGGATGTTGTCGAGCTCGGCGCGGATGGCTTCGGCGGTGTTTTCGGGGATGATTCCTTGTTCGGCGAGCATGGTTACATGCGCCTTGCTGCCCTCGATGTCGTGGCGGTAGAGCCGCTGGTCGAACGAGATGGATTCGGTGTAGAGCGCCACGTCGTTTTGCGTGGCCGAGCTGAATCTGCCGCCCCAGAGTGCCATGGTAGTGTCCCTCGCGTTTATATTTGTCGATAAAAATATCTCTTTAAAATAGCGTTCGGAGGCTGGATTTTCAACAGAAAAAGAGTATATTGTGCTGGCAATATGAAAAAAGAACTCAAAATCGTGCGTTTGGGCGCTTCCGCGTCCCGGCAGTTGCTCTGCCCGGGCTGCGGCGAACGCCTGTTCCCGGCGGACCTGGAAAACTTCCAGAACTGCCCCTACTGCGACTACGCCTTCCCGCGCGACGGCAGCCTCGAAAACTTTCTCCTTCAGCCGGTCATCAACCGCTGGGTGAACCGCACCTGTTCGCAGTTTCCCGGCGGAAACTGAATTACGAATTACAAACTACGAATTAAAAAACGCAGCCCCGCTTTCGACAGGGCTGCGTTTTTTTGTAGAGGATTGGGTTATTTGGATTCCACCTTGAGCGGCAGCTTCCAGAATCCCGCCATGATGGTCGGGATCTCGGTGTTCTGCATCACGCCGTTGAACTTGTCGGAACCCGGGCCGAAAGCGTAAATGCCGACCGGCGCGCCGGTGTGACTTTTGCTCGTGTAGATAATATCCGGACGCTTCGGATTCGCTTTGTTCGCCGAGCAGAAGAGTCCGCCGGTTTCGTGGTCGGCGGTGACGACGATCAGGGTATCCTGGCGGTTGCCGGCGAAGTCGAGCGCCGCTTTAACGATGAAATCCACCCCGAGCGTTCCCGAAAGGCTGGCATCCGGGTTATTGCCGTGGCCGCCGCCATCGGGCCTCGCGTCTTCGACCATCAGGAAGAAGCCCTTGGGATTCTCCGCCAGCCGCCGCATCGCTTCCGCGGCGAGTTGCGGCAGTTTCGAGGTCTCCTTGTTGGTGCTGATGATTCGCGTTTTCCCGGCCTTCTGGAAGGATTCGAGGTTGTCCACCCGGAGGTAACCGGCGTCGGCGAACTCTTTAAACAGATCGCGGCCGTCTTTGCGGCTCTTCGGGTCGAACGGCTTCGAACCGGCATTGCCGATCAGGATGTCGAAACGGCTCGTCAGCGCGTCGGCGATGATCTCATCCGCGAGGCCGCGGCTGGGAACGTGCGCATAGAATGCCGAGGGGGTCGCGCCGTAAAGCGCATCGTTGGTGATGATGCCGAC
>JAVBRV010000095.1:0-5315 GCA_031547585.1 Victivallaceae bacterium
CAGACTCAACTACCCTGCGTGCGGCCAGATGACCATCGACACTCCGCACACCGCCGGCGGCTTTACCGAAAACGGCGCGCTTCAGGCCGGCCCCCTCCATTTCGACGTGGGCGACGTCCCCGCCGCCGTCTGGGTCAACAGCCTTGACAAGCAGCCGATTTCCCAAAGCAAACGCCTTCTGTTGACGCACCTCACCGATCTGCAAAACAGTGGTACGAAATACCTCGACCGTACCTGTACCACCCTGATTGCCTGGGGCAAGCTGCCGCACATCGTCCGCATCGGGAAAGCGCAAATAACCCTCAAGATCGATTCGCCCGAAAGCTATACCGTCTACGCTCTCGCCACCAGCGGCCGCCGCATCGGGAAAGTCGCCGCCGCCATAGGCAACGGTTCTTTATCCTTCACAGCCGACACCGCCCACCCGGAAACCGCCGTCATGTCCTACGAACTGGTGATCGAATCAACGAATTAGCCTCAATACAGCCGCGGGATTTCCAGATCGAATATTAACGTTAGGGAGCCAATTGCAAAAGTCAGTTCGAGTGGATTTTATCGGCATCGTTCAGGATGAAGCCGGGTAGATTTGAGCGGCTACCTGGAGGGTAACCGCTCAAAGCGCTCCCGGTTTCAGCCTTGACGAGGGCGATGAAAGCCGCCGGAATGATTTTTGAAATTGGCTCTAGGAGCTCAGCCGGCTTTGAGCTCTCCGGCGGCGGATGAAAAGGTAGATCCCCGCCGGCAGCAGGATCAGCGCCAGGAAGGCGAACAAAGCGTCGCGGCCGAACAGCCGCAGGATGTGGCCGGCGGCCTCCCCGAAATAACTGCCGACGATGGTAAAGAGAAGCGCCCAGAGGAAGGCCCCGGCCAGATTCCAGACGAGGAAGCGCCGGTAGCTGATGCCGCTCATCCCGAGGACCAGGGGGGTGATGTTCCGGACTCCGTAGACGAAACGGAACCCCAAAATCAGGAAGGTGTCATACTTCCGCAGCAGCTGCGCCACCAGTTCCCGCTTCCGGTCGAGGCGGGGAAAGCGCGCCAAGAGGGCGCTCCCCTTGTACTTGCCGAGACAGAAGGCCAACTGGTCGCCGAGTAAACTGCCGATAAAGGCGCAGCCCGCCACGCCTTCGAAAGTCAGCTGGCCCCCGGCGACCAGGATTCCGGCCAGGAGAACGACGGTCTCCCCTTCCAGAAAGGTGCCCACGAGAATGATCCAATACCCGTGGGTCTGCAGCAGCTCCTGCCAATTCACCTGGTTGAAAATATCCGTCATCTTCCCCGCTCCTCTCCGGATAATGTAACGGAGGGAACGGGAAATTACAAGGGAAAATCCCGAAAATTCACCACCGGCGAACTTGTTCGGACCAGCTGCGGCAGCGTTCGAAATCCCAGGCTCCCGGGCGGATGTAGAAGTTCCGGCCGGAATCCCAGTGGAGGAAGCGGATTTCACCCGGCTCCATCGGCAGGGGGCCGAGCCACTGCACCGCGTTCGGCGCGACCCGGTAGGAGCCCTCTCCCGCGAGCGAACCGTCTTCGCGCTCCACGCGCCAGGCTCCGGTAATCTCCCGCAAGGTGTCGTTGACGGCGCAAAGTTGCGGCTCTTCCCCCGGCGACTCCGGGTCCTTCACCATCAGCGCAAAGGGCTGCTGCGCCAGCCGGATGAAGTCGAAGGGCAGCTTCTTGCGGAAGTTCGAGTCGACCACCGAGTAGTTGAAGGCCATCGGCCACATGTCGAGGAACGACCACCAGACGATGCCGGTGCGGCGGAACTTCTGCATCCGCCAGGATTCCACGGCGAACTTGAAGAGGTCCGCGACGTAGAAGTTGATGGCGGCGACCAGCTCCCCCGGATTCTCCGGCGAGAAGCTCCGGCCGAACATCTTTTCCACTTCCAGCGCGGTCTGGCGGCACCAGAAGGCGCAGTAGCTGTCGGTCTGGTGGGTCATGCCGTCCTCCAGCCCGACGGCGGTCGAACCGGCCGCCCAGAGCCGCCGGAGGCGGGGGAGTTCGCGGGCGACGATCTCCGGAGACTCCGACATGGCGTTGGTGTTGATGGGGCCGGTTTCGCTGCTGAAGTGCGCCGCCGTCCCCCGGAAGAACTCGCGGAAGCCGCCCGGCGGCAGGGGGCCGCCGCAGTAGACGTGCTGCTCCGGCGCGAACTCCATCGCCGAGGACTGCTCCTCACGGCGCTTCTTCACCATGCAGTCGGCCACGTAGGGCGAGCTCGGCAGGTAGTCCCGGGCCGGGTCGAAGTTCCGCACCGCCAGGGGCAGCACCTCGCGCGACACCCGGTTGTGCGAGGGCAGGAGATTACGTTCGATCATGCTCCCCCAGAAGAAAGCGATGTCGGTCTCGTTGTCGCCGCACCACAGGGCCAGCGAGGGGTGGTTACGGAGCTTGACGATGACCGCCTCCGCCTCGCGCGCCATTTCGCGCAAAAAGAACTCCTCCTGCGGCGGGAACTCGCAGGCGAGCATGAAATCCTGCCAGACGAGAAGCCCTTTTTCGTCGCAGAAGTCGAAGAAGGCGTGGTCCTCGTAGATGCCGCCGCCCCAGACCCGGATCAGGTTGCAGTTGCACTCGAGCACCAGCTCGAGCGCCCGCTGCAATTTTTTCGGCGTCTCCGAGTGATAGGGGGAAAGCGGCTTCCAATTGGTGCCGCGGACGTAGATCTTCTCATCATTGCAATAGAGCTGGAATTCGCCCTCCCCCGCCAGATTGGTGGTCTCGGTGCGGTCGAGACGAATGCGCCGGATGCCGAATTTATGGGTATGGCGGGCCAGAACCACCCCCTCCTTCTCCAATTCGAGGGAGAAGTCGTAGAGGTTCGGTTCGCCGTAGCCGACGGGGAACCAGAGCGCCGGATGCGGGACCACCAGCTTCCCCGAGGTCAGGATGCCGCTGGTGTGCGCCACCGGGAAGAGCTTTTCAAAGGCGCACTCCCCCTGCCGGGTCAGCCGGACCCGCAGCCGGTAGCAGGAGAGATCGCGGTCGGGCGTGGTAAAGGCGTAGTAGCAGCCGAGTTCAGCGGAGTCCTCTGCCGGGCGCAGATATTCGGTGTAGGCGTAGACCGACTCGAAGCGAACCTTCGGCAGGAACTCCAGCGACACCCCCCGCCAGAGCCCGGCGCTCAACCGGCGCGGCGCGTTGTCCCAGCCCCACATGTGGCGGGCCTTGCGCAAATAGGTCGAGGCTTCGCGCGGCGTCGAGTGGAAGGGCGGCGGGACGAACCGGCGCGCGGCAATCTCCGGCGCGGCGATCCGGACCTGCAAGCGGTTCTTCCCCGGCCGGAGCTTCCCTGTCACCGGGGCGGAGTGGGCGATAAACATATTTTCGCAGTCGAACAGCTTTTCGCCGTTCAGGAGCACCTCGGCCACCGTGTCGATTCCCTCGAAGGTGAGGCGGGCCTCGGCCATCCCTTCCGGGAGCCCGGTGAAATCGAACTCCCGTTCGTAGCACCAATCCGTAAGCTCGACCCAGCGCTCAAGCGCTTCCACGCCGGGCGGCAGGGCGTCCTTCAAAAGCCCGGCGCGTTCCAGGTCGGGTTCGACGTTCCCCGGCACCGTTGCCGGAATGCGGTGCGTCTCGCCCGTTTCGGGGTGGCTGAATTCAAGCCGCCACTCTCCATTCAATGAAATTCGCTGCATCGTTCAGACCTCCGGATAATTGAAATTTCATGGCAACGCGATATCGGGTAGGGCTGCCTGTCCCCAGGCAGCCGTTCTCGTTGCAAGCACTATAGGGTATGGGTTTGTGATAAAAGGTGTTGGGCTCTTTCTTCTCCGGCGTAAGCCGAGGGCGCGATTTCTCCCCAAAGACCATACAACGAGAACGGCGCTCTGAGGACAGAGCGCCCTACCAATGATACTGGCAGCGCCATGTGAGCGAAATCCCCGATACCTCGATCCTCTGATCGAGAAGCTTCATTTGCCAGGATGTTGGCAAGGATATTGGCTGAAGATTGGCAGCGGAGTCTTGACATTCACCCCATTTCCCGCTATAATTATAGGAAGAAACAGGAGACTGTATGAAGCGCCCGAATTGCCAGGCGATTGCCGACGAGCTGGAGATCAGCGTCTGGACCGTTTACCGCGTCCTCAACAACACCGCGCAGGTGCGTCCCGCCATGCGCGACCGGGTGATCGACGCCCTGAACCGCCACGGCTACTTCACCCGCAAGGTGGCGCAGCCGCAGAAGATCGTCTTCAATCAGGATGCGCACAACTTCACCCGGGAGATTATTCTCCCGTTGATGCACAATCTCTCCAACCACGCTTTCAACTGCATTCTCACCGATTGCGTCAACAACCGCCGCGGCTTTGAAGACGCCGTCGCCGAAGCCGCTTTCGTGGTCTGGGGGACCTTCCCCCCGGCCGAAACCCTGACCTGGGCCAAAGCCCTCAATCCGGAGGCGACCCACATCAACCTCGCCGGCGGCGGGGGCGGCGATATCGCCATCGACGCCGACAACATCCTCGGCGGGCGGATGGCCGCCCGGCATCTCCACGGTTACGGACACTCGACGGTTCTTCTCGCCACCACCCGTACCCACGTCTGGCGGCAGAACCATATCGACCGCAGCGACAGCTTTTGCGCGGAAATGCGGCGGCTCAACCCGGAGTGCGACATCCGCTTCCTCTACGTGACGAATTTCACGGAGTGGCCCCGGGAGATCGGCGATTTTGTCCGCGACGGCGGCCACAGCGGCGTCACCGCCATTTTCTCCACGTTCGGCAAACTGCCCTGGTATCTTTGTTACAGTTTCGAACGCTTCGGCATCCGCATACCGGAAGACATCGGTCTTTTGAGCTTCGACCACCCGAGCTATGAAGATTACATGCGGCTTCTTCCCCCGCTGGATATGATCTACGTCGACCTCAAGATTTTCATCCAATACCTGGAGTATTATATCCTCAACCGTCCGCTCCTGAAGATTCCCGGCGCGATGCACGCGCTGCTCGAACCCCGGCTGGAAATCAACGGCTCCCTTCGCAATTTAAACACCCTTACATAAGGAATTCCCGGTATGCGCAACAAATTCACACTGATTGAACTTTTGGTAGTAATTGCCATCATCGCCATTCTGGCGGGCATCCTTCTCCCGGCGCTGAATTCGGCGCGGACCCGGGCGAAGATGATCAATTGCACCAGCAACCTGAAGCAGATGGGAATCGCGTTTTTCATGTACATCAATGACAACCGGGAATGGGTTCCCATGAGTTCTCAGAGCCTGACCTACAGCTGCCCGGACCGGGATTTCATTCAGCTGCTGTCCGGGAGGCTGCAGAGCGGCAACAACAATGACTTCATTGAGG
>JAVBRV010000239.1:0-3209 GCA_031547585.1 Victivallaceae bacterium
CCTTCTGGCCGGAGCCGCCCCGCCGGAGGTCGTCGCCCGCCGCACCTCCCCCGAACCCACAATGGATGGCCGCCTCGACGGCTCCGCCTGGAAAAAAGCCGTCTGGGTCACGCTCGACCGCAGCCGCCCCGCCCAGCCGAAAACGGAGGCGGAGTGGGGGGAAATCGAACGGGCCGCCGGAACCACCGGCTACGCCCGGGAACAGTTCGCCCAGAAGGTCCGCGCCGCCGCGCTCTGGTCGGAACGCGGCCTCTTCTTCGCCTTCGAAGTCGAGGATGTGGATGTAACGGGGCGCATGAAGGACGGCGACGCCCTGTGGCTGGAGGACGCGGTCGAGGTCTTCCTCGCGCCCCAACGCAAAGCGGGCGCGCCGGTGCTGGAGCTCCAGCTCAATCCGGCCAACGCCGTCTACCTCAATCCCCCCTTCCCCCGCCCCGAAACCGGCACGGCGGTCGAAGGAACCCTGAACCGCAGCCTCGAACGCGACCGCAAGTGGACGGCGGTACTCTTCCTCCCCTGGGAGGAGCTGGAGCGCACCGGTTTCGCCCGCCGCCCCGACGCCACAAACGGCGGAGTCGTCGCCGCCATCCGCTTCGCCGCCTGGGATCTCTCGATCTATTCCCAGATCCGCCTCAACCGCTTCACCGGCCCCGGCGAAGCGAATCCGCACCATCCGGAGTTCTACCGGGTTCTCCGCTGCGAGTAACGCCTATCGATCTTCACATTACCGCCTCGACGCAGAATTTTTCAAAGAATATTCCTTGACACAGATAAATAACGAGATATATTATTAATGACATTAACATTAAACGTTATTCACTGTATCAAAAAAAGGAGTCGCGATGAAAGTTCTTCTGACCAACGGCAGCCCCAATGAAATGGGCTGCACCTACACGGCGCTGCGGGAAGTTGCCAAGACTTTGACGGAAGAGAATATCGAAACCGAGATATTCTGGATCGGCCGGGATCCGATCGCCGGCTGCATAGCCTGCCATGCCTGCGAACAACTCGGCCACTGCATCATCGAAGACCGGGTGGAAGAATTTCTGGAACGTGCGAAAACAGCCGACGGTTTCGTTTTCGGCAGCCCGGTTCATTATGCCGGAGCCGCCGGACCGCTGGTCTCCCTGTTGAACCGGGCCTTCGTCTCCGACCTGGTCGGCAACGGCAACCGGACCTTTTACCTGAAGCCGGCGGCTGCGGTCGTCTCCGCCCGACGGGCCGGAACCACCGCCGCATTCTCACAGCTGAATCACTATTTTACGCTGCAGGAGATGCCGGTAGTCTCTTCCCGCTACTGGAATATGGTGCATGGCGATACGCCGGCCGAAGTCGAAAAAGATGCTGAAGGCCTGCAAATCATGCGGGTCCTGGCCCGCAATATGGCCTACCTGCTTCGCTGCCGGGAAGCGGCGCATAACGCCGGAATTCCACTGCCGAAACGGGAAGACTCCATTTACACGAATTTCATACGCTGATCCATCCGGATATTGCCATATCCAGCCGGCCGGAGTCCGAAGGTTGACAAATTCAGCTTCCATAACGGAACCTCAACTCAAGAAAGGCTGCTGTTATGGAAATGGATCTGGATTTTCTTCTTCACCGGCGGAACCCGCTCTACCGGGCCAACTATGACGTCTGGAACCGGAGCGCCGCCGCCTACGCGGGCGGAGCCGGCTACATCCGGCAGGCGCTCATCCGCCACATCTCCGAAATTGAAATCGAGTTCGCCGAGCGGCTCCGGCGGGCGTATTACTTCAACTACCCGCGCAAGCTGGCCCGGCTGATCACCCAGTTCGTCCTCTCCTCGGAGCCGGTGCGGGAAAACGCGACGCCCGAGCTGGTCGAGGATTTTTCCCGCACCGGACTCCGCGCCAACGAGGTGATGCGCCAGTTCTCCACCCTCCTCAACGTCTACGGCGGCGCCGCCATCGCCGTGGAGATGCCCTTTTTCGAGGGCGAAGTCGACTGCGAACGCAAAGACCGTGAGAAGCTCCGTCCGGCGGCGCGGGTGTTCAGCCCCCTCGAGGTTCCGGACTGGGGCTTCGGCGCCGACGGCGAACTCGACTGGATCCTCTTCGAAGAGCGCGAATGGCCCGACCGCGGCCCCTGGCAGCCGACCTCCGAAGTGCTGCGGCGGCGGCTCTTCACCCGCAACGAGTGCCTGGTGGTCGAGCGCGCCCCCGCGGGCGGCAAGCCGATCCTCCGCCGCCGGGTCGAACACCGTCTGGGGACGGTTCCGGCGCTCTATCTCTTCGAACCCGACGGCTTCGGCCTGAAGTCGAGCCATGTCTTCGAAGACGTGGTGCGGATTTCGGATGCGATTCTCAACAACGAATCCGAGGCGCAGATGAACATTGTGAAGCAGATGTTCGGCCTTCTCGTCATCTCCGAGGGATTCGCCCGGGGGGCGCGCGGCGCGAGCAGCGGCCGGGAGGAGGCGGGCAATGAGAAATTCAGCCACGTGCTGGCCCGCTCGGCGGCCATCTGGGAGAGCCCGGAGGAGCGCGGAACCAGCCGCTACATCTCCCCCTCCGGGGCCGACACCGCCCGCATCCGCGAGGAGAACGACGCCCTGAAACGAGAGCTCTTCGACGTGGTGGGCATGGCGCTGGTGACGCCGTCGCGGCTCCAGCAGACCGCCGAGTCGAAAGCGTGGGACTACCACCAGGTGAAGCAGTTCCTGGGCTGCCGCGCGGACATGCTCGAACAGGCGGAGCTGCGCTGCTGGCAGCTGATGGCGAAGTTCGACGCCGAGGTCAAGATTCCGCACATTTTGTACAACCGGGAGTTCGCGGTGTCGGATCTCAAGAGTTCGATCGAATCGCTCTTGAACCTGCAGTCGGTTCCGGCGGGACGGCAATTCCGGCGGGAGCTGTCGCGGACGGCGCTCTTCCTCCTCGAAAAGATCAAGAAGGTCGATCCGCTGCGCCGCCAGTCGATCCTGGCCGAAATCGAAGGGGAAAGCCATGCTTGAAAAACACTGCCATGAAGAACTTACCCTGCTGAAGCGAAGCCCGGAAGGGGTGTGGACGCCCCACGCGGTCCGGGCAGCGGTGATCGAACGCGAAGCCTGCCATGAGGGAGCGATGGAGCTGGGGGAGACGCTGTTCCTCGTCGTATCGGCGCGGAAGCCGCATCCCGGCGACCGCCTCCAACGCGGAGAGCGCACCTACGACCTGGTACGGGTGGAGACCTGCCGCAATCTG
>JAVBRV010000407.1:0-3936 GCA_031547585.1 Victivallaceae bacterium
TTGCCTTCCCCCGAACCCCCATCCATTCCCCGCAAGAAAAGCGTTGACTTTTGTAATGGGCTCAAAATGCGAAAAAACTGTGCCCGTCGCTTGCAACAACTGTGCCCATGCATCATAATATAAGTGAGCACAGTAACACAGATGCAAGGTTTCGGGCAAATGATCCTCTCCGACAGAAAAAGTGAATTGAAGGAGCAGCTCCACAGCGAATTGCAGCGCTTCCACCCCGGCAGCCGGTTTTATTCGGTGCGCCAGCTGATGCTGCGTTACCGGGTGAGCCGCCGGGCGGTCGACTCCGTCCTGTCGGAGCTGGAAGCGCTGGGCGCGATCGAAACCCGTCCGCAGAGCGGTATTTACGTCCGCCGGAACAAACTGCATAAGCAAGTGGCGCTCCTGGTTCCGGATTGGCCGAGCGAAGGCAATCAGAGATTCGCCAAATGCCTGAAGGAGGAGATCGCCCAGGCCGAAGCGGAATTTCAGTTCGTTCAGGTCCTTTACGATTACCACGACAACCTCGCCGAAAAGATCGCCTCCGTTCCGGCGGAGATTCATGTGGTGATCCCGACCAAACCGGCGTTCAGCCGGGAAGAGGCCTGCGCGCTGGCGCAGATTCCTTCGGAGGTCGTCATCATGTGGTCCGACCTCTCGGCGATTTCCATGCACTCCCTGCGCGCCGACAGCGAATTCGGCGGCATGCTGGCCGCCGCGCACTTCATCCGGCGCGGACACCGCAAGCTGGCGCTCCTGCCCTCGGAGCCACGCAACAAGGATGTGGAGAACCGGATCGCCGGCTTCCTCGGAACCGCCAAACTCTTCGGAGCCGAGGCGCGGGTCATCCCCTGCGACGTTCAGCCGGGCGACTACTCCATGAGCAAGGCGCACGACTCGCTGGAGTCCTTCCTGAAGGAACACGGCTGCCCCTTCACCGCCCTTTTCGCCATGAGCGACGAATCGACCCAGGGAGTCATCGCCGCGCTCCGGGAATTCGGAACCCGGGTTCCGGAAGACGTCAGCATCATCGGCTACGGCAACGACCGCAACGCCGATTATTTCACACCGCAACTGACCTCGATCAGCGGGCGGCAGCGCGAATGCGCCCGGGAACTGGTCCAGGCCTTCCCCGCCCTCCTTCAGGGAAAGGCGGAAAAGAAGCTGATCGACATCACCGTCACCCCCACCCTGGTGGAACGCGATTCCGTTCGGGATTTAAAAGCCCATTCCAAAACAGGAGAGAAAAAATGAACCGTCCGCGCCGCCATTTTACTTTAATCGAACTTCTCGTGGTAATCGCCATCATCGCCATTCTCGCCGCGATCCTGCTCCCGGCGCTCCAGCAGGCCCGGCAACGGGGGAAAATGGCCACTTGCGCCGGCCAGCACAAACAGGTCATGGCCATGCAGCAGCTCTACGCGGGGGACTACGGCGGCTACATGGTCTGGCGGCTGACCTTCGCCGGCGGCACGCAGCACATCTTCTCCCAGGTCTTCCTCGGCGGTAAGATCACCTATACCTCCAGCACCAAAACACAGAGTTTCACCCGGGACGACGCCCTGCCCCGCTACATCGACTTCGGGATGCGCCAGACCTTCCTCTGTCCGCTCTCCGGCTCCTATATGCGCAAGGATTACGAACAGTGGAACACCAACGGCCTCTACTACCCCGCCTGGGATTCGGCGACCTATTCCGTCACGAAAAACGACATCGGCGATATCTATGTCGACAGGAACGGCTTCACCGGCTTTTCGGTCAGCCGCATGAAGCGCCCCTCGGAACTCCATCTTTACGCCGACACCAACGTGGCGAACAACAGCTTCGCCGGCTACTACTGGCGCTGCGACAACGTGGATACCGGCAGCGCCGGCGGCCTCTGGGTCGCCCACAACAATAAAGTCCAGCTCGGCTATGCCGACGGACACGCCGCGGCGCAAACGCCCGCCACGCTCCGCAAAGGGGCGATGCAACCCAAGCGATTCGTCAGCGAATTTTTCAAAGTGTTTTCACTCTAACCCCAGGGACCTGACTCATGCTCAAAGATCAAAAAACACTCCTCGCCCTTCTCTGTTTCAGCTTCTTCACCGCCGGGATTTCGGCCGGGAGCCCCTGGGGAATCATGTCGCACCCCCTCTGGTCGAAGAATCCCGAAGACCTGAAAATGGAGATCAAGCGGACGAAGGAGGCCGGGATGAAATACTTCCGCACCGACTTCGGCTTCAGCAGCATCGCCAGGGTGAAAGGCGAATACGATTTCACCGCCTACGACAATCTGGTGGACCGGTTCGCCGCCGAGGGCGTCGAAATGCTTCCGGTGCTCCAGGGGTACGACTGGGAAATCCGGCCGAACCGTCCCGACGCGGTTCCGCTTTACCAACACCCGGAAGAGTGGCGGAACTACGTCCGCGCCACGGCGCAGCATTTCAAAGGCCGGATTCACGCCTACGAAATCTGGAACGAACAGGACGGCGGCTTCTGGAAGCCCTCCCCCAACGCGGCGCAATACGTTCCGCTCCTCAAAATCGCCTATGAGGAGATCAAGAAGATCGATCCCGAAGCCAGGGTCGTCGTCGGCGGTCTCTGCAACTGGAACATCGACTATATGCGCGATATCTATCAGCACGGCGGCAAAGGCTGCTTCGACGCGGTGGCGGTCCACCCCTACGGCTGGGGTCCGGACGCCGATCCCGGCGCGGCGGCGGCTTTCCGCGGCTTCAAACAGCTGATGAAAACCAACGGCGACGCGGATAAGGAGCTGTGGCTGACCGAATTCGGCACCTCCACCTACCGCTCCAGCCTGCTGGAGCAGCAGGAGGACGTCATCCTCCGCGCCATCGAATTCGCGCTCAAAAAAATCGGGCGCGCCTACCCCGGCGAACTGAAAGTCGGCGTCCCCGCCTCCCTGCGCAATCCGCAGAAACAGGTGGATGAACCGCGCAAATACCTCCCCGGCGCGAAGATGGTCAAGCTGACCCCGGCGGAACTCGCCAAGCTCGATCCCGCCGAAATTCCAGTGGTGATCGGCACCGAATACCTCGGCGTCGAAGCCGACTACCTCGAACCTTCGCGCGAATATGTAAAAAAGGGCGGCGTTCTGCTCGCCTTCGGCCTGGTTCCCTATTATGTGAAGGATTATAAACAGCCGAACGGCAACTGGATCAGCAAAGACGCGGCCTCCGAATTGCACCGGTTCTTCCGCATCGGCTACGAAGCCTGGTGGACCGACAAACGCGTCCCGGAATCCACCTTCAACATCCGCCTGGCGGAGGGAATGGAAAAGGAAGGCATCAAACCGTTGGAAAGCGTCTACGTCGCCCGCGTACTCTCCGGCAAAAACCTGCAGCCCGGCGACACCTACACCCCCATCTTCCACACGCTCGGCCATAAGGGCGAAGTCGTCGGCGAAGGAATGGCCCTTTACACCTTCGGCGACTGGAAAGGCGCGATCCTCGGCTGTACGCTGCTCTACAACAGCGGCCTCTCCGAAAAGGAACAGGCGAACCTGATCCAGCGGAATTACCTCACCTACATCGCCGAAGGAGTCTCCAAGCTCTTCGTCTACAACTTGCGCGACAAAGGCCGGAACCTCGCGGAAATCGAAGATAATTACGGCATCGTCAAACGCGACTTCACCCCCAAAAAAGCCTACCTGGCCTATCAGGAAATGACCCGCGCACTCGGCGCGGAACCGGAATTCATCGCCGACCTCTCCCCCTCCCCGCAGGTGAAAGCCCTGCTGTTCAAACGCAAGGAAGACAACCAAACCATCCTCGCCGGCTGGGCGATCAAGCCGGAGACAACCTACTCCGTCGCCGGCAAAAAACACCAGGGAGTAAACGTAATCTTCACCCCGAACACCTCCCCCGAAACCAAAGTCACGCTCCCCTGAATAAGAGCTTATCTACTAATAAAGAAATGTTATGACGCAGCGCCGAAATTTCAGCC
>JAVBRV010000331.1:0-3693 GCA_031547585.1 Victivallaceae bacterium
GGTGACGAAGGTCTTGATGCCCGCCTCCTTCAGGCGGCGGAGGAGGTCGAGATAGTGCTCGGCCGCCTCCCGCGAAAAGGAGCCCTGCCGCGGTTCGATGCGCGCCCAGGGGATCGACAGCCGGTAGGCTTTGTGTCCGCGGGTCTTCAGGAGTTCGATATCTTCTTTATAGAGGGCGTAACTGTTGCAGGCCTTGCCCGAGGGCTGCTGGCATTTGCCGGCGAGTTCGTCGCGCCAGTTGACCGAATCGACGTCGTCGCCCTCGATCTGGTGGGCGGCGGTGGCGCTGCCCCAGAGAAAGCCTTCGGGGAACCGGAGTTCGGGGTACATGTGGAGATTGAGCATGCGGGGAGATTCCTTCTATAACAACGTGTTGGTGGTGCTGGGGGTGGAATCGGCCACGGTGAGGTCGAAGTAGAACCGGCCCGGCCAGGAGGCGTCGTTGGTGTACAGATTGGGGTGACCGCTGCTCGCGGTTCCCGGCGTCAGCCACTTGGCCGGGACCTTCAGGCTGCGGACGCGGCCGTCGGCGAAGACCAGTCCGCCGGTGTAGCCGCCATGGGGGTAACCCATGCGCAACTCGTTGATGGCGGCGGCTTGAAAGTTGTAGACCTCATAGTGGTTTCCGTTCTCGGTAAGGAGGATGCGGCGGCTCGGGCTCCGGACCCGGCTGACGTTGATGTTGCCTGAACCGTAACCGGGGCTTGGCTCGCCGGAGCCGTCCGGCAGATAGCGGTTGCCGAAGGCAACCCAGCCGACGCCCCAGCCGGATGAGGAGCTGTAGGTGCCGCTGATCAGGTAGTCGCTTTGCGTGACCTTCTTATAGATATTGACCCGGAAGTTGCTGCCGGAGGGGCAGAGGTAGACCCGGGCCCCCGATTGATTCTCGGTGCGGTCGGTTCCCGAAATATCGATGCCGCTGTCGATGTAGGGCGCGGTTTCCCGCAGCCAGTAGCGGGAGGGATAGCGCCCCTTGCTGTCGTTGAGATACATCATGGAGGCGGTTCCCAGTTGTTTCATATTCGCGGTGCAGCGGACCTGCTGACCCCGGCCTCGGGCCGCGCTCAGCGCCGGCAGCAGAATGGCCGCCAGGATGGCGATGATGGCGATAACGACTAAAAGTTCGATCAGTGTAAAATAGTGGAGCGGCGGTTGTTTTTTCATATGATTCTCCTTTATGCGAATTCGTTTTCGTCGACGGCTTCGAGGGCAGCGGTTTCGTGACGGATGGAGCGATCCCCCTCCATCAGTTCGCGAAGGCGCGAAACCATGGCGGCGGCAAAGCGTTCGCCGCGCAGGAAGCGGACCGGTTTCCCTTTGCGAATCCCGGTGTCGTGTTGGTACAATTCAATATCTTCGGCGTACCCGGCGAGATAATCCGGCGTGCAGCGTGACGGTGAAGCCACGGCCAGTACTCCCGGGCGGTTGCGGAAGTACCGGCGCAACCGTTCGTCCTGTGGGAAGCCGGTGGGGTCGATCGAGGTGATGCGAAGAGGGATTCCCCGCTGCCGCGCCAGTTCAGCGAGAAGCGGCTCCTCGTTCCGGCTGATTTCGGGCGGTTGAAAGAGGAGCACCTCGTGCCGTCCGGTACGAGTGGCGTGATCGAGGAGGGCGAGGAGCGGCTCCGTGCGGTCCGGCGCGACCGAATTGACGCCGGTGAGGAAGGGAGAGTCGGTGATGATGGGGAGTCCGCGCACCGCCAGTGCTTCAACGAACTCCTGCTGCTCATACGCGCCCAGCCAGAGCAGCGCGTCCACCCGGTTCTCCAGCACTTCGGCGGCGGCTTCGGCGTCCGGAGGGCCGGAGAGCTCGAGGTTGCGCAGATTCCAGCCGGCCTTGAAGATGGCGTCTCCCAGCGCCCGGTAGGTGTGCCAGAAGGTCGCACCGAAGTAGAAGAAGCGGCCGTCGCCCGCCATCACCCCCACCAGGGGCGGCATGGCCCGGTCGAGCCGGACCGGCATCCGCAGGGGATTGGTGAAGGTGCCGACGCCGGGCCGGGAGAAGATGTACCCCTCCTCCGTCAGCTCCTTCAGCGCCAGGGAGACCGTGCTGCAGGCGATATCGAAGTGGCGGGCCAGTTCGCGGGCACTCATGATCTGGACCGAGGAGTTGCCGGCGCGGTACATCAGGCCGACGATGTAGTGGCGAATGACCAGGGTCTTCTTCATGAGGCGGGGCTTTCTTGTGAATCGGAACACTATCGGAACACTGTTTTAAGTATACCCGATTTTCTTTGGTTTGTCAAGACCCCGCAAAAGAAAAATGTGAAAAAAGTGGATTCGGAGTGATGCGGGGTTGAAAAAGCGATTTGCCGCGCTATTGGTATGGAAAGACAAGAATGGGGTGGCGAATGTTCTTCAAGAAGGTGTTGCTGGCGGCAAAAAGTTACCGGGAGCGGATGCGCTACTTTTCCGGTCGTACGCTGGACCGCAACGCCTGCCGCCTGAAGGATGTGGATGAAGAGATCGTCAACCTCGTCCTGTTTGCGGTGGGCGATATTTTTGCCCTGAAAGCCAATGAAAAATTCCTGCTGCGTCCGGAAGACGACCTCGAGAAACTCTGCAAAACCCGGACCATCGACATCACGAGAATCGCCGAACAGGAGCTGGAGATCATCGGCAGCGTCTTGACGGAGATCTGCGGTGAGCCGATCGAGCTCAAAAGCCTCGTCCTTGAAGAAATCATCCGTCAACTGGCCGACCTCGACCGCGAAAGCGGCGGGCGGATCAAAGCCAACTGGCTCCACTGGAAAAGCGAGCGGGACAAGCGGATTTCCTGAGGCGGAAAAAAAAGCTCTTTTGCCGCGTTTCACCATTTGCATTTTCCATTCCGATGCTTTATCTTATAAGCATGTTTCGTCCAGATTTCACAACTCCGAGGAGGGAGCCATATTATGCTGAAACATTTGATTGGTAGTTCGCTGGTCGCCGTCACCCTGATTCTCGCTGCGGGATGCAACAATACGATTCCGGAAGAGGATACTTCGCCGGTTCCGCCGGCTGTGCTCGATCCCTCGTACGGCAGCGGCAGCGGCGCCGGTGCGGGCGGCAACACGTTCGGCGGCGGCGCCGGTTACGGCAATAACGGCGGCGCTTTCGACAAGAGCGTCGGCGACTGGCAGAACAACGCCAATTCCATCGACAGCGCCGATCAGTCCGGCTGGGTTCCCGCCGATCCGAGCGGCAACCGTCTCAACATGCCGATCATCTACTTCGCGTATGACTCGGACGCCCTCGTCCCCAGCGAAACCGCCAATCTCGACCGCATCGCCCAGTACCTTCAGAACAACTCCTCCCTCGGGCTGGTGATCGAAGGCCACTGCGACCAGCGCGGCACCGAAGAGTACAACCGCGCCCTCGGCGAACGCCGGGCCAATGCGATCCGCGCTTACCTCGCGAACAAGGGGCTCGCCGACCAGCGGATCCGCACCCTCAGCTTCGGCAAAGAGAAGCCCGCGGTTCAGGGTTCCGGCGAATCGATCTGGCGGCAGAACCGCCGCGGCGTACCGGTCCCGATGCGGATGCCCCGGTATTGATTCCATGATCTTTGGATCCCATTGAAAATCAAGCTCGGTGCATCATCACTGGATGCACTGAGCTTTTGTCTTGTTATTCCACAGCGTTATAATAGAAGGAGCAGTTGAAGAAAATGAGCAAAATCCATGCCGAGCATGTGTTTACTTCCGAATCCGTT
>JAVBRV010000088.1:0-7625 GCA_031547585.1 Victivallaceae bacterium
CCCCCCCCCCCCCCCCCCCCCCCCCCCCCCCCCCCCCCCCCCCCCCCCCCCCCCCCCCCCCCCCCCCCCCCCCCCCCCCCCCCCCCCCCCCCCCCCCCCCCCCCCCCCCCCCATTCCCATAACGTTATTCTTTGATGCGCCAGTCGAGGGCGCCGGTGGGGCAGGCGTTGATGCAGACGCCGCATTCGGTACAGCTTTCGGGGAAGCCGTGGTTGAAGGCGGTACCGACGCAGGTGTGGAAGCCGCGCATGCGGGTGCTGAGGAGGGTCTGGTTGACCACTTCTTTGCAGAGCTTGACGCAGGTTGCGCACTTGATGCACTTGCCGCGATCCTGGATGATGGCGGGGTGGCGGATGTCGTAGCCGGCGGGGAGGCGGGCTCCCTTGATGGCTTCGGGGTTGCACTGGTAGCATTCGCCGTGTTCGCGGAGCTTGCAGTCGGTCTTGTCGGTACAGCTGCATTCGATGCAGCGTTCGCCTTCGCGCTGGACCCGTTCCGGCTCCATGGTGAGGGTGACTTCTTTGAAGGAGGTTTTGCGTTCGTCGACGGGGATGAAGGTCAGTTCTTCGCGTTCCTTCTCCGAAATATTCTGACGGAGGAAGACGAGATCCTCTTTCTTCAGGCCCTGCCACTTGCCGCGCGAGACGAAGATGGTGGGTTCCGCCTCGAATTCGCGGCCGGAGAGTTCGTTCAGCATTTCCAGCGCCAGCTTGCGGCCCTGGGCGACGCCTTCGACCACGGTGGCCGCGCCTGAGACGCAGTCGCCGGCGGCGTAGAGTTTCGCCGCGAGCTTCTGGGTGCCTTCGGCGACCGCGAGGTTGCGGAAGCGGTCGGTCGGGAGCCCGGCGGGGGCCTGGGTGCCCTGGCCGATGGCGGCGATGATGGTGTCCGCTTCGGTCTCGAAGTCGCTGCCGGGGACCTCCACCGGTTTGCGGCGGCCGGAGGCGTCGGGTTCGCCAAGCGCCATCTTGCGGCAGGTCATGACGAGTTTATCGCCGCGCCGCTCGACCTTCACGGGGGCCATCAGGAAGTCGAAGATGACTCCCTCTTCGCGCGCTTCGTGGATTTCAATCTTTTCGGCGGGCATTTCCGCTTCGGTACGGCGGTAGACGCAATGCACGTCGGGGCTGCCGAGGCGGACGCTGGTGCGGAGGCAGTCCATGGCGGTGTTGCCGCCGCCGACCACGATCACCTTGCCGGGATTCGGAGCTTTGTTGCCGTTTTCGGCGATTTCGCGCAGGAAGTCGATGCCCTGCTTCACCAGTTCTTCGCCTTCGCAGCGCATCGATGAGGCCTGCCAGCAGCCGATGGTTACGGCCACGGCGTCGAACTCCTTCTGAAGCTCGTCGAGGGTGAGGTTGCCGCCGAGCTTCTTGCCGAAGACGAAACGGATGCCCATCTTCTCGAAGTGGGCGATTTCGCGGCCCAGGATGGCTTTGGGCAGACGGTATTCGGGGATGCCGTAGCGGAGCATGCCGCCCGCTTTGGGCATCATTTCGAAGACGGTGACGTCGGTACCCATTTTACGGAGGTAGTAGGCGGCGGCGAGTCCGGCGGGACCCGCGCCGACAATGGCGACCTTCTTGCCGTTGGCGGGTTCCAGCTCTTCCATGTAGGAGTCATAATGGAGGTCGGCCGCCAGGCGCTTGAATTCGTTGATTGCCACCGGTTTGCCGTAGACGTTGCGGCGGCAGTCCTTCTCGCAGAAGCGCGGGCAGACCCGGCCGATCGACATGGGGAGCGGAATCCGCTCTTTGATGATCTTCAAGCTCTCGAGGAATTCGCCCCGCCGCCCGGCGCGGACGTACTCTTCGACCTTGGCATGGGCCGGACAGGCGATGGTGCAGGGCGCTTCGCAATCTCCGGCGTGTTCGCTGAGGAGGAGGTTGAGCGCCGTGCGGCGCATGTCGCGGACCTCTTCACTCGAGGCGTCGACCTCCTGCCCGGGGGCGGGACAGGCCGAGCACGAGGGGAGGAAACGCCCGCTTTTGCAGTCCTTGACCACGCAGACGAAACAGCTGGTGGTCTTTGAAATGCGCTCTTCGCGGCAGAGGGTCGGAATAACGACGCCGTTCGCCTTCGCCGCTTCCAGAATGGTCTGGCCGGGTTCCGCCTGAACCGGACGGCCGTCAAGAATGAATTCGATGCTCATGGCCGGAAACCTTTCTCCACCCGCCGGATCGTCTTCTTGGGGCAGATTTCGATGCAGCTGTTGCAGCGGGTGCACTTTTGATTGTCGATGACGAAGTCGTCGGAAATAGCGTTGACCGGGCAACCCTTGATGCAGAGCTTGCACTTGATGCAGTTCGACGGGTCGAGGTAGAGGTCGACGAGGGCGCTGCATTCGAGGGCGGCGCATTGATGGTCGCAGACGTGCGCTTGGTATTCATGCTTGAAGAAGCGCAGCGTCGCCAGTACCGGGTTCGGCGCGGTCTGGCCGAGTCCGCAGAGCGAACCCGCCCGCACCTTGGCGCCGAGGTCGGCGAGGAAGTCGAGGTCGGCCATTTCGCCTTTGCCTTCGGTGATCCGCTCGAGGGTCTCGAACATCCGGGTGGTGCCGACGCGGCAGAAGGTGCACTTGCCGCAGCTTTCGCGACGGGTGAAGTCGAGGAAGTAGCGCGCGGTCTCCACCATGCAGCGGTTCTTGCCGATGACGATCATGCCGCCCGAACCCATGATGGCCCCGAGCTTGCGCAACGAGTCGTAGTCGACCGGCGTGTCGAAGAGTTCAACGGGGATGCAGCCGCCGGAGGGGCCGCCGGTCTGAACCGCCTTCACCGAGTCGCGATCCGCGCCGCCGATGTCGAAGACGATCTCCGCCAGCGTCGCGCCCATCGGCACTTCCACCAGGCCGGGGTACTTCAGGTCGCCCGCCAACGCGAAGAGCTTGGTCCCCTTGCTGCCCTCGGTGCCGACGGAAGCATAGGCCGCGCCGCCTTCACGGAGGATCAGGGGGACGTTGCCGAAGGTTTCGACGTTGTTGATCATGGTGGGGTAGCCCTTCCAGCCGCGGTCGGTGGGGAAGGGGGGGCGGAAGCGGGGCGTGCCGCGCTGGCCCTCGAGCGAAGCGATGAGGGCGGTCTCTTCGCCGCAGACGAAAGCGCCCGCGCCCTCTTTGATGATGATTTCGAGGTCGCGGCCGTCGATTTTATTCAAGCCGCGCTTTCTGATCTCCTCGATGGCGATGATGAGATGGCGGATCGCCATCGGGTACTCCGCCCGGCAGTAGATGAAGAGCTTGGTCGCGCCGGTGGCTTTCGCCGCGATCAGCATCCCTTCCAACACCTGGTGCGGAACGCTCTCCATCAGCGAGCGATCCATGAATGCGCCGGGGTCGCCCTCGTCGGCGTTGCAGATCAGAATCTTCTCTTCAGCCTCTTTGGCCGCGAGGAAGCCCCACTTGGTTCCGGTGGGGAAGCCGCCGCCACCGCGCCCGCGAAGGCCGGAGAGCTTCATCTCGTCGACCACCTGGGCCGAAGTCATGGCCATCGCCTTCTTCAGGCCCTCGTAACCGCCGTTTTTGATGTAGTCGTCGATATCGACGGGGTTGACCCGGCCCGCGAGGGCGAGCACCTTCACCATCTCCCGGGCTTTGCGCCGGGCGGGGATGGCAAAACGGTTGTCGCCGCCGAGGGCGAGCATATTGTCGACCGCCGCCGCGGTGGCGGGGACGTTGGCGTAAAAGACGGATTCGCCTTCGGTGGGAACGATTTCGATCAGGGGTTCGGCGTAGCAGTGGCCGAGGCAGCCGGTTTTTTCAATCGGAATGGCCCCCGCCTTTTCGCGCAGCAGATCATAGATGGCTTCGGCACCGGCGGCGACGCCGCAGCTGGCGGCCCCGACCCGGATTTTGCGGATGTTCGCGCTCATTTGGATCGGTACTCCTTGAGGATTTTCAACATGCTCTTGCGGTCGATCTTGCCGTAGACCCGGCCGTTGACGCTGAAGACCGGCGCCAGGCTGCAGCAGCCGAGGCAGGCCACGGTCTCGAGGGAGAAAAGACCCTCTTTGTCGGTTTCGCCGGAGCCGATGCCCAGCTCCTGCCCGAGCCACTCGATGATGAGGGGCGCGCCCTTGATGTGACAGGCGGTGCCGTCGCAGACGGCGATTTTGAACTTGCCCGGTTTACTCCGTTTGAACTGGGCGTAGAAACTCAGTACGCCTTCGACTTCAACCACGGGGAGCCCGAAATATTCCGCGACCACCACAATGCTTTCGTCGGAGACGTAGCCCTCTGTCGCCTGAACCGCCTGCAGCCCCTTGATGAGATTGCTGGGTTCGCGGCCGATTTTCTCCAGATACGCGTACGTTTCCTTCATCGGTATTATCCTCTCTTCCTGAATGGGATCAAATTGGGTTGCCGGCGGCGTCCAGCTGGACGGCGAGGACGCCCTCGCGGCCGGGGAAAGCGCGAAGCTCGAGCCGCCCTTCGGGGGCGGAAGCGGCGACTTCATGGGCGACGTCCCCGAGGGGAATCACCCGGTAGCCCCGCTTCAGCACCTCGGCGAGGTACGCTTCGAACTGCGGAGCGCAACGCCCGCCTTCGGCTTCGGCGTGAATGGTCAATACGTTCAGCCCTTCGGGCCGGAGCAGACCCAGCTGGAATTCATTGTAGTTGGCGTCGGTCACCCCGTCCCGGCCGATTGCCTCGTCGTAGGTCGGCAACGTTACCGGGATCTGGAGCGCCAGCCGCTTCCCGTCGACCACGGGGTAAAAGGGGTAGCTCCCCCGGCAGTCGGTGTTGTAGCGGAAGCCGAAGGTCTCCTTCTGCCGGAGCAGCCGGCTGTCGGCGCGCCAGCCCGGAGCGGCGCTGGTGGCGGGCATTTCGCCGGTGATCCCCGCGAGTTCCGCGAGGCCGAGCTCGAATTCGCGCCGCAACGCTTTGTCGGACATGGTGAGCAAACCGGCCTGGGCCTTGTGGTGGTCCCAGGCGTGGAAGCCGACCTCATGCCCGGCGGTCTTGACGTCGCGGATGACGCCGGTGAACTTCCGGCCGATCCGGGGGCCCGGCCAGGCGGTTCCCATCAGGACGATTTCGGGGCCGTAGAGCCCGGCCGCGTTGCTGCGGAGCATCTTCCAGAGGAAGGAGGGCTTGAGGAGCCGCCAGAGATGGCGGCCCATGTTATCCGGCCCGACCGAGAAGTAGAAGGTTCCCCGGACGTGGTGACGCGCGAGGATGGAGCAAAGAGTCGGCACCCCGCGGCCGGTGCCGCGGTAGGTGTCGACGTCGATGCGGAGAGCGATCGTCTTTTGCATCCGGAATCAATCCAGTTTGAATTCACCGGATTTAATCGCTTCGGCGAGGAAGAAATCCAGCGTCGTTTCAATCGATTGTTCGAGCGTGATCGACGGCTCCCAGTCGAGGAAGCGCTTGGCGTTCTTGATCGACGGCACCCGGTGCTGCACGTCCTGGTAGCCCTTGCCGTAGAAGGCGCCCGATTCGACCACCAGATAGCCCGCGAAGGGCGGGAACTCTGCCCGCATGGGGTGCTTGTCGAAGACTTTCACCAGCATCTCGGCCATGGCGCGAATGCTCGCTTCATTGGTCGGGTTGCCGATGTTGACGATCTCTTTGGAGCACTTGCCGCCCTTGTTCTCGATGATGCGGAAGAGGGCTTCGATGCCTTCCTTGATATCGACGAAGCAGCGCTTCTGTTCGCCGCCGTCGATCAGCTGGATCGGCGTCCCCTGGACCAGGTTGAGGATCAGCTGGGTGATGGCCCGCGAGCTGCCGATGCGGGCGCTGGTCAGGCTGTCGAGCCGCGGCCCGATCCAGTTGAAGGGGCGGAAGAGGGTGAAGTCGAGCAGACCCTTGGCGCCGTAAGCCCAGATCACCCGGTCAAGCAACTGCTTGCTCGACGAGTAGATCCAGCGCTGCATGCGGATGGGACCGGTGATGAGTTCGGAGTTGTCTTCGTCGAAGTGCGAATCGCGGCACATGCCGTAGACTTCGCTGGTCGACGGGAAGATGATCCGTTTATTGTACTTGACGCAGTAGCGGACGATCCGGAGGTTCTCTTCGAAGTCGAGTTCGAAGACCCGTAGCGGGTTCCGGGTGTATTCGATCGGGGTGGCGATGGCCACCAGCGGCAGCACGATGTCGCACTTGCGGATGTGGTATTCGATCCACTCGCGGTGGATCGAGATATCCCCTTCGCGGTAGTGGAAGCCGGGGCGGTCCATCAGGTGGTCGATGTAGTTGCTGCGGAGGTCGAGGCCGTAGACTTCGTACTTGCCGGAGTCGAGCAGGCGTTCGCTGATATGGCTGCCGATGAAGCCGTTGACGCCGAGGATCAGCACCGACTTCCGGCGGGTGGCTTCGCGGAGCGTTTTGGGGTCGGCCGTCCAGGTCATATTTTCGACGATGCGGGCGTCGGCGGCCAGCTGGTCGCCGGTCATGAAGACGCCGCTCTCCATCTGGGCGGTCTTGATCTTGAGCGCGCCTTCGCCGCAGGCGATGGTGAAGGGGGAGGAGGAGAGCACCGTGCCGGGACGCACCTTGCGCGCCGGCTCGACGACTTCCGCCGACCAGAAGAGACACTTGCGGTCGCCGATGAAGCTGAAGGCGCCGGGGTAGGGGCGGGTCACCGCGCGGATGAGGTTGCGGACTTCGGTCGCGGACTTGGTCCAGTCGATCAATCCGTCGGCGGGCTTGCGGCCGCCGAAACAGGTGGCCTCGGCCTCGTTCTGCGGGCGGCCGGCGGCCTTGCCCGCCTTGAGGAGGGGCAGGGCGCGGTCGAGCAGCGTATTCGCGGCGGCGGTGGCCTTGTCGAAGAGGGTTTTGGCGGTGTCTTCGTCGGCGATGGCGATCTTCTCCTGATCGACGATGTCGCCCGCGTCGGCTTTTTTCACCATTTTGTGGAGGGTGACGCCGGTTTCGGTTTCGCCGTTGATGATCGCCCAGTTGAGCGGAACCCGGCCGCGGTACTTCGGCAGCAGGGAGCCGTGGAGGTTGAAGCCGCCTTTGGCGGGGATGGAGAGCACCTCTTCCTTCAGCATGTCGCGATAGTAGAAGCTGAAGATCATATCGGGGGCCATGGCCTTGATGCGGTTCACCCAGACGGGGTGGTTGGCATCTTCGGGGGCGAAGACGGGGATGCCGCGTTCGCCGGCGAGTTCGGCGACGGAGCCGAACCAGATGTTCTCATTGGGGTTGTCGCGGTGGGTGAAGACGGCGGAGATCTCGAACCCGTTGCGGATCAATGCTTCAATACCGGCGCGGCCGATGTTGTGATAAGCGAAAACGACACACTTCATGTAATGATTACCCTTCCGTTGATAGGTCTATACAGAACAAAACAAGTTAATATAGCACGCGGCAGGAAGGATTTCCAGAGAAATCCCGTGCTATTTTTTGTATTTGTACACCAGGACGGTATCGATTGCGACCATGGCGAGGTTGAGGAGGTAGAGCCAGAGGACCCAGTCGTAATTGTAGCAGATTTTGTGGGTGGCTCCGGAAACATAACCGATCATCACGAGCCAGAGAAAGACGACGCTTTTGCCGGTCGGATTCTTGGATTTCCAGGTTTTGAGGGACGCCATAAATTCTATATCCGAGAACTGATTAATTACGTCTGCCGGCACAAAATGATCGTGTGACTGAGAATTATCGAATCAGAAGT
>JAVBRV010000369.1:0-15079 GCA_031547585.1 Victivallaceae bacterium
CCAGTCGGTGAGGAGGTCGCCGGGGGTCGTGACGGAGCCGAGGTCGTATTCGGCCGGGAGTCCGGCCGCGCCCAGGGTCTTCATCTCGGTCCAGTCGTCGGCGGTGACGCCGCGGTCGTAGAGGTAGCCCTTCACCGTGAGGCTGAAGTCGCCGACGGTCTTCGCCTTGTCGGAGCTCTGGACGAGGATGGTGTAGTCCCCGGCGGCGATCAAGCGATCCTTGAGCTTCAGCTCGCCCTTCTTGACTGACCCCGAAGTGACCTTCTTGCCGTCTGCGTCATAGATGGTGACCTTGGCTTTGAGGTCGCCGAAGTCGCCGGAGAAGCTGTAGGCGCCGGCGGTCAGACTGGCGGCGAAGGCTACGGCCGGAGTGTCGGTCGAAATGGTGCCGCTGAACGTCTCTTCAAAGGCGTTCGCCCGTTCGGTGGAGAATTGGAACAGGCTCTTGCCGTCCTCCTGGACGATGTCGAACTTAACGGTGTAGTTGAGTCCGCCCGCCTTGATCTTGGCGCTTTCGCCGAGGGTGTAGCTGCCGGCCGCTTTACCGTCGACGAAGAGGCTGATCGCTCCATCCTCGAGTTCGGAATAATTCCAGGCGTTGAAGCTGCCCAGCGTGTAGGTCCCGGCCGTGGTGATCTGGCTGGATTTGGCGCTGACCGAGATCGTGGTCTCTTCGTCGAACTTGGCGGCTCCGCCCGCAAGCAGGGCGGCGCTGAGGGTCGTGTAGTCCGCGCCGAGGTTGAAGAGGAGGTTCGACGAGCTGTAGTTGTCGGCGGTAACGGTGTTGCCGCTGGTGAGTTTCAGCGTGCCGCCGTTGATGACCCGGGCCGAGATCGACTGATTGAAGACCAGGAGCGAGTCATCGTCGGCCATGAGCCGGAAGCCGCCGCCCTGGTTGGTGTCGATGGTCAGGGTCTTGCCGGATTTGACCAGCATGGTGCCGCTGAAGGCTGAGAGATCGGCGGTGACGGTGGCATCCTTGGTGAAACCGACGGTGCCTCCGCCCTTGAGGGATTCGAATCCGGCGTCGGCCGTCCCGGAAATCACCAGCGAGCCGGCGTCGCTGCCGAATTCGATGCCTTTCACACTGCCGCCGCTCCAGCTGACCGCCGCCTGGTCGATGAAGAGCTCGGAGACGTCGAGGTAGGTCCCGGAGGCCGCGAAGTCGCCGAGGAGCGAGACGTTGGCCGCTATGAAGGAAACCCCTTCCGTATCGGTGCTGCCGGTGAAGGTGAGGCTGTTCTTTGCCTCGAAGGAGGTGTCGGCGACCGTGCCTTCGTTGACGAAGGTGAGGCTGTTCCCGGCCTTGAAGAAGGAGGCTTCCACCGTTCCCCCGGCAACGTTGGTGAGGTCGATGTCGTTCGAGGCGTTCACCATGAGATTGCGCACCGCGCCCGAGTTGAAGGCGTCGGCGTTGCTGAGATCGACCACGTTTTCGGCGTCGATGGTGCCGATCAGCGTGTCGTGGCTGGTGTTGGTCACCCCGACGGTTCCCGAAGCCAGTGCGTCGATGTTGAGGTGGCCGTGGTTGTTGATGGAGAGGTTGGCGGCGAGAATGCTGAGTCCGCGTTCGCTGCCGTCCGTATTGGTGCCGCCGTTGATCGTACCGTTGCTGCCGTTGTCGAGGTCGACGGTGCCGCCGACGACGGTGCCTTCGATGGAGACTTCCGAGGCGCCATCCGGATTGCCGCCGGTCTGGAGCAGGATATCCCGGCCGGTCACGTCGCCGCCGATGGCGAGCGAACCAGTCCCCCCGTTTGCGATGCCGGTGTGGCCGGAGCGATCGCTGGAAACGTTGCCGTTGACCCGGTTGCGGGCGTCGCGAACGGTGGGGCCGACCACGACCACGCCCGCGGCGTCGCCGTTGACGACCTGGTCGTTGCGGGTGAATTCCACCTCTCCATTCGGGTCGGGGTCGATCTCCTGGCTGTCGGTGAGGATGTAGACGTTGGCGCTGCGGTCGGTGATGCCCATGGCGGTAAGCCACTCGGCGGCGGTGACGGTGATGCCCTGCAGATAGAGGGTGCCGGTCCCGGCGATGCGGGTGACGCCGGCGAGGTCGCTGACCATGAGGTAGCCGTTGTCGAGCGACAGGGTGTCGACTCCGGCACCGAAGTCGAGGCTGTCGACGCTGAGCCGGAAGTTGTCTTTCACGGTGAAGGTATCGTCGCCGTCGGTCATGCTGATCGCGCCGAGGACCGTGACGACGTCGACCGTGACGGCGTTGAACCCGGCGATCTCTCCATTGATGCTGCCGCCCGAGATATTGAGGGCCTTGATCCCGGTCACGGTGGCGCCGTCTTTGCCGTCGCCGTAGACGCCGCCCGCAATGGTCCCGCCGGAGATGTTGACGGTGGCATTGCCGGTGACGACCGAAGTCATGCCGGTGGCGCTGTTCCGAAGGTCGAGCGAGCCGCCTGCGTAAACATCGCCGCTAATCGTGCCGCCTTCGATATTGACGGTGGCGGTTCCGACCGTGGAAGCGGTGCCGGTGCTGCCCGATTTCGAGTAGGCGAGGCCGCCGCCGAAGACGTCGTTCACTTCGGCGGAGCCCGTGATGGTGACGGTGGCGGTGGTGACCGTGGCGCCGGCGTCGCTGCGGGCGTAGCCGCCGCCGTAGACGCCGTGTTCGACGACGCCGCCGGAGACTTCGACATTGGCCGTGCCGACGCTGGCGCGGCGGCTGCCGCCGAAGACGCCTTCGGGGTCGCCGTAGCGGTCGGCGAAGAAGCCGACTTTCCCGCCGGTGCTGGTGAGGTTGGAGACCTCGGTCACCGAAGCGGGGTTGCCGCCGCCCTGGACGGACTGGTTGATCCAGCCGCCGCTAATGACCACGTTGGAGTTGCCGATGGTTTCGGTCATTTCGCTGCCGCCGAGGATGGAGGCGAGGACGAAGCCGCTGTTGACGGTCAGCGTGCCGCCTTCGGCGAAAACGTTGCCCGCGATGTAGAGTTCGCTGTTCGCCGCCCCGGCTTCGCCGAGGGTGACGTTGGCGCCGTGCGCCCGGATTTTGCCCTGGTCGCCGGTGAAGGCGTCGATCACGCCCGAGGTGAGCACGATGTCGAGGCCGCTCTGGCCGTTCAGGGAGTTCATGATGACCGCGCCCGCGTCGTACTGGACCTTGTGCCAGTTGTCGGCGCCGTCGTCGATAACCGGTTTCCCATTCGCGTCGACAACGACGTTGGCGCTCTTGCCGACGATGGTCATCGAAACCGGAACCGTGGCTCCGGCCAGGCCGTCGCTGGTGGCGGGGTCGGCGTCGCCGATATTCTTCAGGATGAAGACGAAGGGATTCGTCGTGTCGGTAATCGCTTCGAATTCGGCTTTGGTGGAGACGAAGTGAACCGTATCGGTCGTGTGGGCTCCCGAGGCATCGTCGTAGCCGACGAGGGTGAACGACCGGCCGGAAGAGGTGCGCATGATTTCAGCCATGTCGCGGGTACCGAAATCGATGTTTTTCAGTACGGTGGCGGAGGTGCTCGTGTTGAGGTTGTTGACGACCATGATGTCGGAGTTGTCGCCGACGATGGTGATGGGGCAGTCGTCAAGCGTAACGGTTCCGGCGTTGCTGGAACGGGTCCAGAGGACGGCCCAGGCGGCGCCGTTGGCGCTGATTCCCGCGGAGTTATCCAGCTTGAACGAGGTGCCGGTGATATTCAGCGCCATGCCGTTCGTGCGGATAAGATACAGCGAGTCCCCTGCGTTAGCCTCGGTAAGCGTGTAGGAGATGGCGCAATCGGTAAACGTGTACGTATCGCCGCCCTGGATGTTGATTATGATTTCGCTGATCGTGCAGTTTTTGAACATCGAGGAGTTGCCGTTGCTCCGATAAAGATTGAATCGGCCGTTCGTAAAGGTGCAGTCTTCGATGACGAGGCTCTTGGTTCCGCCGGGAGAGCTGGGGACGTCGAGCAGATAGGTGTCGTCTTTAGCCGGAGTGGAGAAGTTGCATTTGCTGACGGTTATGCCGTCAATGGTAACAATCGACAGAGCTGTTTTTTTAGCCGTGGCCGTATTGGCGGTATTGGCGTAAAAATCGAGATTGGTCAGCGAGAGGGCGGCCTTATATTGCGTTGCGGATTCGGCAATATTCCAGGTGTTGGTCAGAGTGACCAGGTTTGTACCGGCGGCGTCGGTTTCCCCGACGAAATTGAGCGCTTTGGAGCCGGACATGGTGGTTGTGTTGATAACCACGTTCTCGCCGTAGGTTCCGGCGGCGATGTTGATCGTGTCGCCGCTGACGGCGGCGACGGCCGCCGCCTGAATGGAGATGTAGCTGTTCGCGTCGGTACACTTCCCGGCATTGATCGCCGCCTGGCGCGCAGTTTCGTCTACGAACACGTAAAGATTGTTGGTAGCCATCGTTTCACTCTCCACTTTGGTTTGGTGAATTTTAGGTATATTAAACTGTGCAAAAACATTTTTTTTACCGGATTGTCTTCGGAAAAATGTTATGACAGCATTTTGCAACTCCTTTTCCCTTGCCGGGTTGCCCGAGAGTTATCCCGTTCTTTGCGAATAGGGAACCATGAGCCATGATATCGAATACACATTACATGGTTTTTCTAGATTTTCAAGCCGAAAAAGCGAGAAAAAGCTGTGTTTCTTAAATAATGCGAAAAAGAACAAAAATTAAGCACGAGAGGGGATATTATGCTTTATTCATGGTTCCGGCTCGCTGTTTTTACGGGAGCGAAGCCGCTCCCAGTAGGCGAGGCGCTTGCGGATTTCGCGCTCGAAGCCGCGCTCCGGGGGGCGGTAGAAGGTGCGGCGCGGCATTTTGTCGGGGAAGTAGTTCTGCCCGGAGAAGCCATCCTCTTCGTCATGGTCGAAACGGTAGCCTTTGCCGTACCCCAGGTCCTTCATGAGGCCGGTCGGCGCATTGAGAATGTGCGCAGGCGGCGTCAGGGAGCCGGTCTCTTTCGCCGCTTTGCGCGCCGCCGCCCAGGCGACGTCGACGCTGTTCGACTTGGGGGCCGTCCCGAGATAAAGCACCAGCTCGGCGATGGCGAGATCGCCTTCGGGCGAACCGAGACGTTCGTAGGTATCCCAGGCGGCCACCGCCATCGGCAGCGCGTTGGGGTCGGCGAGGCTGACGTCCTCCATCGCGAAGCGGGTCAGCCGGCGGAGAAGGTATAAGGGGTCCTCGCCGCCCGCCATCATCCTCGCCGCCCAATAGAGCGCCGCGTCCGGGTCGGAGCCGCGCAGCGATTTGTGAAGGGCGCTGATGAGATTGTAGTGCCCTTCGCGATCCTTGTCATAGATGGGGGCGCGCTGCTGGACGATCTTCAGCACCCCCGCCGCGTCGAGCGTCTCCCCCTCTTGGGCCAGATCGAAGACGCTTTCGAGGAGATTGATGAAGTAGCGGCCGTCGCCGTCGGCGAGTTCGATCAACGTCCCCTCCGCTTCCGGCGTCACGGGGAGGGGGCGGCCCACCACGGTTTCGGCGCGGCGGACGATCTTCTTCAGCGCCTCGGCATCGAGGGAGTTCATCACGAAGACCTTGCAGCGCGACAGGAGCGCGCTGTTGAGCTCGAAAGAGGGGTTCTCCGTCGTCGCCCCCACCAGGGTTACGGTGCCGTTCTCGACGTAGGGCAGAAAGCCGTCCTGTTGGGCTCGGTTGAAGCGGTGGATTTCGTCGATGAAGAGCAGCGTTCCCTCGCCGTAGCCGCGCCGTCGCGCCGCCTCCTCGAACGCCTTGCGGAGGTCGGCGATTCCCGAAAAGACCGCCGACAGGGCGATGAAGTGCATGTGGATGTTATTGGCCATGATCCGGGCGAGGGTGGTTTTACCGCATCCGGGCGGACCCCAGAGGACGAAACTCGAAAGTTTCCCGGAGTCGATCATTCGGCGGAGCGGCGCCCCGGCGCCGAGCAGATGATCCTGCCCGACGATCTCGTCGATCGACGCCGGACGCATCCGGTCCGCCAGCGGACGACCCGCCTGATTGGAGAAAAGTGTCTCTTCCTGGTGCATTTTGCTGTATTCTTTGATATTATTTCAGAATTTATGGAAACTGCGCTTGAAAAAACGCAAAAACGCGATATACTAATTTATATCCTTTGATAATATGGTGCGTCTAGATGAAAATTTCAACCAAGGGCCGTTACGGATTGCGGATTTTGTTAGATTTGGCCCTTCATGGCAGCGGGCATCCCCGCATGATCCGCGATATTGCCGAGTCTCAACAGATTTCTGAGAAATATATCAGCCGCCTGATCATCAATCTTCGGCAGGCTGGTCTGGTCCGTTCGGTTCGCGGTGCGGGCGGCGGGTATTTCCTGGCCCGCAAGCCGGAGTCGGTCAGCATCCTCGAAGTGATCGAGGTGATGGAAGGGCCTCTGGCCCTGATCGATTGCGTCGGGCGTGACGACAAATGCGTGCGTTCGCAGGATTGCATCGCCAGGGAAGCCTGGACGGAGTTGAACGCCGGTATTAAAGATGTGTTTTCCGGCATGACCATCCGGAACGTTCTCGACCGGCAGAAGCCCGGCCGGCCGTTCTATGAATGCCGGCCGGTGCTCAGCGCGAAGGATTGTGTATAAGCGCTGCGAGCAGTACAATTTGAATGATTTTTCTCCCGTTTTCCGCCTGCCCCCCCGGCCCCCCCCGGTGGCGGAAATCGGGACCTTTTTTTGTTTTGAAGGCTTTTGGTACATTTTGTTTCATGAGAAAGATCGAAAAGGGGTTGATTTTCGCGCCGGTTTTTACTATAATTATAGTGAAAACAAATTCACCAGGGAGTTCCGGCTTATGATGACGACCCGAAAAGAGTATCCGCTGCTGGCGGAAAGTGAAATCGTGGTGGCGGGGGGAGGTCCCTCCGGCGTGGCCGCCGCGCTGGCCGCCGCCCGGCAGGGCGGCCGGGTGCTGCTTCTGGAGCAGACCGGGGCGTTGGGCGGGCTCGCCACTTCCGGGCTGGTCCCGATGTTCGCTCCCTCTTCCGACGGTGAACGCATGATCTATGCCGGTATCTACGAGGAGATCGACCGCGAAATGTGCCGCCGCATGGGGGCCGAATACCAGCCGGGGAGCTGGCAGGCGATCGACCCCGAAATCCTGAAGCGGCTGCTGGATGAGCTTTGCGGCGAGGCGGGCGTCCGGGTGCTCTTCGGGACCAAGGTCTGCGAGGCGGAGGTCCATGACGGGCGCATCGAGGCGCTCTGGGTCGCCGCGGGGCAGGGGATCGGCCGGGTTGCCGGGCGGCAGTTCATCGACGCCACCGGCGACGGGCTTCTCGCCATGCTGGCCGGGGCGGCGTTTGAATACGGCGACGAGGCGGGCAAGACCATGAGCCCGACCCTCTGCGCTCAGTTCGCCAATATCGATTACGCGAAATACGAGGCCGGCTGCCGCGAAGGCCGCCACGAGCGTTCCATCTGGGCGAAGATGCTCGAAGACGGCACCGCTCCCCTCGTCGAGCACCACTTCGTCTGCATGAAGCCGGTCTCCGCCACCACCGCCACCAGCAATCTCGGGCATATCTACGGCTGCGATGTGATGGATGCGGACGACTTGTCGCGGGGCTATGCCGAAGGGCGGCGGATCGTTCATGTTTTCGAGCGCTTTTTTCGTGAACACGTTCCCGGCTTCGAGAACGCGCTGCTGGTTTCGACCGCCTCGCTTCTCGGCGTGCGCGAAACCCGCCGGATCAAGGGCGAATACCGCATGACCGTCGAGGATTTCCGCAGCCGTGCCGTTTTCGAGGACGAGATCGGCCGCTGCTGCTACCCGGTGGACATCCACTCCGGCAGTCTCGACCCGAAGCGCCAGCGCGAAGTTGAAACGGTTCTTCAGCAAACCCGCTTCGGGCGCGGCGAGAGCTATGGCATTCCCTATCGGGCGATGATTCCGGTGGGGCTCGCGAATCTCCTGGTGCCGGGGCGGGCGCTGTCGAGCGACCGGGCGATCCAGTCTTCGCTGCGGGTCATGCCGCCCTGCTTCGTCACCGGGCAGGCCGCCGGCATCGCCGCCGGACTCGCCGCCGCCGGGGACGTCCGCGCTGTCGATATCGCTCAATTGCAACAGAAACTCTCGGAAATGGGAATGTCATTCAATTACGGTAAAAAGGAGGTGTCAGCATGAAACGTCTTCATTATCAACGACATTTTACCCTCATTGAACTCCTCGTCGTGATCGCCATCATCGCCATTCTGGCGGCGATGCTGCTCCCGGCGCTGAACAAGGCGCGCGACCGCGCCAAGGCGAGCAAATGCGTCAACAACCTGAAGCAGATCGGCTTCGGGTTCAGCCAGTACTGCAACGATTTCAAGGACTATGTGCCGGTGAACGCCTACGTGTTTACGACCTCCGCCGACAACTATGCCTGGAACAATCTGATCGGCCCCTACTGCGGTTTCTCCACCCGGGGCTGGAAGGATCTGCTGCCGAGCAACGCCGAGACCTTCGTATTGACCGGCCCCTTCGCCTGCCCCGCGCTGGGAACGGGGGAGGGGAAGGACGGCAAGCCGGGTCTCGGCACCTGTATGTGGCCGCAGCGCGACGGCACCACCGAGGGGGCTTCCACCCGCATGGGCATGGGGACCTTCCGCGAACTCAAGATCAATGAAATCAAGTACCCGTCGAAACGCGGTAACGGCGGCGACTCCGACGATACGTTTATTTCGTTCGACATCGGTGGCATCAATTACGGATTCCAGGGGGAAACGTCCGGAGCCAAATATTACCGCAAGGGCGACCCTCTGCGCCACGGCAACAGCATGAACATTCTCTTCTGGGATGGCCATGTCAATAATGCCGGCTACCAGGGCGCCTATCTCTACTATTATAAGCCGCAGGATGCGAAATAGTCTTTCGCTTTACCGCTCTTTGACCGATTTGTGCATTTACAGTAAGGATAAAACGATGACTCTGAAGCACCTCCTCCCTGCCGCGTTCTTCGCCGGACTGGCGGCTTTCGCCGCCGACCCGGTCAACTTCGCCCGCCAGCCCGGCGCGAAGCTGACCGCCGACTGCCACTTCGCCAAATATACTCCCGACAAGGCCGCCGACGGCGACGATTCCAGCAAAGAGAGCCGCTGGGTCAGCACCGAGGCCCACGCCGAACACTGGCTGGCGATCCACTTCGGGGAGAAGCGCGAGGTCAACCAGCTCACCCTGAAATTCTGGACGGACGCCCATATTTCAGCCGATTTCGACATTCAGGCCCACGAGGGGAATACCTGGAAGACTCTCCGCGAAGTGCGCGGCAACTTCGACCAGTTCGCCCGCGCCGCCTTTGCCACCACGACCACCGACGCGGTGCGGATCCTCTTCAAGAAGCAGGTTCCCGACAATATGGTCCGGCTCTACGAGGTCGGCGTCTACCGGCTGGAACAGGCGGTGGATGTGCGTTTCTCGGAGGCCCTCCGAAGCGGACTCCTGCTGGCTGAGCTCCGCCCCGAACTCATCCTCGAAAACCGGGAACCCGGCCGGGAGGTTTCTCTCTCCATTCTCATCTCGCTTTGCGACGAAAACGGGAAGGAGCTGAAGAAAACCGAGGTGCGGAAGAGCTTCAAGGAGAAGGTCGCCATCCCCCTGCCGCTCCCCGAAAGCTACGGCGCTTACAGCTACCGGGTCAACCTCTTCGAAGGGCCGGTCCCCGTGCTCTACTTCCCCGCGGCGAACGCTGTGTACAAGAGTTCCTCCCCCTTCGGTTCCCACTGCCACAGCCTCGATACCGCTTTCATCCAGCACGCCGGCATCTACTGGTGGCGCAACCATGACGTCTACGGCCGCTGGAACCACTATGTGAATGAAGAGGGTAAAGTCGACTGGAGCGATTACGACGAACGTCTCGCCTTCGTCAAAAAGAACGGCATCCGCGAATGCTCGGTCTACCTCGGCGCCCCCCGGCTCTACTCGACCATCCTCCCCGGCGAACCGGTCTCCGGCATGCGCGACTGGACGTACTCCTACTATCCCCCCTCCGATCTCGACGCCTGGGTGAAGCAGTACCTGATTCCGATGGCCGAAAAGGTGAAGAAGGCCTCGCCCTACCGCGCCAACGAGGTGTGGAACGAAGCGTGGAGCTACTACCGCCTTCGCGGACTCCACGGCACCGCGGGCGAAGCGGCGGAGATCTTCCGCATCTCCTATGAGGCCCTCAAAAAGGCCGACCCCGACGCGCCGGTCTATGCGACCGACGTCAAGCCGGAGATGGGCAACAACCCCTACGCCTTCAAGGATTTCGGTCTCGATCTCTTCGAGCTCGGCTTTCTCCGCTACAACGACCTTCTCTCCTACCACAGCTACGGCGTCATGACCTATAACCGGTTGGAGAAGCTGCGGCGCAACATGTGGACGTTCGGCCGCGATTTCGACCTCTGGTCCACCGAGACCGCCGTCGAGGGGAAGCCCGCCTACATGCTGATGGAATCCCTGACCGCCCACCGCGCCGCCGGGAACGGCAAGACCTTCATCTATTCGGGCAACCGTTGGGCGCCGCTCCTCCTCGAAGGCAAGCCGACGCTCTATCTGGTGGTTCAGGCGGCGCTCTGCCGCACTCTCGGCGACGCGCTGCCGCTCGGCAACTTCGAAAAAGGGGGACTTCGCACCTTCGTTTTCGCCAACGGCAAAGAGGCGGTGGCGGTGTTTTTCACCGACAGTCCGACGCCGGTGAAGGTGGAGGGGAAGCTCGAAGATATGTTCGGCCGCCCCGCGGCGGGCGTGTCGCTTGAATCGCCGGGAATCCTGCGGAACGCGCCCGAGGCGCTGGTGCGGGAAGCGATGGCGGCCCGGTTCGCCTTCCACGCCTCCGAAAAGGGCGGCGCGGCGCTGAAGGGCGTGGCGGAGAAGCTGGCGAATGCTTCCGATGCCGACTTCGGTAAAGTGGTCGATCGCGAGGCGGAGGCGCTGCGGAACTTCCGGCGGCAGGCGGTTGACAACGAACTTTACGTGACCGGCAAAGCGATGGATTTTTTGACTCATGCGCAGATTCTCCTGGTGCGGCGTTCGGGTGCGAAAGTGAAACCGGCGACGACGTTGGCCGAAATGCGGAAAGCGGTGGACGCCCAGTGGCGCGCCGTGGCTGAAAAGAACGGCAACGACGGCATTCTTCTCAACACCGAGCGGCTGACTTCGCGCGCTCAGAAGGAGATGCAGTTTGCCGCCATGTACGACTCCGACGGGGACGCCGCCGCCCGCGACCTCTGGCTCGCCTGCGCGGCGGAGGATCTGGCGAACGGCAAAACCCGCCTCGCCGGGGAGAAGGCGTCGCCCCTCTATAAAACCAAGAGCTACTTCCGCAGCCACAAGCGGCTGATCCGTTCGGAGCTCTACTGCTTCCCCAACGGGCGGCCCCAGGAGGCGGTGATCACGCTGGCGAATCCCTTCGGCCATGAGCTGAAAGGGGAGCTCGCGATCGTTCCCCCGGCGGGCTGGCAGGCCGATCAGGCGAAGATCGCCTACCGGGTGCCGCCGATGTCGCGGCAGCTCCTCAACCTGAAGCTCACCGCACCGAAGGAGTTCAAGAAGGGGGAGAAGGCGGTGTTCAAGGCGACGGACGAAGCCGGGAACTTCCCCGCCATCGAGGCGGAGCTGGAAGTGCTGGAGAAGATTCCGGCCTATCCGATCCTCGGCGGCGCTCTCAGCACCGGCGAACTTACCGGCAACTGACGGAAGCGCAAGAAGAAAGCCCGGGTCGGACGGCCCGGGCTTTTTTTACGCCATGATCTTTTTCTTGAAATCCAGCTTGCCTTGATCGGTCAGCATCGGGTAGATGGAGGCCCAGGCGCGGAAGCGGAAGCCCGTTTCCCGGATGCCGAGCCGGGTTTCGATCCGGTTCTGTTCATTCCAGCGGGCTTTGATGAGATAGAAGTTATGGATGAAGGCGTCGAATTGGCCGGCGAACCCCTCCGGCTGCATGAGACCCGCCTCAGAGAGCGTCTTCAGGGTCTCCCGCCAGAATTGCATGTTCTTTTCAAAAATCTGCTGCTGAATGTCTCGAACCGTCTGGCTGATTTGCGCCAGCCGCTCGAAATCCTTGAAGTAAAAAATATCCTCCTCCCCGGATTTTTCAAACAGCACAATCCAGGCATCCGTCTCTTCCAGGGTGCGGCACGGAGGGGTCGGTTTTCGCCGGTCGAACATCTCCAGAATCACCGCTTCCGCCAGGTTCTCCTTCTTTTTGAAGTGGTACGTCAGGTTGCCGACACTGATCCCCAGGGCGTTCGCGATGTCCCGCATGGCAACTTCGTCGTACGGCTTCTCCTGGAACAGCTTGCGGGCTGTTTCCATGATTTCGCCCCGTATATTTTTGATGGCCACGAAAGTAAACTCCTGCATTTTGTGAAATAGGCGCTTGACAATCTAGTACGAGTGTGCTAATTTAGGATGCATGTACTAATATAGCCGAAAAAGGCGATCCTGTCAAACCAAAAATGCAAAGGAGCTGCAAGTTATGGAAAAAAGAATTGTTCTGATTACGGGCGGCAACAAGGGGCTGGGGTATGAAACGGCGCGGCGTTTGAAGGCATTGGGGTACGCGGTCTATATCGGCGCCCGTGACCCGAAGCGGGGGGCCGAGGCGGCGGCGGCCCTGGGGGTCGCCTCTCTGTCGCTCGACGTGACGGATGACGCGTCGGTTCTCGCGGCGGCGGAGCAGTTGGGCGAGCTTGAGGGGCGGCTCGACATCCTGATCAACAACGCCGGAATTACCGGTCCCCTGAAAAAAACAGCCGATCTTACGGCCGGGGATGCGGAAACCGTGTTCGGGACGAACGTGATCGGTCCCGTTCGGGTGATGAACGCTTTCATTCCGCTGCTGGAGAAATCGGCGCATCCCGTGATCGTCAACGTTTCCAGCGGTCTCGGCTCATTTGCGCTGGTGCATGACGAGAGCCGTGCCGAATCAAAAGTTCCGGCTACGCTCTACTGCGCCTCGAAAAGCGCGGTGACCATGCTGACCGTACAGTACGCGCGCGCTCTGCCGCATATGCGGATCAACGCGGCCGATCCCGGCAGCACCTGTACGGATCTCAACGCCCATCAGGGGCGGCAGACGGTGACGGAGGGGACGGACGCCATCGTGCGCCTGGCGACGCTTCCGCCCGACGGCCCGACGGGCGCGTTCATGGATCGCGACGGCGTCGTCCCTTGGTAAAGGAGGTAACGCATGCGGATCCTTTTTACGGCCCTCTTCGCGCTTCTCCTTGCGGGCTGCGCTGCCGGTAAAACGGTTGAAAGGAGGAACTATGAACAGCTGGGGGCTCCCGGCGGACCGTTTTCCCATGCGGTCAAGCATAGGGGCGTTCTCTATCTCTCCGGCATGACGGCATTCGGCACCCCGGCGCAGGGCAAAAGCATGCCGGAGCAGGCGCGGGCGATCTGGGGCAAAATCCGAACCGTCGCCGAGGCGGAAGGGACGGATCTCGGTTCCCTCCTTAAGGTGACGATGTACATCACCGATTTCAGCCGGGCGGCGGAGCTGAGGGAAGAGCTGCTCCGCCAGTATGACGGCGAGTTCCCCGCCAGCTCGCTGGTGGAGGTGAACAAACTCTTCTCGCCCGAAGTCAACATCGAAATTGAAGCCGTATTCGGTCTATAAGGAGGAATTTCATGAAGCAATTGATCCTATCGATTTTATTTGCCGTTATAATCGGCGCGCAGACGGTAAACGCATTTGATATTCCGAACCCGGAAGCTCCTGTCGCCACCATCGAGCCGATTGAAATTCCCGCCCGGGATATCGACTGGTTTGTCGCGGACTGGAACAAGCGCTCGGAAACCATGGGGCAGGCGCCCGGTTACATCTCCGCAACCCTCTACCGGTCGCTGCTGGCGGGCGCCCGGTATCAGCTCATCGCGATTACCCAATGGCAATCATATACCGCAAGTCATGCGTCGACCGGCGGGGTCTACCGTCCCGCCGCCTGGTCGACCAATACCTATGCGGAGTCGTCAGAGAGCGGCGAAGGCGGCGTTCGTGAAGATGCCTCTTTGCAGCGGGTGAAGAAAGATCCGGAAATCAAATTTCCCGAGCAGCCCTTCGTTTTCATCAACCTGATGGAGATGAGCGCGGCAGATGTCGGCCCCTTTGTCGCGGATTGGCGGGTGCGTTCCCGGATCATGGGGCAGATGCGCGCCGCCATGGGGTCGACGTTATACCGTTCGTTGTTGCCGGATCATACGTTTCAAATCGTGAATGTCAGCCAGTGGCAGTCCTACAACGGCTTTGTCGACGCGAACAACAACCCCGTGTATGCTGAAAAACTGGCGGCCGATCTGGGTCATACCCCCAGCATCAAACTTACGCGGGGATTCTACCGCCCCGTCGCCACCTATGCCCAGACCTATAGCGCTCCTGTCTCCAAAAAGATGAAGATCATCACCATCGAGGAGCACTTCATCAATCCCGCCATGACCGCCGCGACCCGCGATGAAATTGAAAAGATCGCGCCCGGACATGCCCGGGCCTTCGTCGCCGATTTCGGTTCGCGGACGACAATGCGGATCGAGCAGCTCTTCGACATCGGCGCGGCGAGAATCGCCGATATGGATGCGAACGGCATCGATATGCAGATCCTCTCCTACAATGCTCCGGCCGCCGAGCTGCTGCCGTCGCCGCTCGCCGTGGAATTGGCTAAACAGGCGAACGATCAGCTGGCCGCCGCGATCGCCGCCTATCCCGACCGGTTCATGGGCTTCGCCACGCTGCCCACGTCCGACCCCAAGGCGGCGGCGGAGGAGCTGAAGCGGTGCGTGCAAAAGCTGGGCTTCAAGGGCGCCATGATCAACGGAACGGCGCACGGGCGCTTTATGGATCACCCGGATTTTGAAATCCTCTTCGCCATGGCGGCCGAGTTGGACGTCCCGCTCTACTTTCACCCTTCGATCGTGAATAAAGAAGTGCGCAACGCCTATTACGACCAGGCTGACCCGGCTCTCGCGGCGCGTTTCGCTTCGGCGGGGATCGGCTGGCACTACGAGGTGGGAATCCATGTGATGCGTTTGGTTTTCGCCGGTGTTTTCGACCGTCACCCCAAGTTGCAGGTCATCATGGGGCACTGGGGCGAATTGCTGCCCTTTTATATGGAGCGGATCAACACCTTTTCCCGGCTTCGGCATCGCCCATGAAGCA
>JAVBRV010000370.1:0-4235 GCA_031547585.1 Victivallaceae bacterium
TCGATTGGGCGAACCCGACGTTCTGGTACGATGGCCAGGCGCAGATTACCGTTTACTGATGAGGATCATCATGCAACTTCGAATACTTCTCTTCCCGGCGGCCTTGTGCTTCGCCTCCCTGATTCCGGCGGCGGAAGTCGCCCCCTACGTCCCCGCGCCGCTGCCGGTGGTGAGGCGCGCCTTCCTTGCGCCCGCCGGGATCCGGGTGCCGCTGCCCGGCGGCGGGACTTTGGCCCCCGCCGACTTCACGGCGGAGCGCGACCTCGCGGGACTCTGGAAGTTCCACGGGCTCCAGACCTCGGCGCGCCCCTTCCCGGCGGATTTCGAACTGGACTACGCCGCCGCCAGTTACGACGACTCCGGCTGGGCCGAGATCAAAGTGCCGCTCAACTGGTATCAGGACCCGCGCTACAGCTACCGGAAATTCCACAAAGAGAAAGAACCCTTTACCTCCGCCTGGTACCGCCGCTCCATCGATCTGACGCCGGAGGAGCTGGCCGGGAAGCGGGTGCGGCTGAATTTCGACGTCATCGGCTATGAAGGGCTGGTCTTCATCAACGGCAAACCGGCGGGGAGAACCCACGGCGACTTCGTCCCCGGCTCCTTCGATATCACCGGATTGGTGAAGGCGGGGCGCAACCGCATCGCCATCCGCGTCTTCTCCGACTTCCAATCGAAGGAGACCCCGAACTACCGCACCTACGGCGCCAAATGGTGGTGGGAGAACGTCAAGGGCGGCCTCTGGCAGCCCGTGACCCTGACCCTCGAACCGGAAGTCCGCTTCGACAAGCTCCTCGTCGCCGTCGACTACGACGCCCGGACGCTCGACATCCGCGGCACGATTGAAAACACCACCGCCAAGGTTCGCACCCTCGGCGTTTCCGCCTTCGCCACCGACGCGGCAAAGGAGTGCGCCAATCAGCTCGACGCCGCTGCCGAATTCCCCCCGCTTGCGCTGAAACCGGGGTTGAATCCATTCGCGGTCAAGCTCAAGCTGAGTCAGCCGAAGCCGTGGGCGCCGCGCGACCCGAACCTCTACTACCTGACCGTGGCGCTCGCCGACCAGGGGCGGTTCGTGGCGGCCCGGCCGGTCCGCTTCGGCTTCCGGGAGTTCAAGGCGGAGGGGACGAAGTTCCGGCTCAATAACCGGCCGATCTATCTCTTCGGCGAAAATATCGCCAGCACCCTCTGGGGCGGTTACGACCGCACCCCCGCGGAAGAACGGCGGCTGCTCGAAGAGGAGATCACCCGCCGCCTCGCCGCCGGAGTGGTGATCCTGCGGACCGCCCATATGCCGCCGACCCGCCTCGTCATCGAGGTCGCCGACGAGCTCGGCATGATGATCTACGACGAATGGAGCTACAGCTTCACCATTCCGAAGATGGATGAACCGCGTTTCGAGAAAACCAACCTCGACGAACTCACCCGTTTCATCGAACGCGATTTCAACGCCCCGTCGGTGGTCATGTGGTCGCTCGGCAACGAGGTCGGGCACGGCACCTGCCCGGAAGCGTTCCGGCAGCTGGCGAAACAGATCGAACGCGTCCGCGAACTCGACTTCCAGAAGCGTCCGGTCGTCCCCTTCTCCGGCGTGGCCAATATCGCCCACTACGGCAGCGGCAAATTCGACGCCGACGTGCTCGACCTTCACACCTACCACGGCATCGTCGACAAACCCTGGCCCCATTTCATCGCCGAAATGAATGCGCATGCCCGCGCCAACGCCAACGTCTACGGCCCGGATAAGCCCTTGATCACCTGGGAAGCCATCGGTTACACCTGGGGGAAACACACGAATCCGAAATTCCGGAGCGGCGACGTCGACGCCTACCTCCAGTACGCGAACCGCAAATTCACCTGGGCGAACCCCCACGGCATCGGCTATGCCGCCGCCGGCGGACTCGCCGCGACGCTTGACCCCAAACGCGGCTGCGACTACCTGATGGACCGGCAGGCCGGGCGCATCTTCGACCTTTACCGGCAGGACCCGCGCTTTCAGGGCTTCGCCGGCTGGTGCATGCCGGTCGGACTGCCGCAGGAGACCCGCTGGAACCAGCCCGTTTACGCCGCGTTGCGCACCGGCAGGGAACATCTGCCGCCGCGCAACCTCTTCACCGGCCGGGATTACACCTGGGAACTCCACCTCACCAACGACAGCGCGGAGCGCCTGGAAAACGCCTCGCTCCGGCTGACCATGGCCGACGGGAAAGCGGTTGAGAAGGAGCTGGCCCGCCTCGCGCTGCCGCCGGTGGAGCCGGGAGCGCAATTCACCCGGAGCGTCACCGTGCGCCTGCCGGAGGACTCGGCGGCGCCCGCTCCCTGGCAGCTCCGTCTCACCGTGACGGCGGCGGATGGAGGAGAGCTCTGCCGCAACTACGCCAACGTCAATCTGCAACCCGCTTCACTCCCCAATACGTTGGTTGAAACCAGAGCCGAAATCGCCATCCTCGACGCGGGCGGCGACGCGGCGGGATTGGCGGAGATTTTGAGGGCGATGAAGGTTCCGTACCGGCTGCTGACGGCGAAAGAGGGGCTTGCCGGAGTCGATACGCTGCTCGTTCCGCCGGGCCTTCCGGAGCGCCGCTTCCAAGCCGACAATGCGGCGATCCTGGCCTGGGTTGAAGCGGGCGGCTGCCTGGTGATTTTCGAGCAGCAGCCCGGAATGCTGCCGGTATTCAACCACTTTCTCGTGGCCAACGAACCGAATTCGCTGGCCGACCTGGTGCTGCCCGGGCACCCCATCTTTCGCGGCATGAGCCAGGATGAATTCGACCTGTGGAGCGAAGCGAAGGGCGGCAACGTCTTTGACGCGGCCATCACGCCGCTGACTGACAACGTGCTGGCCGCCAAACCGCCGTTCCTCGTCCGCAGCACGGTCGCGGCGGCGATTCTCGAAGCGAAGGTCGGCAAAGGCCGCCTGATTGTCTCGCAGCTCAACGCCTGCCGGTTGTGGAATCGGGAGAGCGCCGCGACCCGCTACCTCGCCAATCTTATCGGCTATGCGGGGAACCGGCCGCTGTGGGAGGGGGCGCGACCCCTCGCCCCCCTTGAACCGCCCGTCTACCGGGCGGCGGAAGGGGATCTCGTGTTCATCGACCTTGCGCCGTATGCGAACCGTTCCTTCACCGACGAGGTCGACAACGACGGCCGGGGCGGCTGGCTTGACCAGGGAACGAACGACTTCCGGATGATGCCGCTCGGACGAATCTCCGCCGGCGGCATCCCTTTCCAGATTTCCGACAAAGGTTGCCTGATCGTGCGCGGCGAAGCGCGTAAATGGCTGCCGGCGGCGATCGAAAAGATCAAGGTCGAGGAAAAGCTGTCGCGGCTCTTCTTCCTTCACACCTCCGGCTGGGGCAACGGCAACCCCTGCGGCGCGTACCGGGTGAACTACGCGGATGGCAGCCATATCGATATTCCGCTGCTCGGGGAACGCAACATCGGCGATTGGTGGAACGTCCGGCAATTGCCGCAAGCCAAAATCGGTTTCACCCGCCCCAACAAGGACGGCAAGGAGGTCGGCTTCTTCACGATGGAGTGGGTGAACCCCGCGCCGCAGAAGAGCATCGCTTCCATCGACTTCCTGTCGGCGATGCAGGAGGGACAGGGCGGCGTCGACTGGGTGAACCCCGCAAGCTCCGTGCCGGTTTTGCTCGCCGTCACCGGCGAAAAGGCGGGCGGAGAACCCTTTGCGATCTATTCCGGAAAAGACGCCGGGAGCGGCTGGTGGGGCATGGCGTGGCGCGGCGGCAAATCGCCGGTCATCCGGCCGGTTGCCGCCAAAGGGGAGCACGCGATCCGCTTTGAACTCCCCGAGGGGGTCGACGGCGGCGTCCCGACGGTCAGTACGCCATTCGACGCGCCGAACGCACCGGAAGCGGCCCGGTGGCTGGTTTTTCAGATCAAAACGGAAATGCCCGGCGTGATCGACCTCGCCTTTCCCTCGAAGGACTGGACATCGGTTCGCCGTGCGACGCTCGAACTCAACCGCCCCGGCGAATGGGTTCCGGTTCGCCTATCGCTCGAGAACGACTTCAGCTTCACCGGTGTGCCGTTCAAACTGCGCGACGGCCGCAAGGAGTTCTATATCTACAACGGCCTCAACCAGCAAAAATCCTATCCGCGCACCGCGATCACCTTCGAACTGACCGGACTCATGCTGGAATAACTCTCACACTCCACCATTACTCCGCTTCTTTTGAAAAGATGAGGTGGGGGCTTGGGGGAGGAGAAGG
>JAVBRV010000030.1:0-3190 GCA_031547585.1 Victivallaceae bacterium
CTGCAAAAAAGCGGGGAGAGCGGCCGACTGATGCCGTTTGGAGGTTCCCCCCGGTATGTCGGGTCAAGGGCCCACCGGCCCTTGCGGGTCCAGGGCAGCGCCCTGGTCGGGGGGCTGGGGCAGATTGCCCCAGAAAAAAAGCGTCATTAAGCCAAAGCCGGTACGGGCCATAAACCATTTCACCAGAGAACTATCAGGAGCTATAATTCCGAGGGGTGAAGCCCGGGGGCGTGTCGATCGAGACGGCCGGACTGGAGTTCGGCGGCAAGCTCGGCGAGGAGGCGGGTTTTATCTTTGGGGAAGCGCCCGGCGAGGGGCATCGGGTTCGAGGTGTGATTGGCGCGGAAGACGGTCCGCTCGAGTTCGAGCTGCGAGAGAAGGGAGTGAAGTTCGGCGACGGCTTCGAATTCGGTCAGCTCTTCGAAGCCGGGGAAGATCGGCAGTCCCGGGAGGGGGATCAGCCGCAGGGCGGAGAGGAGTTCGGGCTGCATCCGGTTGAGGATGGCGGCGGTTTCGGCGACGTGATGGGGGCTGCCGGAGCGGCCGCCGAGGCCGATCAGGATCATGACGGAGCTTTTGAGGCCGGCGGAACGCGCCCGGTGGACGGCTTTGGCCATCTCCACCGGGTTTTCGTCTTTGTGGACGAGTTTCAGGATGCCATGGCTGCCGGTTTCGAGGCCGAGGTAGAGGGTATCGAGCTTGGCGGCGGCGAGTTCGCGAAGTTCCGCGTCGGTTTTCCGCAGGATGGAGCTGCCGTTGGCGTAGAGGTTGACCCGGGCGAGGCGGGGGAAGCACGCCGCCAGTTCGCGGAGGATTTCGCGGAGGTGGTCATAGGGGGCGGCCATGGCGTCGCCGTCGGCAAGAAAAATCCGCCGGACGCCGGGATGGAACCCGGAGGCCCGGCGGATTTCCGCCCGGAGTTCCTCCAGCGGCCGCAGCCGGTGGGGAACGCCTTTGTACATGCCGCAGAAGGTGCAGCGGTTATGGGGGCAGCCCCGCGTCACCTGAAAGATCAGGCTGTCGGCTTCCGCCGGCGGACGAAAAAGGGGCTCTTCAAGCCGCATCAGAAACCGATCTTGCCTTCGAGGTAGCTGCGGAGCTGGGTGACGTTGACCCGTTCCTGCAGCATGGTGTCGCGGTCGCGGACGGTCACGGCGTTGTCTTCCGCCGAATCGAAGTCGAAGGTCACGCAGTAGGGTGTGCCGATCTCATCCTGCCGCCGGTAGCGCTTGCCGATGCTGGCGGTCTCGTCGTATTCGCTGCGGAAGAAGCGGTCGATGTCCTTGTAGAGGTTGTAGGCGCCTTCCTTCAGCTTTTTGGACTGCGGCAGCACGGCCACCTGGATGGGGGCGACGCGGGCCGGCAGCTTGAGGAGGACGCGGGTATCTTCCTCCATATCCTCCTTGGCGGTGGCGGCTTTCTCTTCGGTGTAGCCGTTGGCGAGGAGGGCGAGGATGGTCCGGTCGAGGCCGACGGAGGTTTCGACCACGGTGGGCATGACTTTGCGGCCGTTGTCGTGATCCATGTAGGAGAGGTCCTGGCCGGAGAATTCGCTGTGGCGCGTCAGGTCCCAGGTGCCGCGGTGGTGGACGCCTTCGAGCTCGCCCCAGCCGAAGGGGAACTTCACTTCGATGTCGATGGCGGCTTTGGCGTAGTGGGCCAGTTTCTCGTGGACGTAGATGCGGAAGAAGTCGTCCTTGAAGCCGAGTTTTTCCTTATAGTACTTGATCCGCTGTTCCTTCCAGTACTCGAACCACTCCATGCTGTCGCCGTCTTCGCAGAAGAATTCCATCTCCATCTGGGTGAATTCGCGGCTGCGGAAGGTGAAGTTCCGGGGGTTGATTTCGTTGCGGAAGGCTTTGCCGATCTGGGCGATGCCGAAGGGCAGCTTCTGGCGGGTCGCCACCCGGACGCTGTGGAAGTCGACGAAGATCGGCTGGCAGGTTTCGGCCCGCAGCCAGGCGGTATGCTCTTCGTCGAACACGGGGCCGACGAAGGTCTTCATCATCAGGTTGAATTCGCGCGGTTCGGTGAGGTCCTGCGATTTGCAGTTGGCGCAGGTGGTCGGGTCTTCCATCTGGTCGACGCGGTAGCGGGTTTTGCACTTTTTACAGTCGACCATGAGGTCGCTGAACTGCTCCAGGTGGCCGGAGGCCGCCCAGACGCGCGGATGGCAGATGATGGTCGAATCGAGGCCTTCGACGTTGTCGCGCGTCTCGACCATCTCTTTCCACCACAGGGCTTCGACGGCGCGCTTCATGCGCGAGCCGTAGGGGCCGTAATCCCAGAAACCGTTGATGCCGCCGTAGATTTCCGAACTCGGGAAAATGATTCCGCGCCGTTTGCACAAGCTGACGATCTTCTCCATCAACTCCAGGTCTTTAACGTCCTCGGCCATGATATGTCTCCTTAGTATGCCGGATGATAAACCAATTGGCGGATACTATACACCCTTTCCCCCTGCTTTGCCAGAAAAAAGAGCTTTTTTTTAAAATGAAGCCTTGCATTCTGCGATTACAATTGTAAATTTACTTTTGTAATCGAAAAACCTCGGCAACTTTTCAGAGGAGGGCGAGATGACTGCGAGTGCTGAAATTCGTTCGCGGCGCGGGAAGCGGGGGGTGGAGCGTTGGAAGATGCTGTTGATTCCGGCTTTGATCGGAGTGGTGCTGATGCTGCTGCTCAGCTGGCTGCTGCTGCGGCTGGAGCCGGAGCCGTTGACGGCCGATGAGATTCTGAAGAAGCACACCTGGAGCGAGACCGAGCTGGCGGAGACGCTGTCGCGGGCGTTTGCGCCGCAGAGCAACCGGGGTCGGCGCAAGGAGGTGCTGGAGCATCTGCGCCGGGAGTTGGGGAAGTATCCGGATGAAGAGCGCAAGGCGATTGAGATGCGGGCGTTGACGGGGGCGGTCGGCGAATCGCTGCGCCAGTTGCGGGCGATGCCGCCGGCGGAACAGGACAAGATGGTCGAGGCGATCCGGAAGCGTGCCGAGCGCAGCTACAAGGAGCTGGAGAAGGGGAAGAATGCGGCTGATCTCGAGCGTTTGCGCAATACGCCGGAGGGGCAAGCGTTTGCGACGGAGGTAACGAAGACGATTTTCACGAAGATGACGGCGGCGGAGCAGAGTAAGTTTGCGCCGATTACGGAAATCTGGGTGAAAACCATGCGCTTGCCGACGAAATAGAAAAA
>JAVBRV010000358.1:0-3361 GCA_031547585.1 Victivallaceae bacterium
ATAGAAACGGTTCATCTCTTCCATCAGGCCGAGGATGAACTTCCGCGCCGCCTCCGACTCCTCCCCTTCGCCCGAAAGCAGTTTCAGGGTCAAGGCTGAACGGTATTGCGGGAAGCGCTCCCGCCAGAGCGAAGCGAAGGCTTCGAGGTGAAACGGCTGGATGTCCTGCTCGTTGTAGAAGGTGACGCCGATGAATTGCGGGTCGTCCTTCATTCGGGTTCCGGTGTGGGGATTGACGCGGGTCAGCAGGAATTCGGCGGCGGCGCTCCAATTTTTGCGGTAGCGCTCGTCGAAGTAAAGGCGGTTGCGGGCGGTATCCGCCGGCGATTCGGGAACCGGGTGGAAGTTGCTCCAACCGCCTTTGCTGTTGGCGAGATCAACCAGAAGGTGGATCCCCCGGTCGCGCAGGCATTTGACGAACCAGTCGTAGCGGTCGAGCATGGCCCGGTCGATCGGCAGCGCTTCCGGAGTCGCCGGCAATTGGCCGGCGTCAAACTCCCGCTTGGGGCGCTGATGCGGATCGGCGTGATGACCGCAAAGCAGCGCGTCCGGATAGTGGAAGCGTACAACATTCATGCCGCGAAGCCGGATTCGTTCGGCCAGTTCTTCCAGCTCCTCCCGGCTCATGGCATAGAACCGTCCCTTCCAGCTGTTCACCATCATGTTGAAACCGCGAAACCGGACCGCCCGGTTCGGCGCGGCGGAGAACGCCAGCTTGCCGTCGCCATTGACGATGACCCGGCCGAGCTTGTCGATGTCGTGTTTCGGGAACAGAAGAGAGAAGTCGAGCGCGGTCCCCGGTTTGACCTGAATCGAATCGATCCGGAGCGGCCAGTCGATCGGATTGCGGAACTCCCGCCGCCGCGCCGCCCAGTCGATTTTCTCCATCTTGACGGGACGCCACTCCTTCCCGGCTTTCACCTCGTAAACACCGGAGCGGGCCTCGCGGAACGGCACCTCACCGCAGACGAAGCGCCAGCCGTCGGAACCGGCCAGCACCCGGACCGCCAGCAAGTTGCGTCCCTTCTTCACCGGCAGGTCGAAGACGTGATTTTCGGGCGAAAGATTCTGCGTCCCGTTTCCGCCGGTCAGGGTCGAGTAGACCGGTTTGCCGTTGAGGAAGCATTCGAACCACCAGTCCGCCGCCATGCCGACTTGCATGAGCCCCTCCGCCGGGGCTTCGAATTCGTTGTAGAAGATCGCCGCGGAACGCGCCGGGGCCTTGCCGAGATCGTAAATATTTTTGACCATCATCACTTTACTTGCACCCGGGGGGAGGGCGGCAAAAGAGACATCGGCCGGGGAGGGCCGCAGCAGGAGCCAATTCGAGTTCAGTGAAAACGGCACCCGCTCGGCCGCCAGAGAGAGGGCGGTCAAGAATAGAACAGCGGCAATCAGACGTTTCATCGGTAAAATTCCTTTCAGTCAGGGGTCAGCGGTTCGGAATCCAGTCGTCATTGAAGTTTTTGACGGCCCGGTAGAGCATGATATTGACGTTCCCCCCGGTGTACAAGAAGGGGGCGCTCATATTCACATGCTTCCAGACGGGAGCGTAGGCGTTTGTGAGACTCGCGGTGACATACCCGCCGACGGGGGAGCGGGAGTAATAGGTGCTGCTGTCGGTGGCGACGTTGATCCAATCCTGGTCGGAGAGAATGGCGGAGCCTTTCTTGATGGTCAAAAACTTACGATGCCGCGGCGCAATCCGGGCGGCCGCGTTCAACCAGCCGCCGCAGTCAGGCCTGGCGTCGTTGCCGAGCGTCTGGGTCGAGGTCGGCATGTAGTTGGTATACCAGCTGGTGGCGGTCGCCGCGCCTCCCGCCCAGAAACGGGCGCTTTGCGGCGCTGTCTGAATCGGACAGAAAAACACGCCTTTAGGAGCTCCGAAGTTGGTCCGTTTGTAGGTCATGCCATCCGCATAACCGCCATGCAGATCCTGCGGAATGTATTTCAGCAGGCTGAAAACGTGTTCCCCGTAATCCGCTTTGGTATAGGGCAGCCACCCTTGCGAATCATCGACGTAGAACATCAGCCCCTGGTAGATGGTGCGCATGTTGTTGACGCAGGCGATTTGCCGCCCCCGGTCCCGCGCCTTGCCGAGCGCGGGCAGGAGAATGCCCGCCAGGATGGCGATGATGGCGATCACGACCAGAAGTTCAATCAGTGTAAAATGCCGTCCCCTTGGTTTCATATTGTTTTCTCCCGTTTATTGAAGTTATCGGCACGGCCGAATATTGAGACTGAATTTCGTTTCCTGAAAGCCGAAAACCGGATTCTCCACCTGGCGGATCAGGAGGTCGGCGGCGGCGTGCCCGATCTTGTCGCCGGGGAATTCGGCGGTGATGATGTCGGGTGCAAAGTATTTGATCCAATAGGTGTTGTCGAAGCCGGAGATCCGGATTCCTTCCGGGGGGATGCCGGCTTTCCGCAGCTCCTGGATGAAGCGGGCCGCGCAAGCGTCGGCCATGCACACCACCGCGTCCGGACGGTCGGGACGCCGGAAAAGTTCGATGAAGGCCGCACGTTCCTCCGAACCGGCCGCCGGAGGACAAATCCGTTCGGCCGGAATCTTAAGCCGGCAGCGTTTCATCGCCTCCCGAAAACCGGCTTCGCGTTCCAAAGCCCCCGGCCGGTGCAAGTGCGACGAGCCGAACAGCGCAAAACGGCGGCAGCCCTGTCGGTAAAAATCAACCGCGATCCGCATAACGGCGTCCGCCTCCGAAAAAGAGATCACATTCCCCGCGATGCCGGAAGGAAGCTGGTTCACATAGACCGAAGGAATCCCCGATGAAGCCAGCATCCCGTAGCCTTCGAGATCGAGCATGTGCAAATTGGCGAAGACGGCCACCCCGGCCGGAGCCCGTTCGATCACGGTCGCCAGAATCCGTTCCTGGGCCGAGCGGTCGCCGGAGAGCGGAACCACCGAGCTGAAATAGTTGCATTCCGAAGCGTGAGCGCAGAAGCTTTGCAGAATCGTCGCGCAGAAAATCATATCCGAACAGAGAAAGATCAGCTCCCGCCGGATCGTCTTGGGGCTCTCCGCCACGAAGCTGCCGACGCCCCGGCGTTTCTCCACCACCCCTAGCCGGACGAGCTCTGCCAGGCTCTGGCGCAAGGTCGGACGCGACACGCCGAACTCCGCCGCCAATTCCGTCTCCGGCGGCAGCGGCGTCCCCGGAGAAAGCAGACTCAGCTTTTTCTCCAACTCGCCCTGAAGAGCATAAAAAATATTGTTTCGTGCCACATCCATCTCCTGACTCCTATAATTATACCGGATAATCAGAAGAAAGTCAAGAGGTAAATGTAAGAAATAAAAAATTAATTTACAACTGCCGTCTGAACGAACAGGAATTCTTCTTTA
>JAVBRV010000041.1:0-8238 GCA_031547585.1 Victivallaceae bacterium
TGAACGTTTTCCTCCAGGCGGAAGGCCGCGAAACGCCCCCGGGTTTCAAAGAGGCCGCCGGAGTGTTTCGGGTAGCCCGTCTCTACTTCGGTCCCCAGCTGGGAGGCGGCGCGCCAATTTCGGTCGAAGCAGCGGATTTCCAGACTCCAGCGTTCATGCAGCAGGAGGGAACCATCCGGACGGATTCGCAGATATTCCGGCAGTTCCGCCGCGCCGCAGAGCGCGGCCGCCGAAAAGATCGTCGCATACAGAAGTTGTTTCATTGGGCGGTAACATCCCATTTTTCTTTGTACAAGGGGCTTGAAGAGGTGGTGGCGACATCCCAGAGTTCCTGCCAGGCGGCATTTCCCAGGTGTCCGTCGTTGTAGGTCAGGTTTATTCGCCGGTCATGCCGGTAACAGGGCATGTTGTTCTCGGTAGAGGAGTAATATTCTCCCCAGATGAAATACCAGGCCGGCGCCTGGGCGCGTTCGTAGGCGACTGCCCAGTCGGTTGCGTCGGTCATCCAGATCTTTTTTGAGGGGTGGATGATCTGAGAGTTTTTCCGGCCCCGGTAAATCGCTCCGGTGCTGTCGTAGGCGGGGTACCCCATGCGGTTGATACCGTAGGAGCGGTCGAGGTTCACCATGCCCTTCGCATTCGGACTGGCCAGGGAGAACGTCGCTCCGGGACAGACCAGTTTCGGCGGCACATAGACGGTGCTTTCCGTACTCAGTCCGAGATAGGGGCGCAACTGATATCGCCAATGGACGGTGGCGTTCAGCGCCGGTTTCCAGCCGCGGTAATCGTTTTCGTACGAGGTGGCGGCCTTGCTGTAGCTCATCAGTGTATTGCCGCAACTGATGGTGCGCGCTTTCTCCCGCGCTTTGTTGAGGGCGGGCAGGAGAATGGCGGCCAGAATGGCGATGATGGCGATTACGACGAGGAGTTCAATCAAGGTGAATTTTGTTTTTTTCATAACCGGCTCCTTTTCGCGTGCTGTAGGATTGTTTACCTTATTATAGCAAACCCGGAGCGCGAAAGCAAGATTCTTCACCGGTAAAAAATAGTAAAATAGGTGGATAAAATGATGATGATAGCCGTACCTCGCGAAGAATACCGGAAAATATTGATGAATTGTCGCCTTGAAAAAAGAACAACTTCCCCATATAGTAAGAGTCATCATGGAAACAAAGAACCGCGCCACCCTCTCCTACGCCGGGAGCAACCTGACCACTGGCGTCACCCCCTGTCACGCGCACCGGGGGGCGGAGCTGATTTACGTGGCCTCCGGCAAGTGCCGTCTGGAAGGGGAGGGGATTCGGACATTGGAAGGCGCGGCCGGTACGCTTTTCATTGTTCCCCCCGGAACCTCGCACCGGCGGCGGAACCTGGGGGCCTGTCGGACCTTTCATGTGGTTTTCGAGGTCGAGCCGGGGGATTTTGAATTGGAGTTCCGGGCGGTGGATACACATGCGGATCGGCTCATTTCACGCTGGTTCCACGATCTCGCCGCGCTGGACGGCGAGGGCGACGGGGAGTTGGGCGAAGCGTTGCTCGCGGCGCTCCTGTTGCGGGTGGCGCGCCGGGAGGCCATCGACGACCGCTGGCGGCAGTTCCACCCCGGCCTGAAGCGGGCGCTGGCCCATATCGGCGAACACTGCGATCAGCCGCTGCCGGTCGACGAACTGGCCCGGATCGCCGGAGTCAGCCAGAGCCACCTGAACGCTTTGTTCCGGCAGGCGACCGGCAAGGGGGCGAAGCACTACATCTTAGGCTGCCGGATGCAGCTGGCGCGGCGGCTGCTGCGGGACCCGAACAACAATATTTCCGAAGTTGCTTTCCGCTGCGGCTTTTCCGACGCGCACTACTTTTCGCGCAGCTTCCGCGACTTTCACGGCCGGAGCCCCAGCGATTACCGTAAGGACCCCGGCAGTCGCGGCGACAAGCCCGAATCCCGTTCAGGCCCGGCGGAGGGGGGCGTGGGTTCGCGCTTGTAAGAAAGCCGTCTTCTCCTCCACCCACGCCTCGGGCGGCGGGGGGAGGCGGAAAGGGGGGAGTCCCAGCCGGAGGGATTTGGCGGAGCCGAGAGGATGGTAGGGTTCGATTTCGATGGCCTGAATGGAGAGGGAGTTGGCGAGATTGGCGAGGGCGGCCAGCTCCTCCTCCGAATCATTGACCCCGGGGATAAGGGGGATGCGAAGAGTGATCGCGGCCCCGGCCCGTTCCAGATGGCGGAGGTTGTTGAGGATCAGCTCGTTATCCACCCCGGTCAACTCCCGGTGCTTCGCCGGGTCGAGCGTCTTGATGTCGTAGAGAAAGAGATTGACAAAGGGGAGCAGCCTCTCGAAGACCTCGTTGGGAGCGTACCCGCAGGTTTCGAGGGCGGTGTGAAGCCCCGCTTCGCGGGCGGCGCGGCAGAGGACGAGGGTAAAATCGGGCTGCGCCGCCGGTTCGCCGCCGGAGAGGGTGAGCCCGCCGCCGGAATTCTCGTAGAGCGCCCGGTCGCGCAGCACCTCCTCCAGCACTTCGGGGATGCTCTTTTCGATGCCCGAGAGCTCCAGCGCTTCCGGGAAGCAGTTCCGGGCGCAGCTTCCGCAGCCGCAACATCGGGTACGGTCGAAAACGCCTCCTTTATGACACCCCATCGGGCAGACTTCGGCGCAGCGTCCGCAGCCCTGGCAGCGTTCGGGCGAAAAGAGGATCTCCGGCCGGGGGAGCCATGACTCCGGGTTGTGGCACCACCGGCAGCGGAGCGGGCAACCTTTCAGGAACACCACCGTCCGGATGCCCGGCCCGTCGTGGAGCGAAAAGTGTTGGATGTCGAAAATCATACTAATGTGCAATCTCAGAGTTAGTAAATGTCGCCGGGATTGCGGAGCGAAAATCAGGTTTGATGAAGTTGCCGCTAACAGAGTTAACGGCAACGAAACAAGCCGGATTTGCGCCCGCAAGACCAAGACAGTTACTGACGATCAGATTGCAAATTGGTATCATAAAAGACTCCGGCTGATGAACTCCTCCTGCATCGCTTCGTCGAGGGTCACGAAGCGGGCCGAGTAGCCGTAGAGGCGGACGATGAGGTCGCCGTGCCGCTCCGGGTGCGCCTTGGCGTCCAGCAGCTCCTCGCGGCTGACGCAGTTGAGCTGGAGCATTCCGGCGGGGCAGCTCTTCACCGCCGCCGCCAGCAGCTCCGGCGTCATCCCTTCGCGGCGAAGCGAGAGGGTCAGCACCGAGTTGGCCGGGAAGTCATCGAGGGGCAGCGCTCCGCAGGCGTGGTAGACGGTGGCGAGGTCGAGTTTGCGCGAGGAGCGCGAGGGGGTGAGCCCCTGGGTCAGGAAGTCGCCTTGTTTTCGCCCGTCCGGCGTGGCGCGGGTGAGCTTGGCCCAGTCGATCACGTCGCGGTAGTTGTACAGCCCGAGCTGGAAGGGGCCGCCGCGCTCGTTCCGGAGGTCGCGGGTTGCGCGCACCAGCTCCTCAAGAAAGCGGCGGGCGAGCTGCTCGGAGCCCCTCCCGTCGCCGAAGCGCGGCGAGGCGAGGGCGGCGGCGCGGAGGAGTTCGGCCCCCTCCCAGTTCCCCCGGACGGCCGTCAGGAGTTCGGTGAGAGTACAGATTTTTTCCTCGAAGCAAAGCCGCCGGATCGCCGCCAGCGAATCGGTCAGCACCGCGAGCCCGGCGAGGGGAATGCCGTGCGGATTGTAGCGCGCTCCCCCCTCCGAATAATCCCGGCGCGATTCGAGGCAGCCCGCGAGGCAGGCCGAGAAGAAGGGCGCGGGGTTCACCCGGGGCCACGGTTCGCCGCCCTGGCGGATCGCTTCGGCCATGTCGCGGATCGTGCGGATTACGTTCCCGGTCAGGATGTTGTAGACCGCTTCGAAGTCGCCGGCTCCATCGAGTTTATCGAGGCCGGGGCAGTCGTGGATCGAGGCGTCGACCACCCGGGCGAGGTTGAAGTAGCAGTTGGCCCCTTCGGAGTGCTCGCAGCCTTCGACGATGGTTTCCCAGCAGCCTCCGGCGACGTAGCCGCGGGCGTCTTCGGGCGACTTCCCCGCCCGGATCAAGGCCGGAATCAGCCGGTCGTCGTTCAAAAAGGAGATGGTGTTGCGCCCCAGGGGGAACTCCCGGCAGGCGTCGGCGAGGAACTCTTGAGAGCTGTTTTTCGAGAAGCGGCAGTGGATCTTGGGGTAGATGAGCTTCCAATCGCGGTGGGCTTGGAGGAAGAGGAACGAAAGCTCGTTGCACACTTCGGCCCCGGTTTCGTCGCAGCCGCCGAGGATGAGGGTGTCGCCTTGTTCGCCCCGGTTGTACTGCTCCTGGATCGGGCGCTCGAGGTCGAGCTTGCAGTCGGTGTGGATCATGAAGCGGCAGATGAGGTCATAGGCCGTTTCGCGGGTCAGCCGCCCGGCGGCGAGGTCGGCTTCGTAGAGATGGATCAGCGTGTAATCGGGGCGGCCGGTCACCGACATGCCGACGCCGTCGATGGAGGCGCAAACCTCATGCAGGAACCACATGGCGGCCAGCCCTTCATAGAAGGTTTCCGGCCGCTTCCACGGCACCCGGCGCGCGGCGTCGATGCCCGCGTCGGCGAACTTTTCGGCGATGGCTTTGACGGCGAGGAGTCCCCGGCACGCCGCCCGGGTGAAGTTATTTTGTTCCCCTTCGGCATAGGCGTTGAAATAGTGTTCGAGCCCGTGGCGGATGGCGGCGGTGAAGGGGAAACAGTGGTGGTCCGGGTCGACGAAGGGGCCGAAAGCGAGGTGGAAGCCTGCTTGCCCGGTGGCGCGATAGCGGTCGAAACGTTCCGGGTCGGCGTCGCGGTAGAGGTGCCCGTTGCGGCGGAGAAGCCAGCCGCCCGGACCTGCGCCCGTGCCGTCGTACTCGGCGAAACGCACCCCCATTTCGGAGAAAAAGGGCGTGTGGCGAAAGACCACCGGCGTGAACCCTTTGGCGATGATCTCATACTGCGCCGCCTTCAATTCGAGGGCGGAGGCTTCGGGGTGAAGGGCGGCATACGCCTCCATCTCCTCCTCGAAGGGGTTGTGGTTCCCCCGGACCCGGTGGGCGTTGGCGCGGTAATAGCTCTTCAGCTCTTCCTGTAACTCTTTCATGATTCAGTTCCCTGTAAAGCCGCCGTCAACGGCCAGCGTCTGCCCATGGACGAAACGGCTCATGTCGCTCGCGAGGAACAGCATGGGCCCGGTGATATCCTCCGCTTCGCCGAGGCGTCCGGCGGGGTAGCGCTGGATCAGTTTCTGGTGGCGCTCCCCTTCGAAGCAGGCGGCGGTAAGGTCGGTGCGGAGGATTCCCGGAGCGATGGCGTTGACATTGATGTTGTGCCGCGCCAGCGAGTTGGCCATGCAGCGGGTCATGCCGACGATGGCGGACTTCATCACCCCGTAGCTGACATTCCAGCCCCCTTCGCGGAAAGCGCAAATGGAGGCGATATTGATGATTTTGCCGCCGCCGCGCCGCTTGAGAAGGGGGATCGCCTGCTGCGACAAATCGAACACCGCGTCGAGCAGCAGCGACCGGCTGGCCTCCCACTGCTCAAGGGTACAGCTTTCGACGTTCTCGACGAACTGCAAGCCCGCGTTGTTGATGAGGATGTCAAGCTCTTCCCCGGCCGCCCGGGCGATCAGTCCGCGCCGCGCCGCCGGATCGGCGAGGTCGGCGGCGAGATAGCGGATTTTGCTGGAAACGAACTCCGGCGGTTCGGGATGTCTGGCGATCACCACCACCTCGGCGCCCTGTTCGGCGAGGGCGAGGGCCATGGCTTTGCCCAATCCGCGCCGTCCGCCGGTCACGATGGCGGTCTTACCGGTCAAGTCGAGCAGTTCTTTCATGATATCTCCATTTGCATTTTTTTCGCTCTGGTTATACTGTATGGCGAAAAGATGATTTTCAAATGGATTCTTAGTACGGTAAGGATATACTTTTATGATCCGGGTCGATAAACGGCATCTCGCGAAGTTCAATCACACGCATGAGATCGTCTTGCACAATCTTCATACGACTCATCTCAATTACTTCACCCGGGTGCGCTTCCCCTTCAACGCGCTGGTGTTGATCCGCGAGGATTTCGATGGGGGCGAGAGCTACTTCTACTGCCCGGAATCCGGCCAGCGCCTGGTGCTGACCAAGGACTTCAGCTACTTCATCCCCGCCGGACTCTTTTTCGAATGCCGCCTGACCGACGGTTTGCAGCTCATCACCTTTCACGTCGGGCTGGAAATCTACCCCGGCATGGAGCTGTTTGCGGAGAGTCCGCGCCGCATCCTGGCGGAACCGGCTCCGGAGCTGGTGGAGCGTGCCCTGCCCATTTTCGACGATCCCGACGACCACCGCGCCCTCTGCCGCTGCCGGGCGCTGCTTTACGAATTCTTCGCCGCGCACTGGCCGGAGAACTTCGAGGAGAAGTCGGCCCGGCTGGCACCGTACCGGGAGCTGTTTCAATTCATCGGCGAGCATGGTTCGGCCCGGTTGTCGGTGGCGGAGCTGGCCGAACGGCAGGGGATGACCCAGGCGGCCTTTTCGCGCAAGTTCCGGCGCGAGGTCGGGGTTTCTCCGCAGGAGTTCCTTCACCGGCAGCTCCTGAACCGAATCTTCGCCCTCCTGGGGAAGCCGGAGACGACGATCCGCGAGATTGCCGAGCGGCTGGAGTTCAGCTCGGAATACTACCTCTCTCGCTTCTTCAAACGCTTCATGAACATCCCCCCCTCCGAGTACCGGCGGCTGTTCTCGCCGGAATCAGCCCGGTGAAGGGCGGTTTAGAGAGTCGGCAATGCGGCCATCAGGCCGATCAAGGCGGCCAGGCTCCATAGAATTCGGCTTACGAGATGCTTGCAGGGAAAGTTCAAGCTGAATTCGATCAGCAGCACTCCCCAGGTGATGAGAATGCAAATCACGTAGAACGTTTGTTCTGGAGTGTCGCGCGGACGGAGAAAGTGAAACGAACCATACGCCCAGACCGTGAACACATAAGTCGCGCACCAGAGTGCAAACAGCCAGCCGAGTTTGGCCGTGCGGTCGGTGATTTTGTGGAAAAGCAGCTTTTTCATCACTTCTTCTCCAGGTGAAACACGATATCGGTCGAATCTTTCTCGTGCCGCCCGAAAGCGCGACCACCATCGTCGATGCCGTCGCCGTTGACGCTGTACAGCATCTTTCCCGCGATATAGCGCAACGGCTGACCGGAGAAGGGATCGCGCGGCAGAACCGGATTCTTCGGGTAGTCGCCGTGTTGCCGGCGGTACTTCTCCAGCTCGACGGCGGCCAGCGCCAGACGGTATTGGGCAAGCGTGGCGGAGTGCAGGCGGTTCTTGCTCTCGCCGTCATCGCGCAGAAAGGAGTACCAGAAACTGCGTTTGGCGTTTCTCGCGGCGAACTTCCGGTAGTTGTCGATACTTTCAAACCATTCGCGGCTGCGAAGCGCCGCCTCTTCCCGGGCGATTTGCCAGCTTGTCGCAGCGGCATTGTCGCGAAACGGAAACGGCAGACCCATGACCAGATTCATTCGTTTTAAATCGATACTATTCTCGGCAAGTACGTAGTGTCTGGTATTTCCCGGTAAGTTGCCGATATCCATCTGGAGAGTGTTTTTCACGGTTTGTAATTCCGCGTCGGAAAGTTTTCGCAGATGATCTTCCAGAATCCGATTGCTTCGGGCGGCGTAACGCCTTTCGGAGTAAGCTCCATAGTAGGGATCTTCCCCGATTTCATAAAACCGGCATTGTCTCAGATCACGTAGCATTTCCATCGGGGCGTTTCCCGGCAGGAGTTCGCTCCAATACTGATAGTTGCGCAACTTTTTTTGCGCCAGGTTGAGCTTGGGATGATCCGAAAAATCGCGGGCGACGCCCAGCCGGTCGTATTTTCGGAGCATGGCCCGGAAGCGCATCAGCTGTGGACGCAGCTCGTGCAATTGGCTGTCCAGCTCCCTGCGTTCTTCCGGGGAGAGTTTTTCAACTTCAAAATATTTGACCGGAAAATCCGGAATATCGATGGCGAAAATCTCCTCGGCGGCGTTCGGCTTGGCCGCCGGAGTCAGATAATGCTCAATCCGAATGGAAATATGCTCTTGGTGAAATTGCCGCTCCACCTGATACAAACGGATTTTCCCGATCAGATAGCAGGGAGTCAGGAGAACAACATATGCCAGAAGAAAAATCGTGATGACTTGCGGGAGAAGCAGGAAAATAAAGCCCCGGTGACGGCGTTGAAAAACTTTTTCCGGCATCGAATTTTTCGCCGTCGATTCGG
>JAVBRV010000069.1:0-20671 GCA_031547585.1 Victivallaceae bacterium
CTTTTCGGGGGCTCCCTCCTCCGGCATTCCGTGCGGCCTTTGGCCGTACTCATGCCTCCGGGCTTTTTTGCCGACAAGGGATGCGCGCACAGCCAGCTGGCGCTCGCTGTCCCCGGTCAATGGCGCTGTAGGTCGCAGATCGTTTGAAAGCTATATGCCGTACAGAAACGTGGCTGAAACACGGAGAAAAAAAGCCCATAACGCTGTCAGCCCGGTAATACTTGATCTCTCCCACGATGTCTCTACCGCCGGCGAGAATCGGCCGACCTGAGTCGGCCAGGGTGCAGGGTCCCCGCCCTGCCGAGGGTCCAGGGGGCGCGGAGCCCCCTGGCGCCAAACGGTTTCAGTCGCTTGCCCTCGCTCCGCAGAAAAGCGGGGAGAGTGGCCGACTGATGCCGTTTGGGGGTTCCCCCGAGTACTGGGGTCAAGGGCGGTAGCCCTTGCGGGTGCAGGGCGGAGCCCGCCGGAGGGTCTGGGGCGGGCCGCCCCAGCGAGAACCGTACTTAAATCACATCAGCAATTGAATTTTGCAATTGCCTCGCGTGAAGAAAAGTTTTTTCGCCCTTCCCCCAATTCCCACAACGTATTTATGCAGAAGGGGTGAAGAGGGGGCGTAATTTTTCGAGGGTGAGGGGTTTGAGGAGGACTTCGTCGAAGTGGCTCATGTCGAAGTTGGCGCTGGTTTCCGAGTCGGCGGTGACGGCGATGACTTTGAGATTTTCGCCTTCGGGTTTGGTTCGGATGGCGGCGGCGAGTTCGCATCCGTTCATTTCCGGCATCCACATATCGGTCAGGACGAGGTCGGGGGTTTTTTCTTCGATTGCCGTCAATGCTTCCTGCGCGGAGTTGGCGGTGCGGCAGCTGACCTGGAGTTGCTTCAGCATGGCTTTCAGGACTTTCAGGTTCATCGGCACGTCGTCGACGATCAGCACGTCGAGTTCCGAGGCGGGTTTGGCGATCATCACCGGGGCGGGAAGGGCGGGGGTTTCGAGGCGCGGGTCGCCGTAGCGGATGTCGGTGAGGATGATGGTGAAGGTGCTGCCTTTGCCGACTTCGCTTTCGAGCTGGATGGCGCCGCCCATTTTATTGACCAGGCGGTTGGTGATGGCGAGTCCGAGGCCGGTGCCTTCGTTATTGGGGTTTTCTTTGGTGGAGCGTTGTTGTACGAAGGGTTCGAAAATGCGGCTGCGGTATTCCGGGGAGATGCCAACGCCGGTATCGATGACGTGGATGGTGAGGGTGGCGGTTTCGACGCCGGCGTTCGGGGTGAATTCGATGCGGACGCGGACGAATCCCTCGTGGGTGAATTTGAGGGCGTTGCCCACGACGTTGAGGAGGATCTGCCGGAGCCGCAGGCTGTCGATCTGGACCATCGGGAGGTCATCCGGAATTTCCAGGTAGAAGTCGAGCTTCTTCTGTTTCGCCTTGTAGCTGAAGATGGCGACGATCTCTTCGGAAATTTTACGCAGGTCGGTCGGCTGCGGGGTGATATCCATCTGTTCGGCTTCGATTTTCGAGAGGTCGAGAACGTCGTTGATGAGGTTGAGGAGGGCGTTGCCCGCGAGGTTGATCGACTGGATGCAGTCGGATTGCTCTTTGGGGCCCATGCCGCCTTGTTTCAGGAGTTCACTGAAGCCGATCACCACGTTGAGCGGCGTCCGCAATTCGTGGCTGACCGTCGCCAGGAAGAAGCTCTTGGCTTTGCTGGCGCTCTGGGCGGCTTCCAGCGCACTGGCCAGTTTGCGCCGCACTTCGTTGGCGTCGGTGACGTCGACCATGGTTTTGAGGAGGTAGAGCAGTTTCCCTTCGATTTCGATGGGGTAGCTGCTGAGGATGTAGTCGCGTCCTTTGTACCGGATCTCTTCGACATGTTCCCCGAAACGGTCGCGCCGCAGGGCTTCCGGCGGCATGAGGTAGCGTCCGTCGGCGGTCGCCAGTTCGGCATACTGCGCCTCCTCTTCCGAGGGGAGCGCTTCCGGCGCCAGCCGGACCAGCTGGTGCGCCGCGTTGTTCGCCTGGATCAGCCGCAGTTCGGTGTCAAAGAGCATGATCGGAATCTTCAACGAATCCATGATCAGCAGCTTTTCGTATTCGCTGCGGGCGAGATCGGCGCGGTGGAGCTGGCGTTCGAGGATGATTTCGATGATATGCGCCGCCGATTGCAGCAGCGCGCGCTCCTGTTCGCCCAGTTCCGGCTTGCCGTGGAGGAAGACCAGCCCGAGGTTGCCCCAGAGCTGATCCCCTTTCCACACGCCGATGCCGAAGAAGGCGGAGCGTTCGGTGAGGGGCGACAGTTTGGGCAGCCCGAACACCACGCTGCCGAGGTAATGAACCGATTCCTCGGAGGTGAGGTTCTGTAATTCGACCATGCGGTGGCTGAGAAACTCCTCGTGCCACAGCTCGCCGGGCAGGAAGGTGACCGGCTGGAAGTTCTGCATCGTTTCGGGATATCCCGGCGTGGCGTACTCGAAAATGGAGTCGATCCGCAGCTCATTCAGGTTCAGGGCCAGAAGGTAGCTGTACTCCGCGCCCAGGCGGGTCGACAGGAGCTTCAGCACTTCGTGCATGGCGCCTTCGTCGTCGTTGTTCAGGGCGACCGCCTCGAGCGTCGAACTGATGACCTGCTCCTGTTCGACGTAGCCTTTGAGGGAGTTGGTCATGGCGGCGAGCTTATTCTCCATCAGCTTCTGCTCGGTGATGTCGATGCCGAGCGTCAAAATCAGCGAGTGATCGCTATCGAGGGGAATCTGCGTCTTGATCGTCTTGAGGAAGAAATCCTGGCCGTTGTGATTGACGAATTTATAGACCCGGTCGATCTTTTTCCCCTCGCTCACCTGGAGGTCGGTATGCAGCGACTCCAGCGATTTGGGCAGCGGCAGGTTCAGCTCGCTGTCGTGGCGGCCGATCACCGTGGGGGCGTCGAAACCGGTGAATTCGGCGGCGGCGTTGTTCCAGATGATATACTTGAAGCTGTCGAGCGGGTCCTTCACCGCCACCAGGGCGGGCAGGTTGTTGAGCAGCGCGTTCAGGATGCCGTTCGCCTTCTGGAGCTCGTTGCGGCTGTTGACCCGTTCGGTGACGTCCACCGCCATGCCGAGCAGCAGGGGGTGCCCGTCACCGCTGTCGAGCGGGAAGCGCCGCATGTGAAGGTAGCGGGTTTCACCGTTAACCACGATGGTTTCGTCGCGGTCCAGTCCTTCCGGCTGCTCCATGGCGATGGTGTCGCCGTCGAAGAACTTCTGGGCTTCTTCGCGGTTGAAAACGTCGAAGTCGGTCTTGCCTGGGATGCTCCCCCCGGGCAGATCGAGCATCGTGTGCAGCGCCCGGTTGCCGATGACGAAGCGGAAGTGGTCGGCGGGATCCTTCACCCAGAAAGAGAGGGGCATGTTGTCCATCATACTCTGCAGCAGCCGGTTGGCGCTGTTCAGCTTCTCTTCGGCCTGCTCCTGCTGGGTGATGTCGAGGCAGATGCCGAGCAGCAGCCGCCGCCCGTCGTCGTATTCGACCGTGCCTTTGACGCAACGCAGCGTATAGGTGTTGCGGTCGGCGGCCATGACGGTCTCCTTGCAGTCGAATACCTGCCCCAGCTCCACGGCCTTCCGGTCGCTGACGCCGCAGCCGTCGGCGTTTTCGGGCAGGATGAAGATGTCGTGGTCGGTCTTGCCGGGCATTTCGTCGATGTCGAAGCCGACGAAATCGGCGAAGTTCCGGTTGGCCATGATGTAGCGGTAGTCGTTATCCGGGTCTTTGACGAAGAGGGCACAGGGCAGGTTCTCCATGATGGTCTGGAGAAGCCGGGTGGTCTGGGCGAGTTCGCGTTCGGCCGCCTCCTGCCGCGAAATGTCGATGCCGATGCCGAGCAGCAGCCGCCGCCCGTTCTCGCGCCGAATCACGCACTTGATGTTGCGGTTGGCGTAAATCTGGCCGTCATTGCCCCGGACGCGCTCGGTACAGTCGTGAATCTGCCCCGGAGCCTCCAAAACCGCCCGGTCGCTGGCGGCGCACTGATCGGCATCCTCCGGGCGGGAGAAGAGTTCGTAATCGGTCTTGCCGACGATCGCCTCGCAGGGGAGGTTGAGCAGCGCCGCATGGGCGCGGTTGCCGAGGATGTAGCGGAAGTCGTTGTCGATGTCCTTCACGAAAAGGACGCAGGGGAAGTTCTCGATGATGCTCTGCAGCAGCTGGTTGGTGTCGCGGTAGTTCGCCTCGCTCTGCTTCAGCCGGGTGACGTCGCGGATCACGCCGAAGTAGCCGTTGACGCCGGTGGCGGGGGCGGTGGTCCGTTCGACGCGCATTTCGAAGAAGCGCAGCTCGTCGTTGAAATCGGCGCGGTAGTACGATTCCAGGGTGTCGATCTCGTGGTCGAGGAGCCGCTGCCACTGTTCGCGGTAGAGGGGGCGATCCTCTTCGAAAACCCAGTCGCCGGCCGGAATGTGGGCGTCGTTCAGGGTTTCGCGGAGCGCGGCGTTCATGCTGTCTTCGATGAGGTCGCCGCGGCCGTTGCAGCGGAAGTAGGTGATTTCGGCGACCTGGGCGGCGGTATTGAGCAGCCGGTTCTGGAGGTAGAGGCTGTCGCGCTTCTCATATTCGCTGGTGACGTCGCGGAAGATCATCACCGCGCCGGAGATGCGCCCTTCGCCGTCGAGGATCGGCGCGGCGCTGTCGGCGATGTGCCGCCGGGAGCCGTCGCGGCTGACGAGGTCGGTGTGGTCGGAGAGCTCCACCGGCTTCCCGCTCGACAGCGAGCGCATGATGGGCGACAGGAGGGGTGAGCCGCTGGTGCTGCTCGAGAGATGGAGGACTTCGTCGATCCGCTGGCCGATCATTTCGGGTGCGGGGTAGCCGGTCAGGCGGGAGCTGACCGAGTTGGCGAGGGTGATGACGCCGTTCGCATCGGTGGCGATGACGCCGTCGCCGATCGACTCGATGGTGAGGCGAAAGCGTTCGGCGCTGGCGATCGTCGCTTCGCGGGTGCGGTGAAGCTCTTCGATGTCGATCGACAGCCAGATGACGGCTTCGCGGCCGAAGACGCCGGCCGGCAGGCGGCGGAACTCGGCCTTGCGGCGTTTGCCGAAAAGTTCGTACTCCATCGAATAGGGTTCGCCGGTGCGGAATACCCGGTGGATCGGTTCGCGAAAGCTGCGCACCACCTCTTCGGGGAAATCCTCCAGAACCCGCGGTTTGCGCGGCAGCATCTGAGCGAAGTCCTCGAAGAGCTGCTGGAAGAGAATCTTCTCATTGGCATCCACCGCCACGCTGTGGATCGGGATGATCGAGAAGGCCGGAATCCAGCGGCGCGCCCGCCGCAGCAGCACCATCATAAAGAGCAGCGAAGTCAAAAAGGCGGTCAGCGCCATCGCCGCGATGAAGAGGAGTTTGGTCCGGTGGAGCCACCAGAAGCTCTCCGGCTCATTGAGCACCGTGACGTCGGCGGGGAGGCGGTAGTTCGGCAGCTTCAGCTTCGCCAGCGCCGCGTAGTCGAAGAGGGTCTCCGTCGAACCGGCTTCCACCGGGAGGTTCTCCGGCTGGGCGCCGTTGAAGATGCGGAGGGCCAGTTTCGCCCCCTTCTCGCCCTGGATCCGGCTGGAATTCAAGACACCGCCGGGGAGCCCGCTGTCGGCGTAGGTGTCGAAGTTGTCGAGGATCAGCCCCTTGTACTGCGCCCGGATCTTGGCGATGCTGGTGCCCTGGGTTCCGGCGGTCTCGCCGCGTCCGGTGGCCCAGCTGTAGAAGACCACGAAGGAGTTCTCGGGCAGGAGGCGCAGCTTCGCCAGCATCTCGTCGGTGGAGTAATCGGCGCCGGTCAGCAGCAGAAATTCCGGACCGTCAAAGACAGGCAGCTCTTTTTCGAGCATCCGTTTGAGTTCGATGCCGGTCGGCGTCCCTTCGAGGACGACGGCGACCTTAGCCGCGTCCGGACGCATCGAGAAGCCGAGGTGGATATTCTCCAGCAGCGTCCCCGGCAGGATGACGCCGGTCATGCGGTCGGTCAGCTTCTCGGTGAAGCGGTCGTCGAGCCGTCGGTAACCGAGAAACACCATGGGCATTTTCGCCGGCAGCGTCACCGTTTTGTTGAGAAAGAGGTCGGTAGCCACGTTCCCGGCGGTGACCACGAGATCGTACGGTTCACTGCGCAGCTTCTGGTGAAGGGCTTCGATGTCGGCGGGGCCCGGCCGGAGGTTCTGCCGGTTGCGGATCCCGAAACTGACGGTTTCGATGGCGACCGGACAGGATTGATGCTCCAGGCTGTCGACGAAGCTGGTGAACGTATTGTTCCACCAGGAGTCAATGGTACTGTAGGAATCGATATAGAGAATCCGGCGAACCTTTTTCTCCTCGGCGGCGGCGGTCAGCACCAGCGCCAGGAGAAAGAGAATCCCCAGCAATTTACAGCAAATCTTCATGAGCGGCTTCCTCATCAGAGATCGGAACGGGCCCCCCCGGGTCGCTCCAAGCACATATATTCAACATACAAGATAGCATTCCGGCGCGACAAAACAAGTCGCCGGCCGTTTTTTTCAGCTCAATTTGTCGCGGAACGCAGAAAATAGTGAACCAATAGCACCGCCGGCTCCCGATATGGATTGAGCGGCAGGTGCGGAACCGTTCCATTGAAAAACAATGTATCCCCCGCCGCCAGCTCCACCTCCTCCTCGCCGACCCGGTAGCGGAGCGCGCCGGAAACCACGTACAGCATCTCGTCGCCCTCTCCTGCCACCGCCTCGCGCTTCGCGCCGGGGTGGATCGTCACCAGCATCACCTGAAGGTTGCTGAACTCCCGCGCCGTCTCCAGGATCAGCCGGTATTCGAAGCCGCTGCTCTCCTCGCGTTCCACCGTACGCTGGTCGCCGGGCCGAATCAGCAGCCACTGCCGCCGCGGCGAAGCCGACAGCTCATCGAAAAGCCGTCCCGGCTCCACCCCCAGCGCTTCCGCAATCGACAGCAGCACCGGCAATGACGGCACCGTGCGGAAATTCTCGATCTTCGACAGCAATCCCGCCGTCAAGCCGGTCGCCGCCGCCAGCTCCTGAAGCGTGCGGTTCTCCTGCTTGCGGATCGCCTTGATCCGCGCCCCCAACCGGGAAAGCTGATCGTACATGATTTTAACCCCTGTGTCTTGATGTTGCACCCCATCTCCGCGTACCTCTGGGTGGGTGATAGTCGAGCGGGTCTCTCATGGTACGAGATGCATAAGGTTTCCGGCTGCGGCAGCGCTCCGCCGGTCGGTACTGTTCCGATGCGGTTTGCATTCGCAAACCTTAAATTTCGCTCCCCTCCGGGCGGGCGCCTGCGCCGCCCTGCGGTGAGCGACCAGCGTTTCGCCGCTGGACCACGCCCCGGCTCGGCCGGGTGCGCACGACCGCTTTGCGGTCTATTTTTTAGTTTTCTTTTTTTAGTTTTCTTTTTTTATTCTCGTTCTTCTTCGCGGCGTTTCCTGCGTTTCTTCATCCGCAGGAACTGTTTGCGGTTCCGGTAATCCGAAAACAACGCCAGCACACTCAAAATGCCCGAACCGAGAAAACCGACAATCCCAATCAGCGGCGTCTGCCCATCCCCCAGATACGGCGGCAGCTTGCTGGCCATAATCAAGGCCGAACCAATCAACAACGCCGCAATCATCACCGAACGCGACATCCGTTCGCCCGTCTTGTACACGGTTTCCTCAATATCGTCCAACCGGTGGTGCTCGATGCGCAACGCCAGTTCGCCCTTTTCCGCCTTGGTAATGATCTCGGCGACCGTCTGCGGCAGGTTCCGGTAGGTATCGATGTGGTTGTCGAAGCTGTCAAGGAATATCCGCATCGACGGCAACGGGTTGTAGCTCCCCAGCTTCACCTTGTGGACGAACGGCTTCACCATCTCGATGATCTTCAGCTTCGGGTCGAAGGAGCGCCCGAGATGCTCGATGGTAATCAACGCCTTGAACATCATATACAAATCAGGCTTCAAGGTCAGCTGGAAGCGGTTGAACAGCTCCATCAGCTCTTCCAGGATGTGCGCCACACTCAGCTTTTCGAGCGGAAGATTGATGTTTTCATCGACGAGATCGCTCACCTGCCGCTCCAGCATGGAACGGCGGCCGGTGAATTTGCCGTTGATCGTCATCCGCAGCGCCGTGTCGGTCATCATGCGGATTTCACCGCGCAGCATGTAGTCGACGATCCGCACGAAGTCCAAGCGCTCAAGCGAACTGATCTTGCCGACCATGCCGAAGTCGATGAAAGAGATACGGTTGCCTTCGAGAAGGAAGATATTCCCGGGGTGCGGATCGGCATGGAAAAAACCCGCTTCGAAAATCTGCTTCAACAGCGACTGAACCCCGAGTTCGGCGATTTTGGGCAGGTCGTACTTCTTCCGGACCGCCTCGTCGGCCAGCACCGTCGCCGCCGAATCGCCGAAAATACGCTGCATGGTCATGACCCGCATCGTCGAGTAATCCGAATAGAGCTTCGGGATGACGATCTCCTCCATCCCCTCCATCGCCTTTTCGAAGCAGAGCAGATTCGCCGCCTCGTACTGGTAATTGAGCTCGCGCCGCAGAGAGTAGGCGAACTCTTCCACGATCCGCTCCGGCTGATACAAAGCAATGGTGTCGTCGAGCGCGTCGAGCTTGCGGGCGAGGTAGAACATGATTTCAAGGTCGACCGCCACCGTCTCGTGAATGCCGGGGCGCTGCACCTTGACCACCACTTCGGTGCCGTCTTTAAGCTTCGCCGCGTGAACCTGCCCGATGCTGGCCGCCGCCAGGGGAGCGGGGGAAAATTCTGCGTATACCTCTTTCAGCTCTCGCCCCAGCTCTTCGCGGAGAATCCGCTCCACCTCCTCATAGGGAAACGGCGGAACCTTTTCCGTCAGCTTGGCGAGCTCTTTGGCGTACTCCTCGGTGATGAGATCCGGGCGGGTCGACAGCACCTGCCCCAGCTTGACGAAGGTCGGCCCCAGCTTCTCCAGCAGCATGCGGAGCTTCTCGGGGCGGGTTTTATCGCACAAGGAGGGCTCCGCGTTGCACCGCCGCTTCCGGCAGCGAGCCGGACGCACCTGTTCAGCCAGCTCGCTGAAACCGTAAGCGGCCGCGGTCTCGATGATCCGCAAAAAGCGCTTGAAGGACTTGTAGTTGTGATTGATTTCGACCGGAATCGTGATCCAGGACATACGGAACTCCTTCCGGTCAGGGTTGCGGCGCCCGCACCGCGATGGCGGCGACCGGACTCACGGCTTTGACCGAATGGAGGTTCAGCTCCGCATAAATGAAGTAACGCCGCTCTCCATCCGGGGAAACGGTCAGGTGGCGAATGAAATCGAGGGGAGCCGCCACCAGCATGCTTTTCTCGGGTCCCAGCGACAGGGGGTAGCGGACGGGGGCCTTGGCCGTGTCGGGAACAATGGTCGCCCAGGCTTCCGGAATCGCCTCCTCCATGCCGGGCAGCCAGGGCTGGCAGTGGATGATGAGGTTGTTCTGCTCCTCCAGGAACCATTCGGCAATGCGCACCGGGTGGGTGTCGATATTGGTCAGGCTGAAGGTCACCGTCCCGGCGGAACCGGCGGTGAAGTCGCGCGCGCCGATCATCTCCAGCTTCAGCCGGTAACGGGCCAGCTCCGGATACTCCGGCAATTCGCCGATGCCCGCCTGAAACGGAACCGTCTCGACGGTACGCACGCAACCCGCGACCGCCGCCAGGACGAAGATCGCCGGCAAGAGAAGAATCCGATATTTCATTACGCCTCCCGGTTGAATTGTGTCATCCGAAAATGTAGCACCATTTCCGCCGAACTTCAACCGGGAAGGCCTATTTTTCTTCAGAACCAACCGATCCGGAGCCCCTCGCGCCAGCGCGAGACAATTGCAAAATTCTATGTCCGATGTGGTTAAAGTACGTTTCTCGCTGGGGCGGCCCGCCCCAGCGAGAAACGTCGTTTAGGCGATCAACAGCTGGTAGCGGTAGGCGTCTTTGGCTGCCGAGTCGGCGATTTCGACCGAGATGCGGTAGTCGGACGCGCCGGTGATCGAGACCTGCGAGAGGTCCCAGAGGCCGTCGGCTTCGGTGATTTCGGTGCCCCCGTCCCAGGCGGAGCCGTCGTTCTTCCAGACTTTGACCTTCAGCGTGCCCGCGTCGCCGGTGACTTGCCAGCCGGAGAGATCGTCAGTGACGCCGCCTGCCTGGAAGTAGTCCGCCAGGTCGTTCCAGCAGGTGATGTCGTCGTCGTCGCCGTAGTCCTCCTTGTTGGAGAGCCAGCCCTGCGTGTCTTTCCCCAAGGAGCTTTTGGAGGCGAGCGTGTTATCCGCCAGCTCCTCGTCGAGGGTGGTGAAGGCCGAGGCGACGCCGATCTTGCCGATGTCGGCGATGGTATAGCCCCAGTCGTAAGACGCCTTGGCGATGGTATCGAGCGCGGCCACCGCCTCGGTGCTGAGAATCAGCGTGCTCTCTTTGCCGACCTTCAGCTCGGTGACGTTCGCCAGGTTGCCATCCACGCGGAAGGTGGAATTCTTGCCGACGGTAACTTTATTTTTGCCGTCGCCGAGATCGAAGCCGCCCTTCACCTGGAAATCGCAGTAATTGCCGAGCTTGACGGTGTCGTTGCCGGCGGTTCCGGTGAAGTTGCCCCGGATCATCGCGTCACTCAAGGTTTCCGCCTTCCCGGAGGAAACCGTGAAGGAGCGAAGGTCGGAAAGCACGCCGGCGGTGAAGATGGAGCACGCTCCCGCCTTCACCGTCAGCGCGCCGCCGTTCGACCGGATCGCCGCGGCATACAGCAGCGCATCGGCTCCCAGCTGAATCTTATCGGCGGTAAGCGTACCTGCAACCGTCACGTTCGTGACGTCCGTAGCTTCCCCCTTGGCCTTCTTGCCGGAAGCCAGCTTCAGGGAATCCAACCCCTTGACGTCTCCATCGGCGTAAAAGCCGGAGGCCGCTCCCACGGACACGCTGTTCTTTCCCGCTCCGAGGTCGAGGGAGGCGGCCGTAAACTCCGCGTAGCCGCCGAGCTTGATGCTGTCGTTGGCGGCGGTTCCGGTGACGTTCCCGGCCGCAAAGCTCGTCTGCGACCAGACCCTTGCGCCGGTGTCGTCCACATAGACTTTGCCGTTCGCGAGGTTGAGCGAATTGAGCCCGAAGACATCGCCGGTGGCGGAGAATCTGGCTTCGCTTCCCAGCTTGACGGAGCTCTTGGCGTTCCCGGCGCTCCGGCTGCCGAGATTGCCGAGAATATCCAGATCCGAGTACTTGCCGAAGCTGAGCGTGTTCTTGCCGTCGATGCCGAGGAAGTTCCCCTCGACCATGGCATAGGTCCGGCCCTGAACCTTCTTGCCGTCGATGCCCTTGTAGCTTTTGCCCGCCGCCAGTTTCAGGCTGCCGACATTGGCGACGCTTTCCGAGTACCAGGCGGCGTTGGCGCCGACGGAGATGGAGTTCTTCCCGGCCCCGAGGTCGATGGCGGCGGAGATGAAGCCGGTGGCGTTCTCTTTCAGGGTGAAAGAGTTGTTCTTGTCGGTTCCGGTCAGCGCCGTCGCATTCAGCGTCAGGTTGGAAGCCTTGCCGATGGTGAACTTATCGAAGTTCCGAATGGCGCCGGTGACCTGGAAGTCGTTGATGTAGCTGTTTTCCCTGATGGCGCGGAAGTCCTGCCACTCGACGTCGCCATTGACGATCAGCTTCCCGGCGACGGCGATGAAGTTGGCCGAGAAGACGGTTTCGAGCAGGCTCGCGTCGATGGTGAGGCTCGCCGCCTGTTCGACGATCAGCTGGGAGTTGCGGGAGTTGGCGAAGCTGAAGCCGCCGGTGATCGTCGAGGCACCGGCTTCGACCACCAGTTCGTTCGTCGTGACGGCGGCCCCCTGGGCGATGTTGAGGGTGTTATCCCCGGCCATCGTCAGAACGTCGACTGTGAAAGCGATGTTCTCAAGCTGCAAGTTGCCGTCGGTGAGGGTGATTTCGGGGCCGGAGACTTTCTGGCCGTTGCCGGAGATGCTGATGTCGCCGGTGACGAGAAGCGCGCTCTCGAGCGCGATTTTCGCCCCTGCCAGCGCCGGGTCGAAGGCGATCACCGGAGCCTGGAGCGTCTCGACGCCGTAGCGCAGCGACCCCTCGCCGGAATCGTTGGTATTGACCACCATGTAGAAGGCGCTGTTCGATTGCAGCCAGAGGTCGTTCCCGAGCTGTTTGACGGTATAATTTTCGGCGTTGTAGCCGGTGACGGAGACCTTGCCGTAATCAATGCCTTCATATCCGGCGATCAGTTTGTAGATCGCCTGGCTCGCCGCCGCGGCGTCGATGGTGATGCCGCCCTGGTCGGCGACCGAGAGTCCGGCGGTGACGGTGATGGTGTTCCCGAGCTTCGCCGTGAGCTTTTCGCCCGCGGCCAGCGTCAGGGTCCCGGCGGAGAAGGTACCGTCCGCTTCGACCGTGATGGCCTTGAAGCCCGACAGGGTGTTCGCCGCGAAGGCGACCCCGGCGTTGACGGTGAGGTTGTTGCCGCCGCCGGTGAAGCTGCCGGTGACGGTGAAGGACTCGGTGAACAGCATCTCTTTTTGCTCGGTCACGCAATTGTAGGAGAAGTAGACGTCGGCCGCGGCGGCCGAGAGGTTGCCGGAAATGGTGAATTTCGGGCTGTAAATGATCGCCGTGTGCTCATCTTGAAGGAGGCGGTCGATCTCATCCCACTTGGTGTCGCCGGTCAGGGTCACGGAGCCGGAGAGCTGAATGCCCGCCGGCAATTTCGGCCGCCCCTTGATGTACTGGAGGTTGCTCCCGGCTATGGTCAAGTGGCCGTGGGTGCCGGCGCCTTCCACGAACTGAAGGAACTCCCCGGCGCCGTTGATGGTGAGATAAATATTTTTCGCCTCGTCGCCGGGCGCGTTGGCGACGCCGATCCACTCTTCGGAGGCTGCCGGAATGGCGCTGGGCGCGGTTCCGGAGAAGAGAACCATCGAGTTGTAGAAGATGGGGTCGCCATCCTCGTCGAGACCGCCGAGATTGAGGGTCTGGGAGCCGTTTTCTCCCTGGAGGATGATTGTCCCCGCGCCGGCGTCCTTGCAGTTCTCGCCGATGGTGAGGGAACCGTTGTTCGTCAGGTTGATGCCGTTGAGACCTTTGATCGAACCTTTGTCGATCGTGAGGGCCCCTTCGGAGAGGAGGTAGCTCATCAGGGAGTCCGAAAAATCGATGGTTCCGTTGACCGTCAGGCTCGAACCGGCGTTGACGGAGATGCCGCCGTGCCGACCGATGTTCTGGCCGTTGTGCCAATGGTCGACGAGGGAAATATCGGCGTTGATCGTCACCGCCGCGCCGTCGGTGATCCGGAGGCCGTCGGAGTAGCCTTCCCAGCCGATGCGGAGCTCGGCGCCGGTTTCGGCGGTGATGACCATGTCCTGCGAAAGTTCCCCGAGCGAGAGCGAGGTGTCGCTGGAGATTGTGACGGTGAGGGGGGCGTTCCCCAGGTTGGAAGAAAAGCGGAAGTTGTCGGCGATGGAGAGGTGCTTGACGCTGTAATCGCCGGTTACGAAGTCGGCGACGCCGATATCGAGCAAGGTGTCGATGGTGAGTCCGTGGATGGTGCGCGCGCCGGTGAAGCCGATGAACCAATCCCAGGTGTACTGTTCCGGCGGAACCGGCTGGTCATCATCGTTTTCCTTGAGACGGACAATCTGGAGCGTTCCGGCGATATCCCCGGTCGTGGCGTCGAAGAACTTGTCGAAGGCCGGGCGGTTGACGACCAGCCTGGTGTCGACGCCGAGGTCGAGCTTCACTTTGTCGTTTGCCTCCCCGGTGATGTCGCCACCGACGGTGAGGAACGCGATGTTGTTCTTTTCGGCCCTGAGAGTGACGATGTTCCCGGCGACGCCGTTAAGGGTGTTATGGATAGCGACGCTCCGCATCGACGAATCATTCGAGAAAGAGGCGATGCGGGCGAGATCGCTCCATTCGACGTCGGCGTCGATCATGAGGGTGCCGCTGATGTCGGCGGCCTCCAGTGCCGGCCCGGCCAGCGATTTGAACGCGTCATCGTCGACCAGGAGCACGGAATTTTCAGATACCTCCAGATTTTTTACCGTGAAAGAGCCGTTGACGGTGTTGGAGTTGGCCAGAGTCCGGAGCGTCCCCACCATGAATACCGCGCCGGCGGCGAACTCCAGGTTACCCTCGTTGAAATTCAGCGTCTGCAGTGAGGAGTTCCCTTTTACCGTCAGGGTGGCATAGATCTTCCCCGTCTTGGTTTCCATGCTCCGGAGGGTTATTTCATTGAGGTGCGAATCGGTGAGATTGACCGCGAGGAAACCGCCGATCCGGGTGCCGTCGGCGGTGTGATTGACGCCGGTGATGTCGATGGTGCCGAATCCCTGCCTGAGTTCCGGTTCAGGGACGTCTTTGCCGTCGCGGCTTTCCATTCCTCCCATCCAGTAGCCGCCGCGGATGTCGGTCCATTTGGCGTTGCCTTCCAGCGTGACGTTGGCGAAGCCGGTGACCAGGCCAACGGTGGCGTCCTTGATGGTAAGGGTGCAGTATTTCTTTTCCTCATCTTCGTTGACCCGTTCGTAATCGCTGATTTTAGTGATTCCATAGGTGTATCCGTCGGTCTGCGAGTGACTGACGGGTTCGGAGACCAGCCGCGCCAAGGCGCCGGAGACGTTGTTGACGGCAGCCCCGCCCTTGATGGTTACCGTTTCGAAGCCGGTGACCGTGTCGACGGTAACGGCCTGGCCGTTTTTGTCAAGGCCGATCACGGCGGAGCTGCCGTCGGTGAATAGGTTCTCCCAGCGGTGTTCGTCGACCGCGTCTCCCCTGCCGCTCATGTTCACGTTGTAGTCGCTGTCGCCGAGGTAGGCGACGGTGTCCGACCCGGCGGTCTTGTCGAAGCTGCCGGTGGAGAGGTAGACGTTGCCGCCGAAATTGCCGAAATCGGCCAGGGTCGAATCGAACGTCGTGAGATTGGCCGCATAGAGCTTGTCGCCCGCGGCGGCGGCGGCGGCGGCGGCGTCGATGTCGATGAAGAGATTGGCGTCTTTGGTGAAGGTTTCCGCTACCCGCTCACCGCTGAAGATTGCGTTGGTGTAAGCGTCGAGTTCCGCCTGTTCCTTGCCGTACCAGTCGCCGTTTACATACTTGCTGCTCATAGTCAATCTCCTTAAAAATAAATGGGCATCTCTATTTGCCAATATAATTTTATTTTCGCATGAAGTCAATCGGCTGAGTGAAAAAATCACAGTTTTAACAGCCAGCCGATCCGGAAGAATCCGGCGGCGATGAGGGCGGCCGCGAAGGGATCCGGGCAGAGCCGCCCGAGGAAGTAGTAGAAGACGACGCCCGCGAACATGCCGAGCGCGGTGAACGTCATCCCCCGCGAAGCGGTGAAGGCGGAGCGTTCACAGACGCGCTTGGTGGCGCAGCCGGTCAGCCAGGTCATCGCGAGCACCGTCAAGAGCGCCGCATACGGCAGCCAATCCCCGAAGACGTCGGTGAGGAGCAGGAAAGGCAGCAGCGCCCCGAGCCAATATCCCCAGGGCCATGACTTTGTCCCGGCCTTCAGCTCCTGTGCGACGAAGCCGAGGCAGGCGCACAGCACCGCGGGGGGGAGCCCGGAAAGCAGCTCCAGCCGCTCCAATTCCTGCCAGGCGGCGAGGAAGACGAGGGCGAAGGCGACGCCGTTCTCGGTCAGCCAGAAGCGTCCGCGGGCGCCGCCGTAGCGGCCCAGGAAAATCCGGATGACCAGATAACCGGCGGCGGCCGCCCATAGCCAGAGACAGCTCCAGGGGCGGTGGATCCGGGGGTGGAGAATCTCGGGAGGGGGGGCGACCGGGGTGTTCCCATAGAGCGCGGGGTAGATCCCCGCAGGAACCAGGCCGGGAATGTCGGTGCTGGCCTGGAGCAGCTCCTGGAGCCGCCGGTCGAGCCGGTCGGGGGCGACGGTCAGCCCGGGGTCGAGGGAGAAAACCGAGTAACGGTTGTTCCCGGGGAGTACGGCCGAGGTGACGAAGCGGGGGGGCGTCAGCTTTCGGTACCGGGTGGGGACCACCAGGACGCCGCGCCGCGGACGCAGCTGCTCCGCGAGGCTGGCGAACAGGCATTCCACCGCCCGCGGCGAACAATCCTGCGGCAGGCTTTCGACGAAAATCAGGTCATAATTCATCTCGGCGTGCCGCTGGTGAATGGGGCCGGAGTGGTTGAGCTCGGTGATTTTCTCCGGCAGCGGCTGTTTCGAACGGGGCCAGTGGACGTCGATCGACCCGACATAGGGGAGTTGGCTCCAGGCGAAGGGAATCGCCGAAAGCCGTTCGGAGAGGAAGAGGAATTTGAGGTTTCCGCCCGGCCGGTCCGGCAGGAGCGAGGAGGGGAGGGCGGCGGCGGTCTGGCGGTTCTCGGGGGGCGCCGCCGGGCGGACCGGCAGGAAATTCCCCGCGAAAAAGTAGATCAGCAGGGCAAACACGAGGGTCGCGGCCAGCCGCACCGTCCGCCCGAAGGGGCAGTCGAGAATTTCCAGCGCCAGCATCACCGGCAGGAGCGTGAGGTAAAGCACATGGCTCTCCCCGAATCCCCAGGCCGAAACGATAAAGGAAACGCCGAACGCCACGGCGGTGAGGCTCCGGTTGAAGCCGTTCCAACGGTCGTCGGGGAGTTCCAGGATGGCGAGGGCGAAGAAAAACGGCGCGACGATCAGGTTCAGCGCCGGATTCATCAGCATCGTCCCCCCCAGCAGCAGGAAGCGGAGCGTCCACAGCTCCCGCATGAGGAAGCCGCGCCGGATCACCCCCGCCAGCAACCCGCCCGCCGCCCAGAAGGCCGGAACCAGCCAGAACGCGCCCGACAGCTGCGGGACTTGCCCGGCCAGATGAACGCCGTCGGAAGTCAGCGCCCCGGTGAACACCCCGGGCAACACGGCATACAGGAGAAGCGTCAGCGGCTCCCGGCGGAAAAAGGACGTACGCAACGGATTAAGTCTGAATTCCATAAATATATATACTGGTATTAAAATGATCCACGGGGAATATACTGCCGGGAATTCGATTTTTCCACTTGCAAGGTTGCTATTTTTGCTATGAAAGAGTATTTTATAGAATGGGCCCATTGCAAAACTCATTCCGATGATGTCTATAAAAACCGGCCGGACTGATTTTTTCATTGACTCTAAGCGTTATTCCAAGACAGGAGATGGTTCAGGCTATGGACAGTAAGGATTTTATCATCGATCGCCTCGGCGACCCCAAATTGCCTTCCCCCCTTACCCGGGTGGAATTCGTTCCCGAGGGCGCCACCGTCGCTTACGATTTCGATGCCGCCATCCTGGCCGGATACGGCAAAGAGGGCAAGGAGATCCCCGCCTTCGAACTGGCCGGTCCGCGCAAACTCATCTACCACGACCCCGCCTGGAGCAAGGCCGCCATCCTCACCGCCGGCGGACTCTGCCCCGGACTCAACGCCGTCATCAAATTCCTCACCCTGACGCTGCGCGTCAACTACAACGTGCCGATCATCTACGGCATCCCCTACGGCTACCGCGGGCTGAATCCGGCTCACCGCCTGTCGCCCATCCTCCTCAATGAGGAGAATACCGACGCCATCCACGAAGAGGGCGGCACCATCCTCGGCTCCTCCCGCGGCGAAGAAGACACCGATCTCATGGTCGACACCCTCGCCCGAATGAACATCAACCTTCTCTTCTGCATCGGCGGCGACGGAACCGCCCGCGGCGCCCACGCCCTCGCCGCCGAAGTCAAGCGCCGCGGACTCTCCATCAGCGTCGTCACCATCCCCAAAACCATCGATAACGACATCGCCTTCATCGACCGCTCCTTCGGCTTCGAAACCGCCGTCGCCATCGCTGCCCAGTTCGCCACCGGCGCCCACAACGAGGCCAAGGGGGCTTACAATGGTGTCGGTCTCGTCAAGGTGATGGGGCGCGATTCGGGCTTCATCGCCGCCTACGCCACGCTGGCGAACTCCTACGTCAATTACTGCCTGGTTCCGGAGGAAAAGTTCGTTCTGGAAGGCCACGGCCACGCCCTCCTCCCCCACCTCGCCGACCGGCTCCGCCGCAAGCATCACGCGGTCATCATGGTCGCCGAGGGCGCCGGGCAGGAGTTCTTCGAGAGCGGCGAAGAGCTGCGCGACAAATCCGGCAACATCCTCAAGAAAGACATCGGCCTCTACCTCAAGGACCGCATCAACGGCTATATGGATAAGCAGGGCATCGAAGTCAACGTCAAATACTTCGACCCCTCCTACTCGATCCGCAGCATGGAGGCGCGCGGCTCCGACGCGGTCTTCTGCGCCACGCTGGCCCAGAACGCGGTCCACGCCGCCATGGCCGGACGCACCGACATGGTGGTCGGCCACTGGGGGGACCACTGTACGCACGTCCCCATCGCCCTCGCCACCCGCGAGCGCAAGAAGATCCAGCCCAACAGCGCCCTCTGGACCAGCATCAAAAACACCACCATCTTTTAAGGAACTGTAACAAAATAAACTATGCTTATTTGCATTCCGACAAATGCTTTTTGCCGCATTTGTTCGTCACATAACTTGTTATGCTCCTCACAAATCCAACAAAAATCATTTTGCCGGATATGGCAAATAATCCATACTTTATTTTGTTACAGTTCCTAAAGCGAAGGGAAACCACCCGGAATGATCGACGACCTCAGACGGATTTCCGCCGATATCGAAGCCCTGCTCGCCGACGACCCCTATCCCGAAAGCATCCGTCCGGACTACCTGGCCGCCGCCGTGCGCGACTATCCCTCCCGCGGCGGCAAACGGCTGCGTCCGGCGATTCTCACCTGGTGCTGCGGCCTCTTGGGCGGAGATACCGCCAAAACCCGGTATCCGGCGGCGGCCGTCGAAGTCTTCCACAACTGGACGCTGGTGCATGACGACATCATCGACCGCGACACGGTCCGGCGCGGCAAGCCCTCCGAGCACGTCCTCCTGGCGCAGCTCGCCGCCGAACGCTTCGGCCTCGACGAAGCCGAAGCCGCCCGCGCCGGCTGCAACTTCGCCCTGCTCGCCGGCGACCTCCAGCAGGGGTGGGCCAACGCCCTCCTCCTCCGCGCGGTCGAATCGGGCGTGGCTCCCGAAATTGTGGTGGCGCTTTCGCAGCGCTTCCAGGTGCTCGCCAACGCGGCCCTGATTTCCGGCGAAGCGCTCGACGTGGAGTTCGCTCTTCGCCATCTCGAAGACATCCGCGCCGACGAGGTCCGCGAAATGCTGATCGGCAAAACGGGCGCGCTTCTCCGCTTCGCCGCCGAAGCCGGAGCCATGATCGCCCTCGAAACCGCCGACCCGAAGCATCCCCAGGTCGCCCTCCTCGGCGACTTCGCCACCGCCTGCGGCATCGCCTTCCAGCTCCGCGACGACTACCTCGGCGTCTTCGGCGACTTCAATAAACTCGGCAAAGGCATCGGCGGGGATCTGCGCGAAAAGAAGGCCACCACCATGCTGCTCGGGGCGCTCGCCTTCGCCAATGACACCGACCGGCAGACCCTGCGCGACCTTCTCGGGCACGACAGCTACTCCGAGGAAGAGCTCGAGATCGCCCGCCGCATCATGCGTGAATCCGGCGCGGCGGCCGCCACCGAGGCCGAAGGCGAACGGCTGGTCGAAAAGGCCCGCACCATCCTCGCCCAATTCCCCGACAGCAGCTACCGGCAGAATCTGCTGGTCATGGTCAACTTTCTGATCGACCGGGAGAGCTGACATGCCGGCCCAGTTCCGCCCCTGCATCGACCTTCACCAGGGCAAAGTCAAACAGATCGTCGGCTCCACCCTCAATGACGAGGGGGCCGTCACCAACTTCGTCGCCGAACACAGCCCCGCCTACTACGCGGAACTCTACCGGCAGGACAATCTCACCGGCGGACACGTCATCATGCTCGGCCCCGGCAACGAGGAGGCCGCCCGGAACGCCCTCGCCGCCTGGCCCGGCGGACTCCAGGTCGGTGGCGGCATCCATACCGCCAACGCGCAATCCTGGCTCGACGCCGGAGCCGCCCAGGTCATCGTCACCAGCGCCGTTTTCCACGACGGCGAACTCGACCGCGAAGAGCTGAAGCGCCTGGACAAAACCGTTGGCCGGGAACGGCTGGTGCTCGACCTCAGCTGCCGGAAGCTCGAAGACGGCTCCTACCGCGTCGTCACCGACCGCTGGCAGAAGTTCACCCGGCTTGAAGTCAACCGCGAAACACTGACGCTCCTCGCCGACTCGACCTGCGAATTCCTGATCCACGCTGTCGACGTCGAGGGAAAACAAGCCGGAATCGACCGCGAACTCATCGCGCTCCTCGCCGAACACTCCCCCATCGACTGCGTCTACGCCGGAGGAATCTCCACGCTCGACGACATCCGCCACATCCAATCCGCCGGCAGCGGCCGCATCCACTTCACCGTCGGCTCCGCCCTCGATCTTTTCGGCGGCTCTCTCCCCTATTCCGCCATCCTCCGCCTCTTACAGCAAAGCGCGAACTGAAGACCTGAGGGAAGGGCGCCCCCCCTTTTCTTCCCGAGAGGTAATTGCAAAATTCTATGTCTGATGTGGTTTAACGACGGTTCTCTCTGGGCCAGCCTGGCCCAGACCCCCCGGCGGGCTCCGCCCTGCACCCGCAAGGGCTACTGCCCTTGACCCCGGTAGGGGGTTGCGAGCGCGACGACTTTTGTGCCCAAACTGTTTTCTTTGAAAACAGTTT
>JAVBRV010000382.1:0-13698 GCA_031547585.1 Victivallaceae bacterium
ATCTACAATCAGGCGATCCGGTCGAAGAAAGCCACCGCCGACACGGAGGAATACTCCGTGGAGCAGCGGAAAACATGGTATGACGTCCATAGCAGGGAACGCACTCCCATCTATGTTCTTGAGGAGGGGGGCGAGGTCATCGGCTACTGCTACCTGTCGGCGTACCGTTCCGGCCGGAAAGCTCTTGACAGCGTGGCGGAGATCAGTTACTATGTCGATTTCAACCACCAGCGCAAAGGGATCGGCGGCAAGCTGGTCGAGCATACTATAGGAGAAGCGGAGAAACTCGGATACCGGAATCTCATTGCCATTCTCTTAAGTTCCAACCCCGGCAGTCTCGCGCTGCTGAAAAAATACGGCTTTGAGCACTGGGGTACGCTGCCCGATATCGTTTATCTCGATGGCCAGATCTATTCCCATTATTATTACGGGAAGAGAATCGCCGATAATCCTTAAAGGACTTGATTTTTTCGGAAAACCGTAGTATTTTATAGGACGGCGGAAAACTCCCCGCCGTTTTTTAATCTACTGTGAATACCAAAGCCAAAGCTGAATATACCCGGGGGCATGTCGGGTTGGTGATGCTGAAAGTCGGCCTCACCATGGTTCCGGGGACGCTCGCCATCTCCGGATACAACCTCGTCAACGCCTACTTCATCGGGCGGCTCCCCGGCGAGGCCCCGATGGCGGCCATCGGTTTTACGCTCCCCGTCGTCATGCTGCTGGGGTGCGTCATCAAGGGGCTGGGCGGCGGCGTCATGGCTCCCGTCGCCCAGGCGCTCGGCAACAACAAGCACCGCAAAGCCAACCGTCTCGTCACCGCCGGAATTTTCCTCGGCCTCTTGCTCTCGGTGATCTTCGCCGTGGTCGGCATCGCCACCGGGGACCTGGTCTTCCGCGCCCTCGGCGCCCAGGGCGAAACCCTCGAACATACCTTGGGGTACATGCACATCTGGTATCTCGGCGTGGTGACCGCCGCCATCTCGATGTTCGGCAATGATCTGATGATCGCCGCCGGACGCTCCCGCATCGCCTGTACCCTCATGATCGGCGGCATGCTCTTCAACGCCGTTCTCGACCCCATGCTCATCTTCGGCTGGGGGCCGTTCCCCGAAATGGGCATCCGGGGGGCCGCCCTCGGCACCGTCATCAGCCAGCTGCTGGTGGCGGTGGCGGCGCTCGCGCAGCTCCGGCGGCTCCGGCTTCTCACCTGGCAGTGGATTCCTCTCGCGGAATTGCGCATGGCCTGGGCGATCATCTTCCGCTACGGCATTCCCTCGGTCCTGGGGGCGCTCCTCATTCCCCTCAATATCACCGTCAGCACCCGCATCACCGCCAACTTCGGCGACGTCGCCGTGGCCGCCGTCACCGCCGCCGGGAGGCTCGAAACCATCGCCTTCATCTTCCCCATGGCGCTCGGCATCTCGCTCTCTTCCATCATCGGCCAGAACTACGGAGCACGCTTGTACAGCCGCATCCGGCAGGCGTTCCGGCTGGCGGTGACCTTTTCCCTGACCTTCCTCTCCTTGATGGGGATCTGCTTCGTCATTTTCGCCCCGCACCTCGTCAAGCTCTTTTCGACGGAGGCTTCGGTCCAGGCGATCATGATCCGCTACATGCACGTGGTGCCGTGGGGATTCTGTCTCTTGGAAATCGTCCGCTTCTCGAGCGGCATCCTGACCGGCAGCGGACACCCGCGCACGGTCGCCATCTTGAACGGTCTGCGGATCCTGGGCTTCCTCATCCCCTTCTCCTTGCTGGCGATGTGGATGGGGAGCCTCACCGGACTTTTCTACGCCCGTCTCGCCGCCGACGCCCTCGCGGGTTCGATCGCCTTTCTGGTGGCCCGGCAGCGGCTTCGCCAACTGCCGCACTCCGACGGGCGCGCCCCGGTATTTACATCAGCTCGGGCCATTTGAGGTAGTTATTCGGCTTCCGCCAGTCGATGCCCCCGGTTTCGACGTGTCCGTCGATCAGGGCCAGGCTGCTGCGGTTGCGGTGGCGGTAGTTGACCTGACTCAGGTTCGGCGTGAATTGGTTTCCCGTATAGCAGGTGTCGTTGTCGTAACGGTTGAACATGACGGCCGAGTTGGCGTCCGCCGACGAGCGGATTCCCTTTCCATCCATGATGAGGAGCGCGGAGGAGGTGCTTCTTATCCGGCTGATTTTCTTCGGTCCGTAGGCCCCGGCCCAGGATTGACCATACCAATCCATCCGGCCGCACCGCCAGTAGTAGGCGTAATTGGTCTGCAAGCGCCAGCGGTTGTTGGTATCGGGGATGGCGGAGAGTGAAGCGAGTTCGGCGTTGGTCGTCTCCGGCCCCAGGGTGCTTTGCGGTTCGGCGGGGCAGCGGAAGAGGGCGGTTTGCGATCGATCCATTACGCTTTTCCCGGCCTGCGGATTCATCGTCCGCATCGTTTGCAGCCACCAGGAGCTCTCTCCGTCGAAGTTCTTCCCGTAAGCCATCGGCATAATATCCTGATTGGCGGAGGCATAGAATTGGACGCCCTGCATGATTTGCTTCAAATTGTTGATGCATCCGGAGAGTTTGGCCGATTCGCGCGCTTTGTTCAGGGCCGGGAGCAAAAGCGCTGCCAGAATCGCAATGATGGCGATTACGACGAGGAGTTCAATGAGGGTGAATTTGCAACATTTCATGGCTCGGTTTTCCTTATATGGTATTTGGGGGATAGTTTCCGGAAAAATTCGCCCTCTTCCGACGTCAGCGCCGCGCCTTCGACATACACCGGCGATTCGGTCAGTTGGATCGCGACGTCTCCGGAAGGTCCGGGGGTCAGTTTGCGGCTGCGGCCGACGACGTCCGTGACGATGATCTCCCGGCCGGCGGCGCGGAGTTTCAATTCGACCGGGGGCGTCACCCCCGTCGGAATCCACGGCGCGCGGTGAAAGGTCTGCGGGGTGGCGACTTCGTGGTCGCGGAGCCCATCCCGGCGGCTCCAGAGGAGGGCGAAGCGGCCGTTCGGTCCCCGGTCGAACAGCATTCCCTTGATGGCCCGGTCGTCGAACTTCAGGTCGCCCAGAAAATCGCCGGGGTCGAAGAAGCGCGCCGCCGTGGCGTAACTCCACAGGGTCGCTTTGGGAACCCAATCGCGCCGGATCAGGCCGAAATGGCGTTCGCGTTCGAGCGGTTCGGGGAAACGCTTGCCGCTGAGGTTCGGTCGGTCGAAGTCGTCGAAGCAGTAGAGCATGACGTTTTTCACATCCAGCGCCACCGCGAGCGCGATTTCGAGAGCCAGGTCGTCGGCGGCGGTGCGTTCGTTGTTGCTGATGCTGAGGTTGGGCGCCGCGGGAGCGTATAATTCGGATATGTAGAGCGGTTTCTCCTCGAACCGGCGCAGGGCTTCGCGTATGGTTTCGAGGGTTTTCATGTAGCTCCAGTAGTTGTTGCCGAGCTCCGGGGAGCGCGGCACTCCCGAAGCGTGAAAGACCAGGTAATCGAAGTTTTTCCAGCCGCCCCGGTCGTATACCGCCTGCATGAAAGGCAGGTCGCCGTTGGCGATGCTGAGGCCGCCCAGCCGGATTTCGGGGAATGCTTCGTCGCGGAGTTCCCGGAGCGGCGGCAGCCACTCTTCAGCATATCGGGCGGCGCGGACGGCGCGTTGTTCGCCGCCGGAGAGATTCCACTCGTTCGAGAATTCAAAAACCTCCGAACCGTTCTTTCGGGTTCGTTCCAGATTGCCGCGCAGCCACTCCCGGCGTTTCTCCGGGTCGTTCATCCAGCTGGGTTCCCCGTCGAAATAGCGTTTGGCCTCGGCGGCGTTCAGATCGTTGGCATACCAGGTCCGGATGCCGAGGGCGTGGGCCGACGCGTCATTGCCGGCTGGCTGGCGGATCAGCGAAACGCCGATGCGTTTCATCAGCCGGAGCATCGCTTCCGGGCTGCGATATTCGGTGTGGGGGCCGACGTCGCCGCGAAAAGCGGCCATGCCGATCCGCGATTCCCCGCCGGCGCGGAACCGATGTTCCGGCAGCAAGCCGCCGCAAACCCGGCGGAAATCACCGGCAAATTCGTGTGAGGCATGAAATTCGGCGTAAACCGGTCCCTGCCGGTCGAGCCGGACCGCGACCGGCAGGGACCACTCCCCGCCGGGAGGAACCACCTGCGACACGGTTTCATCCGCAAGTACTTTGCCGTCGAAATCGACGATTCGGTAGCGGAGGTCGATCCGTTGCGGTTTGCGGAAGTAGTTGCCGATGCGGGCGGTCAGCCGCCAGGGGCCGGGTTCGGCGATCAGGAAAAACGGGTCGGGGGACTCCACTTCGAGCAGCAGCCGTTCATCGCCCGCCCGGGCGATGGCTTCACGGCGGCGCGCTCCACCGTCGCCGCGTACCGAGACGGCGATGGTGCCGCAGGCGAAATCTGTTGCCCACGGCAGGGAGACCTGCTTCATTTCACAATACAATTTCCCCTTGCGGTAGAACTGCCACCAGGTCGGCATTTCGCCGTTGACGGCGATGGCGGCGGAGCTCCGGCCGTTGGTGAATTCGATCACCTGGCCCCGCCCGGCGGATTCGGGCTCGCCGCCGGTACGGTGCAAATACTGGCGCTCCGGGGCGAAACGGACTTGCTCGGTGGTCCCCGCGGCGGGGCGGAAGGGAAGAGCCACCAGGTTTTCACCCCATCCGGAGGGAACTTCTCCCTCGGGGTAGATGCGCAGCCGCGCCGCTTCCGGGAAGAGCGTCCATTGCAGGAGGTAGAGCTGCTTCCCGGTTGAATCCAGCGCGGCCACGCCGAATACCTGACCGCCGGAACCGGCGACCTCGGTGGCCGAAGCGATCTGCTGATAATCGACCCGGGGACGGCTCGGATTGTCGTTCCGCAGTTTGACGGCGCGGAACTTCGCCGCCGCCGTGCCGCCGGGGAGCTCCGGCGCTCCCAGCAGCCCGAGCTTCGACCAGCCGCCGCCCTCTTCCCGACAGGAGAGTTCGGTTTCGCCCGCCGCCGTGAAGGAGAGCTTCATCCGGTCGTTTTCGAGGGAACCGATGCTTTCCCGGACGCGTTCGACCGGCGCGCCGAGATTGGTGACGACGAGGTTGCCGATGTTCAGCACCCCCATGTTTTCCCAACCTGAAACCGCTTCAAAACGCAGCCGGGTGAGCGGTGTGTGCTTTGCCGGCTTCCGGTCGCGAAGGATCTCTTCTTTCCCGGTAGCCGGATCCGTCAGTGTCACTTCGGCCAGTTGATCGTTGTGCGCCATCGTCAGACGGAGCCGGTAACTCCTGCCGTCTTCGACCGGGAGTTCGCCGAGCAGTTTGCCGCCGGGAACCGTGGAAACGTAATGGATGGGGAGATCCCAGATGACACCGCCTTCGCCGTCAAGCAGCAGCACATTGGCGGTGTAGTTGCTCCGTTTGGCGGCATGGCCGGGTGTGAAAGAGAAGTCGAATTCCACCCGCCAGGCCGCGCAGGGAGAAAATTCCGGCGTGGCGGCCGTCGTTTTCATCGGGTCTCCGCCCCAGTCGAAGTCTTGCAGCGACAGCTGTTTTTTGCCGCCGACGGTGAGGAAGCGCGACAGCGCGTAACGCTTCGGGTCGATCTGGCCGCCGGTCATTTTCCAGCGGGCGGCATGGGCGGGATTTTCGAAGTTCTCCTCGAAAACCACCTGTTCGGCCCCGACGGACAGGATTCCGGCAGCCAGGAATGCCGGCAGGAACGTTTTAAGACGCATCGATTACTCCGTTTTAAGATTGGCGAGACAAGAGGAAATCATATAGGTGCAGGGGGCGGCGCCGGGCCGGCGGATTTGCAGCAGCAGCGCCTGAACCGCTTTCCGGCCCAGTTCGTCCGGAAATTCACGGATCATCGGGAAATCCCGCTGCTCCGGCTGGTAACCGAGGGTGAAGATCTCCACATCTTTCGGAACCGCGAGGCCGTGCCCGTTGAGCAGCGGTTTCAGCGCCAGCGCCACGTCGTAGTGCGAAACGATCAAACCGCGCGGCCAGGGGCGGATGCTCAGCCGGTGATAGAGCGCTTTGATGTAATCCGCCAATTCGGAGGAGTCGAGAATCATCCGGTTTTCCGGCGCGATGGTTTTGTTCCGGCGCTGCATTTCCAGCGTAATTCCAAGCAGGCGGTCGGGATAGAAGCGTTCGAGCATGATGCCGAAGTTGTCGATTCCCCGTTCGAGCATGTAACGGCAGGCGCTTCGGCCGAAAAGGAGGTTGTTGTTGATGATGAGGTCGGCGGCGACCGGTTCTTCGAGGGAGTCGGCGGCGGCGACGACCAGCGGCAGGCCTTTCGCCTTCAGATTGTCGATCAGTTCGCCGGAAGGGGAGGTGACCAGGATGACGCCGGCCAGGGTGTCGGCGTTCAGGTTTACCGGGAGCCGCCGGGTTCCCGCGGGGAGGGTCATCGTCAACAGCTCGTATTTCTCCGCCGCGGCGATTTCCTGGATGCCGGAGAACATGATGTTGAAGAATCCGAGCGAAAACGGATCCTTCTGCTCCGGGAAGGGGCACATCAAGAGAGCGATGCGGTTCCCGGAGACCTTTCGCTTGTGGTACTGGAGCTTGTGAAGGGCGCGCCGGACGTTCTCCCGGGTGGCTTCACTGATGGCGGGGGCGTCGCTGAGCACCCGCGATACCGTACTCTGCGAAACTCCGGCCTCCCGGGCGACTGCCGACATGGTGATATGAGCTCTCATTTTTTCTTTCATGATACGGATATTCCTTGCGGGTATTTATGGGAAATTATACCATAACGGCGGGATAATGTCAATACGGAGGCTGGAACCGTGCCGTGATTTCTGCAATTATTTGTGCATAAATTCAATTTCTTATGCACAGAGCGGAATTATCCCGAATGCCGTGCGGGGAGCGTGAAGCGAAACCGTGTCAGTTTTTCCGCTTGGAGAACTCCTTGGAGAAGGCCGCGAGGTCGTGCCCCCGGAAGGCGCGTTCGAGGAGCTGCGGCAGCAGCTGCGGCGTACAGGCGAAGACCGGAATCCCCAGCTTCGCCACTTTGCCCGCCATCTCCTCGTCGTAGCAGGGTTTCCCCGCGTCGGAAATGGCGAGGAGGGTGATCACCGTCACCCCCGACTCCTTCAAGTCGCGCAGCCGTTTGAGGAGTCCCGCCTGGTTGCCCCCCTCCATCAGGTCGGTGATGAGGAAGAAGAGCGTTTTTGCCGGATTCTCGACGAAGGCGCTGCAATAGGCCACCGAACGGTTGATGTCGGTGCCGCCCCCCAATTGGAAGCCGTAGAGGAGTTCGACCGGGTCCTCGCACTTATCCGAGAGGTCGACGATGTTGGTGTCGAAGGCGACCACGTTCACCTTGACCGCCGCCATGCTGGCGAGGATGCAGCTCATTACCGATGAGTAGATCACCGATTCCCCCATCGAGCCGGATTGGTCGATGTCGAGGATCACGTGGCGGCGGTTGGCCGCGCTGGTGGTGGTTCGGTCGAAGAACCAGCAGCGCTCGGGGATGATGGTGCCGAGCTCGGGGCGGTAGTTCTTGAGGTTGCGCCGGATGGTGTAGGGGAAGTCGAGCGCCGCCGCCGAGGGCAGGGGGGAGTGCTGCCGCCGGTTGACCGCGGCGGTCACCGCCCGGCGGATGTCGCTTTCGAGCAGTTTGTTGATCTCGGCGACGATCTTGGCGATAAAGGCGCGCACGCTCTCCTTGGAGCGCTGCGGAATCTGCTCTTTGAGGGTCAGGATCGCCGAGGCAAGGTTAAGGTCGGGTTCGAGATTTTCCAGCAGCTCCGGTTCGAAGAGGAGCTGCTTGAGACCGCAGCGCTCCATGGCGTCGGCCTGGACGATGGCGACCAGCTCTTTGTCGAAGAGCTCGCGCACGTCGCCGAGCCAGCGGCAGACCTCCGGCGCCGCGGGTCCGCGCCCCGCCCCGCCGGCTCCTCCGGCTGCGAAGGTGTTGGCGCCGCCGCCGTAGATGGCGGCGAGAGCTTGATCCATGCGGTCTTGTTCGGGGGAGAGGCCGCCGCTGCCCATGGTGTGGAAGCGCTCCTCGCTGTCGGCCCCCAGGATCAGCCGCCAGCGCCGGAGTTTCTCCGGCAGTTCAGAGGTCGCTGAAATCGAAGTCATCGAGTCCCTCCAGCATTTTTTTCTCGTCGGCGGTGACCGCCCGGTTGAGGAGGTCGGCCGCCTCTTCGGGGTTGATCCCCCAGATTTCGCCGAGGTTTTCGGCGATGTCGTTCTTCTCTTTGGCGGCGTAGTCGGCGAAGGCGCGGCGCAGGAAGAGCAGCGCGCGTTTTAACTCCTCGTCGTCCAGGCTGCCCAAGTAATCGGCCAGCGCCCGCCACAGGCCGAGCCGGGCGATCAGGGCGTGGCGGTTCTTGCGCGACAACCCCTCGAACCAGGCCGAACCGAGGTCGGCGGGCATGCCCCGCGACAGCCGCAGCCGCACCTGGGTGTCGAGGTCGGCGTCGTTGAACGCGCCCCGTTCAAGCAGGATGGCGGCGGTGAAACCGGAGACGATCGGGTTGAGGTCGTCGCGGCGGGCGATCCGGCCGAGGACGGCGAGCCATTCGTCGTTCTCCAGCTCCTCGTGGCGGAGCGAGACCCGGTTCAGCGTCTCGATCGCTTCGAGGAGCGGAGCCGCCGCCTGGTTGTCGCAGACGGAAGCCCCCTCGAGGAGCAGCGTTCCCCGGAGGAAGAGCTGGTCGAGCAAGGGTTCGAGGGGGGCCGGGTCGAGCCGCCGGATATTGCCGAATTGCAGCACCGCCGACAGACTGGCGGCGCAGCGGGCGATTTCACCGACGGCGGCCGCGTCGGCGGCCAGCCGCTGCAAGAGGCTGGTGGCGTAGCCGACCGCTTCGGGCATGCCGGCCAGCGCGGCGTCTTCGATGACGGAGGCCGCACTGGCGATGGAGTCCTCGGCTTCCAGCCGCTCCTTGAGGGCGAAGGAGGCGGCGAGGAGCAGGGTGTCGCCCTTCAGGGCGCTCTCCACCAGTTCGATTTCGGCCTCGGGGGTCCAGCGGAGCTGCCAGCTCTCGCCCCAGGTGGAGCGGTCGCGCGCGGCGGGGAGGTAGTTCGCAAAGGCGTTCCCGAGAAGCCGCAGCCGATGGAGGAAGAAGGAGCGTTCGAGGTCGAGGTTGGCCGCCTTCTCGGATTTCACCGTCAGCTTTTCGCGGAGGTCGAGGGAGAGGGTTTCGGCCACCACCGACTTGTACTTTTCGAGCCGCAGGTCTTTGAGCTGACGGTTGAAATCTTCCTGCAGGCAGGTCTGCACCACCCCCTCGGGGAGGCTGCCGACGCGGGTGCCGATTTCGGTATCGGCCACGGCCAGCGCGATTTCGCCGGGGTTCCCGTGCCCGAGGCAGGTCACCGCCGCGTCGCGGAGGTCGGCGAGGGAGGGCGTTTCGAAACCGTGCAGCCGGGCGAGCTCCGGCGCCAGCCGGACCGCCTCGATCACCTCGGCGGCGGAAACGGGGTTGCCGTGGCTCCGCTGCCAGGCGGCGATGCGCGACAGGTAGCCGACGGTGACCGCAGTGAGGTCTTCGGCTTGCAGTCCCTCCCAGAGCAGACGGTAGTAGGCGGGGGCCTTGTTGCCCGCGCCGTAGCCGGACCGGGCCGAGAGGCGGTAATCCGAATAGGGCATCAGGGTGGCTTTCGCCTCCAGCTTCGGCAACGCGGCGTATTCGGCGTCGGTCATCGGGGCGAGGCGGTCGTCGCGGAGGCCCGCCACGTGGTAGGAGCCGGTGACCACGACGATTTCGCCGGGGGCGAAGCCTTGGGCGAGGGCGCGGGCGATCTCGCGCTTCATATAGGCTTCGCGGACCACGTTGACGGCGTCGTTCCGGTCGGGAGCGAGCTCGCGGAGGTGCGCGCCGAATTCGCCCGCGCCCCGGAGGTAGGCGTCCTCGGCGGTGGCGTGTTCGATGACGTGCTCCCAGAAGGTCTCGTGATCGTCTTCGCCGGAGAGTTCGTCGAGCAGCCGGTAGGGGTCGAAGGGATCGCCACCCTCCTCCCGGCGAGCCTCGAACTCCTGCAGGGCGAGGAAGTTGCCCGAGGGCAGGTCGATCAGGCGGCATTCGGCCCGGTTCTCATGCGCCCAGAGCACGGCCTGGTACTCGGGGGAGTATTCGGCGAGGGGGTAGAGAATGATCCGGATGGGGGGCGTGGCGGAGTAGGCGAGCAGCGCCACCGGCGGCGCGGTCTCCGGCCGGACCAGGTGGCGGAGCAGCTCCGTCAGGTCAGCCGGACCCTCGACCAGGACCAGCCGGGGCCGTTCGCGCGCCAGCAGCCGCCGGAGGTGCCAGGCCCCGGCGGGCGACAGGTGGCGGACACCGAAATGGAGGGGGTGGTTCATTACAGGTCGTTCAGTTCCCGGCAGGCGAGGTAGAGCCCGCTCCACCCGGAGCCGCGTTTCTTCATGACGTTTTCGAGGTACTCCTTCCAGGCGGGGCGGTCTTTCTCTTCATCTTTGACCACCGCGCCCTGGAGCGCCGCCGCGAGATCGCGGTCGGCGATTTCGCCGCTGCCGAAGCTCCCGGCCAGCGCCATCGAGTTGGCGAGAAGTGAGATCGCCTCGGCGGTCGAGAGGACCCCCGAAGTGCCCTTTAATTTCTGCTTGCCGTCGAGGGTGACGGCCCCACGGAGTTCGCGGAAGATGGTGCAGATCCGCTCGACCACCGTGTCGGCGGGCATGCGGGCGTTGAGGTCGAAGCTGCCCGCGAGCTGTTCGACCCGGGTGCGGACGATCTCCATTTCGGAGGCCAGCGTGGGCGGGGCCGGGAGCACCACGATATTGAAGCGCCGCTTCAGGGCGGCCGACATCTCGTTGACCCCCTTGTCGCGGGTGTTGGCGGTGGCGATGACCGAGAATCCCTTGCGGGCGGGGAGCTCCAACCCCAGCTCGGGCACGGAGAGGCGCTTTTCGGAGAGAATCGAGATCAAGGCGTCCTGAACCTCGCCCGCGCAGCGCGAAATCTCCTCGAAGCGGGCCAGCGCCCCGGCTTCCATCGCCCGGTAGACGGGGCTCTTCAGCATGGCTTCGGTGGAGGGGCCGCGGGCGATCAGCATGGCGTAGTTCCAGGAGTAGCGGATGTGCTCCTCGGTGGTTCCGGCGGTTCCCTGGACCACCAGCGTCGAATCGCCGTTAATGGCGGCGGCGAGGTGCTCCGACAGCCACGACTTGGCGGTGCCGGGTTCGCCCGCGAGGAGCAGCGCCCGGTCGGTGACCAAGGTGGCGATGGCGATCTCCACCAGCCGCTTGTGGCCGATGTACTTGGGGGTGACGGCGATGCCCTTTGCCTTGCCGCCGGTGATGTAGGTGAGGACGGAGCGCGGCGACATCTTCCACCCGGTCGGCACCGGGTCGCGTTCGGCGGAGATGAGAGCGTCAAGCTCGGCGGCGAACAGCTCCTCGGCCGGGAGCCGCTGGACCTTGGTTTCATTCATGAATCGGTTTTCCTTGTTTATTCCATAGTCAATATGTCGGCATGAAGAAAAAATTGAGAAAAACGGCAAACAATCCCAGCACAAGACGAATGATGATATTTCCCCAAGGAAAATATCGCAGGAATGCCGCCGGCAACACAATCAAAATCAGCAAATCAATTCCAATGGAATGACGGAAATCACCCGTGAAATGATTTGCTCCGTACGCAATTACACAACAGTTATGGAGAACGATCCAGAATGCCGTCAGAAGCAGGATAGGCAAAATGTCCTTCCTGAATCCGATTGGCGTTCGTTTCGTTTTCTCCATTTTCTCCTCATAGATTTTTCGGGTCGCCGCCGTTCAGCAGCCACTCGGCAGTCTGCCGCAGCTTGGCCAGGTTGGCGTCGTTGGGGTGGCGTTTGGAGAACCAGTTGACGATCTCCAGCAGCTCTTCGCCCGCCTCCGTCGACGTGAAGGGGAGGCGGCGCAGGTAATCAAGGCTCAAGGTGGCGGTCCAGTAGTCGTCGTTGCTTTTCATCATTCGCGCCAGCAGTCCGCGGAAATTCCGGTGGCCGAATTCCAGCAATAATAACAAGTCGGGGAGTCGCCACTCCTTATCCGGTCGGTTGAGCAAATAGGCGCACAGCGTCTGCCGGAGGGCGGCGTCTTCTCTCGGGTTGCCGAGCTGGATCAGCGTTTGAAAGAGGCCGCGCCCGGTAGTCCTGATCAGCGCCGCTTCGGAGACCTTCGTCTCCACCAGCAGCGCCGGCCAGCGGGGATCGGCGGGCTCCGCCAGGGGCGCGGCGAACTCCGCTTTCCCCCGCAGGTCGTCGATCGACAGCTCCATCTGCTGTTTACCGGAGTGGAGGCGGCGAATCCGGGTCAGCACTTCCAGCAGCGCCCCCCGCTCTTCATTGATGTTCGCCTTGCGGAAGAAGGTGAAACCGCGGGTGGCGAGAAGGTGGGGCGAAAAGCTTTCGAACACCTCCCCGGCGGGACGGGTGAGGAAGGCGCCGGTAAAGGCCGATTCCACCCAGAGTTCGCCATATTGGGCGCGGAGTTCCCGGGCCAACTCCGCCAGCGCCGGGAAGCCGGTGGCGACCAGGCTCTCCGTCAGCAGCCGCGGCAGGGTGCGGACATTGGGCGGCGCTTCGCCTTCACAGGTCAGCCGCTCCAGGAGTTCGGCCCGTGCCGCCCCGAAACGGTAGAACTCCAGGACCTTCGGCGTCTCCTTCATGCCGATCAGGGCGAACAGCGTGGTCAGGCGTTTGCACTCCTCTTTGGTCAGGACGATCTTCCCCGTGGCGGCTTCGTGCTTCGTGAGGGCCTCGGTCAACTCCTCGGCCGCCAGTTCGCCGACCCAGGGCGTCGGGCGCAGCGACAGGAATTTCGCCACCGTCGCCGGACGTTTTCCGCACAGTTTCCGCCAGTAGGCGTCGACTTCGGGGGTGTCGATCCAGGCCAGCGCCTGCTGGACCGCCGTCCGGAGGCTGCCCTTCTCGTTTGCCGCCAGCATCAGGAGGTATTCGGCGTTCCCCGGGTCGTGGCGCAGCGCCTCGATGGCGGCGACCTGACCCTCTTTGTGATGGAAGAAGAAGACGTTGAGGCAATGCTTGTAAAAATCGTTTTCGGCGGCTCCGGCCAGCTTGCTGAGGAGTTTGATTCGCCGGACGCCCGCCCTTTTATTCGAGTAGTTGAAGCCCTTTTTGAGCAGGGGAATGAAGGAGGCGTCGGCGTGCTTTCCCAGCCAGATTGCGACCCGGTCGGCGGTTTCGGAGTAGCTGTCGTCGAGGCCCCCGGTGACGGCTTCGCGGAGGCGGTGGTCGAGCAGCAGCTCCGGAGCGCCTTCGAGCGCCGCCATGATGATGGAGTGACGGCCGCCGCCGGTTCCGGTGAGGGCGGTGAGGAGGGGAACGAGGCGGCTGTAGGGGGCCGAAGGGACGCTTTGCCCCGGCGTCAGGGGAATTTCCTCCAGCGTTCCGGGAACGGCGGTGGTCGCCTGGGTGGCCAGGACCGCATCCACCAGCGCCAGGAGGTCGAAGAGCTGAAGCGCGCGGTTTTCGGCGTCGGGGGCGAGCAGTTTTTTCGCCATGGCTTCGATGCGGGCGAAGAGGGGCGAGGCGGCGGCGAGGGGAGCGAGGTCGTCGACGGCCCGCTTCAGCCGGAAATCTTCGTCGAGCCGGGCGACGCCCGCGACGAGGAGGGCGCTCAGCCGTTCCTTGAGATTGGTAAGGGGAGTGGCGTTCATGGCGGGACCTCTTAGTATTGCAGCCGGACGACGGCATTGGGGGTGAGAATGCTGCCGGGCTGCATGGCGATCCGGCCGGAGGCTTCGT